>JAGAHY010000017.1 GCA_017626815.1 Bacilli bacterium | reverse complement strand
TGGATAAAAGCGACGCTTCAATAACGGCGGACAAAGGTCAGACGGTCCAGCGATACCCGCATGCGTTGCACTCGTATTCCATCACATGGTCGGTGCGAGGGATATAGACGGCTTCGTCGCGATTGCAGCGCGGGCAAAGCGGCAATGGGGCGGCGCAGTTTCCGCCGTTGACGGCTTCGAGCTGGTCATCGCTAAGCTCGAGACCTTCTTCTTTGGCGAGTTTGAGCATTTCCTCACTGCTCCGACATTGCTTCAGCTTCGCGATTTGCTCCGCACTCAAGCCTTTTAATAGTTCTTCTCTCATAAAAGACGCCTCCAAAATCTTTTGTAATCAGGATTTCTTTCCTCGATTGTATCATAGGTCATTGGTTTTTTTATCATCAGTACTAACTGATGGATGGTTTTCGTTCCCAGTCATACATTCCGCGGCGCTTCGCAGTTTACTGTGGGTAACGGGGCGGCGCGGACGCCGGAAAGCCTAGGCCATATCGGCCTTTTTCTTAATTCCATGGCGATATAAAAGGATAATCATGGTATAAACCCAGGTGCTATCCAATAGGGAGGTATACCATGACCCCACAATTTTTCATTAAATGCGCCTTCGGTGTCAAGGGCTACCAAAATACTTGTCAATACTTGTCAAAATGTAAGTAAGGCTTGATTGTTTTGCCATTTCTTCGGCAGCTTGGAAAGTATTTGAACGCCACATGTTTCAGTGTCTTTGCCCGCATCGCAATGCCATTGGAACTTTTCTCATTTTTGGCCGACTTTGCACCATGGTTTTATCGCGATTTTTGGGGTTTTTGCTCATCGCCAGCCTTCGTACCCTTCTCGCAGCATATTTAGACGGAGTGGCAATCCCCCGCGTTTGGCGTACCTAAAACCGCGGTAAATCACGCCTAGTACGTTTGCCATGCATCGCTTTCAATAACGGAGAGGAAAAGGACGATGTGGGGAGTGCGAATCCTCCTATTTCCCGGCCATGGTCACGTCTCCCACTTGGTGAGTATTTGAGCCAACGGGGTTAGGATTGCTGCGCGGTAGAAGATAACAAGTATTATTGAAGCACTTCAACAAGTTATTGAAGTGTTATTGAAGTTGTTATTGAAGTGATGTTGAAGTAAATCCATCAATTGGGTTTCAAACCATTTTCACTCCAAGAATTGTGCGGGTTTCCATTGCCTTACAATCATATAAAGGAAGCCATGGTTTCCAAATTCATGCTGAGGAAAAAGTCCATGATGATGAGCTGATGGCCGCAATCGAGAAGACTAGCGAATCTGCAAAGGCGCCCTTAAATTCCGCCACAAGAGAAAATTGTGCCTGTTTTGCGGCTATTTTTTGGCCAAATGCGACGCAACATCCATGAAGAGAAAAATCCCGATGCCGACGAAGGCTATCGGGATGATGGTTTTAACTAGGCTATTCTTATAAGGAACGGGGCTTCCAATTTTGCGCGTCATTGACGTCTTTCTTCACCTCTTCCGTGACGGCGGAGAAGGAGAAGATGCCCGCGCGGGAGAGACGCACATTATCGGTGTAGCGCGCGATCATATCGTTGGCATAGGCCTCCCAATAAGGGATGGCTTCATTCAGTTTTGCCACGGCGCTGGTCCTGCGCGCTTCTTCCTTGGTGTCATTGAAGAAGCGAAGCTCCAACACACCTTCATATTTCGAGGCGTAGTATTTGCCTAAGTTTGCGAAGGAGGTGGAATCGAGCACCATCGCGTCGAACTCTTTGTTTTGGCCCATGCGGGAAGAGAGTTTCTGCGCTAAGGCATCCGTTTTGCTCGCGGCGTCACGGAAGTCGTTGATGACATCAAGCGGCGTATCTTTATCGATGGTTTCCTTGTTTAAAGTGGCGGTCACGTATTCGGGGATGGACAAAGTGTTGCCGTAAGGGTGGGCGTTATTGGCCTTGATCAAGCGCTTGACGCCGATATAACCAAAGGTATTGGGGTTGGTCCAGCTGCCTTCGGGATACCAGGAGTCGCCGCCGGTATAGAACAAGATGTTGGATTTCGGCAGGATTCTGCCGGCGTTATTGAGTAAGTCAAAGAAGTCTTTCACCTCTTCGTCGGTGAGTTTCATGTCGCTGAAGTGGGTTTTGATCTTCGCGCGGATGAAATCATCGCTGAGGTCATATTGGTAGCCGATGCGGCCCAGCAACATATAGTTATACCAATGCTTGGCTTGGTAAAGCTGGCCTTTGAATGTTTCTTCTTTATCCATATATTCGCGGCCTTGGATATAGCCATCCGACCCCATGAAGAAGCCGGTGACGGGCTTAGGGATCTTCGTGATGTAGGCGCGGAGGAAGTCCACCCCGCCATAGCGGTGGAAATAGGCGTCGTCATTGCGCATTTCCAAGAAGAGGTGTTGGCCCTTTTCCATCGTCTCCAAGGTTGGATCGATGAGGTGCGGCTCTTCGACCGCGTACATATGGGCGGTGGAGTATTTATCGGAAAGGGAGAACGTACAAGGGAGGTCGCTCCAAATGGTTTTTAAGGAGTTGGCGTCGGAATAGTGCATGCGGTGGATGAACTCAAATTGACGTCCGGGAGTCTTGGCTAAAGAAGCTTTCACCCCTTCGCCATAAGTATCGTGGAGCCAAGTTTCGTTTTCTTCATCGCCATAGCCGACGCTGCCCATGCTGCCGCCGGTCTCGCCGCCGGATTTAGGCAAATTCATGTTCTCGCCCGCGGCCACGCCGATGCCATCGAGGTTCTGATACGTATCGACGAAAGCTTCGACCGCCTTACGGAAGTAATCGGTCGTCGTCGGGTTATCCTGGGAGGCGGTGATGCCATAGTTGCCATGCTCGCCAAAGGTGTAGACATTCCAGAAATAGTAATAGACCTTCACTCCGCGGTCATGGGCTTTGGCGAAAACATCCTGCCAAAACTTGATCTTGTCGTCGACGCTGATGGTCTTCACCACTTCGTAATTGCCTTCTTGGTAATGCTCCTCGCGCACCAAATCGGCACCGGTTCCTTTGTAGGAACTATCGAAGGGTAACGTCGTGCGCCACACATCGTTTAGCGCGCAGTCCTCATAACCGGGCACCTTGACCATGGAAGGGAAAGAATTAAGGTTCCAAAGAGTGAGGACGTTCATGCGGTTTAAGGCCATGCGGTCCAACTCTTCCTCCCAGAAGCTCATGTCCCACATCGCCGGAATATTGGCTTGGCCCGAATCGCCGCCATCGGTGTAAGAAGGCGTGCGCATATCCAGAGGGATATTGAACTTTAAGCCACGGGCTTTCAGGCTCGGGGTCACGGTCTCGGCCTTGATGGCGTCGATGTTGCCCATCTCGATCTGTTCCGCGATGGAAAGCCCGCCATACATTAAGCCCGTCGCGTCGCCGCCGACGACATGAATATCTTTTCCTTCTACGCTGATTTTATAGGCTTCTTCGCCCAAAGAGGCGTCGATGGTATCCAGGTGGATTTTGTAAGCGCCGGAAGAAGAAACCGCACCACCGACTTTGGTGACGGCGGATTGGATTTGCGAATAGGCGAATTCAGCGAGATGGTTCCCTTCGGGGGTGACGACGGAAACGCCAAGACTATTTCCACCGCCACATCCGGCGAGAAGGGGGGCGGCAATAGCGAATAAAAGCGCGTCCTTTGGCAGTAATTTCATTGGTTTATCCTCAAGATGACATTTAAAACCCAAAGCCCCCGTTTTCTCCATGCAATTTCATGAAACGCGCAATTTGCTACACCAAGTGTGCCATCAAAACGTTTAATTTCTTTCATCCGTTCCTAAAAACGGCATTTTGTTCCAATCCTGCTTGATAGGAGAAAAACAACAAGCAACAATAGAATTGTGAGCATGCGCACAGGAGCACGAGAATATGATTCGGATCGCCGTTGTAGAGGACAATGAACAAGAAAAGAATGAACTGATTCGCCTTCTAGACGCCTACCAGGAACAGAAGAAAATCAATTTCAAAATCGATGTTTATGCCGATGGTTTTGCTTTTCTGGATTCCAAAAAGTTCGGCTATGACATCATTTTCATGGACATCATGATGCCTGGGATCAACGGCATGGACGCTTCGCGGCAACTCCGCCAAATCGATCCCCAAGCTTTGCTCATCTTCACCACCTCATTAGCCCAATACGCCATCGAAGGCTATACGGTTGACGCCATGGATTTCATGGTCAAGCCGGTGGACGCAGCCAAATTAGAACGCGTCCTCGACCGCGGCGTGGAAAAACTAAGCAATAAGAAGCAACAGGAAATCCTCCTCTACATCCAGTCGTCGATTTTCGTGCGCATCCCGGTGAACGACATCGTCTATATCCAAGCCGAGGAACACATGCTCACTTACGTCACCGTCAAAGAAAAATACCAAGTGTGGAATAGCCTCACCAGCGCCGCCAACGCCTTGCCAAGCAAGCAATTCTTCCGCCTCAGCCGCAGTGTCGTCATCAACCTTGCCTACGTCAAAGGGCTCTCCAAAGACAACGTCATGATGAAAGACGGCCCCTCCTTCCCCTTGCCCCGGGGAGGCAAGCGGCAATTCATCGAGGCCATGGACGAATACTTTAACTTATGAACCCCGCTGTTGCCTGGTTAGTCCAATACCTGACCTACTGGAGATTCACCGCCGAATTCCTCCTGATGTCTTTTTTGTTCAATCATTCCCTGGGAAAGGCGCCCCATTTCCGCCTTAAATGGATTCTTATCGCCCTCAGTTCCCTCGTGATGACCATACCCGTGACTTTCTTGGGCCAACATTTCCTCGCCCAAGGCGTCGATTCGTATCGTTATACCACCTTCGCCATCTATAGCCTATTGATGATACCCTTCATCGTCTCCTGTTTAATTTGTTATAAGACCTCGTTAAGCAACAAATTCTTCGTCTTCATCAGTTCCAATATCCTTCACGATTTCACGCGGACGACCTACTATCTGGTCTTGTTCATCCTCGGCCGATTGTTGAACCAGCCAAGCATCTATCTTATCGGCAGCGACAACGATATCTACTTGCTCATCTACTACCCCTTGTTCGCCATCGTCATTATCTTGTTCAACTTGTTGTTTCGGAAAGTCACCGCCCACCCGCGGTTTGTCAAATTCGATACGCGCCTCACGATATTGCTTTCCACCTTCGTGCTCTTGCAAGCCCTCGCGGGTCTCATCCAAGTTCGTCTGCAAGCCGACTCCCCTTTGGAATACGGGATGTTCCTCGTCTTTAATCTGCTCAGCACCTTAGTCACATTATCCATGCAATTCCTCATCGTTTTCTCGACGACCAAGCTTTTGGAAAATGAGGCTTTGGAGCAAAAGCACATGGTCCATGTCCACGAATTCGAATTGCTCCAAGACAACATGGAACTCATCAACCATAAAGTCCATGACCTCCGTCATCAGCTCCGCGCCGCCGAACTCGGGGCCAATATGGACCCCACGTTCCTCTCCGAATTCCAGCGCTCCTTGCGGATCTACGACAATTCTTTCGACACGGGTTGCAAAGAACTCGACCTCATCCTCACGGACCTCAAATTCCGCGCGGAGAACCATCATATCGATGTCGATGTCATGGCGGATGGGAAGGCCATCTTGTTCATGCAGCGGCAAGACATCGTCTCCCTCTTTTCCAATATCCTCGAAAACGCTTTTAACTACGAAAAGGCCTTAGCCGACATCGACCATCGAAGCATCCGTCTCCGCGTCGGCACGAAAAACGGATTCGTCCACATCGAGGAAGAAAACCCCCTTGGCCCGACGTCCGGACAGAAGGTCGATTCGCGCGATGGTTACCACGGATATGGGATACCCTCGATCAAGCGCATCGCCAAAAAATACGGCGGCTACTGCTCCTTAAAGCAAGACCAAGGCCGTTTTCACCTCTCCATCACGCTTCCTTCAGCCGTGGCGGAGTAGAACCTTCAAGAAATAAAAAACGCGATTGAAGAAATGCTCCCGACGAAGAAAGGGCTTTCATTTTTCAATGTAGCCAAACCAATAATGCAAAGGAGCATTTCATGAAAAAACTCAGTTTAATTATGGGACTCGCGTTAGCCGGTACCCTCGTCGCTTGCGGCGGAGGCAACGCGCCGGCTTCCAGCAGCGCTTCTGTCCCCGCCACCACTAGCGTCGCGCCTTCTTCCAGCAGCGTATCCTCTTCCTCTTCATCCGCCCCGGAAGTCACCACCAAGTATGAACACGTTTGGAATTACTTCTCCTTAGGTGATGCCGAAAAATACGAAGACCTACCCGCCTCCAAACACCAAGGCCCGAACTACGCCTTGCAGCTCGCCTTGGAGAAAGATGGCAAGAAAGCCGTCCTTTCCCGTAAGATCGTCTATATGAACATGGGCTCCGGTGACCCCTTCCTCAACTCCACCTCTGGTGGTTTCTCCGTCGAAGGAACCTGGGACAAGAATGCCGATGGCACCTATAAAGTGAACCTCCCCGAATATAACATCTCCCGCGGCGTCAAGGACGATGAAGGCAATCCCACCAAGTATCCCGCGACCGAGCTTGTTTCAAACGCCGATGGCAGCATCCTCATCAAATACGGCTACGGCTCTAAAGAAGTCGATGATGGCGAAGGCGGGACCGTCAAGCAAAACAAGCTCTACGAAACCACCGTCCAAAGTGCCGGCGATTTCGTGGGCGAATATGAAGGACATTACGTTAACGAAGAAAAAGAAGAGAACACCATCGAAGGATTCGAAGTCGTCGCCGCTTCCGATAACACTTACACCATCACCGGCGCCATCGAAGACACGGGTATCTCCGCCTTCACCGCAACCGTGGACTCCTATGGCGTGGTCCAAGGCACCATCGACCGTCTCGACGGCACACTCAATGGCTGGTTCTACATGGATGAAGGCGTCGCCAAATGCATCATGCATATGTATGCCCGCGAACGCCACTCCGTCGTCTACGCCAACATTCTCTAATTCCGAATATCCTTATTTGGAAGGGCCGCAATAAGTGTCATTGTGGCCCTTCTTTTATCCAAGCACAAAAAAGGTTTGATATGAATAAATTACACACTCTTGTTCCGTTGCTGACCCTAGCCTGCCTCGCCGGATGCGGGAGCAACGCTAAGACGACCGTTTCCATTCAATTCGACAGTTCCTGTGAGCCCCTTGCTTTCGGCGTTGAGGAAATCAAATCCTCGTTGCGGAAAGCGGGTCTTGAATATGTCGCGGAAGGCGGACAATACCAAATCGAATTGAAACCCGTGGACTCTTCTTTGGGCGCCCAAGCCTACGATATCCATGTGGAAGAGAAGAAAATCCACGTCTCCTTCGGCGATGCCACCGGAGGGATGTATGGCGCCCTTCAAATCGCGGAAGAAATCGATTTTAGTGGCGGGATTGCAGGCGTTTCCTCCTCAAAAGGGACTCCCTATATCGCCGACCGCGGCTTCCGCCTGATGCCCTTGATGGACGCGCGCACCCCCTGCTACACCGCTAACGGGGACGCCACCCGCGCCAACTTCAAGGAAACCTGGGACCTTTCCTTCTGGGATGGGCTATTCGCGCGTATGGCCAAGATGCGTTACAACCTCTTTGACATCGCGACCCTCTGCGCCTTTCCCACGATGGTGAAAGTCCCCGGTTATGAACAATGCGCCTTAGACGATATTTATGTCTATGACGGGGAATACGACGACTCCTATTACGGCAACGGCACCAACATGTTCCGTCCCGAGCATCTCCAAGAAGGCAATTACCACGTCTACAAAACCATGCCCATCGAGGAGAAAATCGACCATTGGAAAGCCGTCATCGCCTCGGCCCACCGCCATGGCATTCTCTTCCAATACGACATCATGAACATCTATACCTTCTCGGAGCAAATCACCTCGGACTATGGCATAGATAACGACCGCGCCAACCCCGTGACCAAAGATTATCTTTACAAGGCCACCTGCGCGTTGCTAAACACCTATGACATCGACCGCCTCAGCGTCACCGCCGGGGAAAACATGGATTACCCCGCCGCGACGAAAATGGAGACCGAGCAATGGATCTATGACGTCTATGGCAAGGCCTGCATCGATACTCTAGGTGGGAAGAAGGGCAAGCAAGATTTCACCCTTTGCTATTCGATAACCGAGCAAAACTGGCCTTTATGGAAGGATTTCCCCTTCCAGCGGACTTGTTCCACCCGTTACGCGGACACCCACATGTATGCCGTGACCGCGCCAGTGTATTCCAAAGCCACCCGCGACGCCTTACCCGAAGGCACTTACGACACCTATAACCTCCGCAACGAAGACGCTTACCACTTCACCTGGGCGGAACCTTCCTTCGCCCACGAATTCTGCCGCAACATGAAGCAAGCCAAATCCACCGGTTTCATCCTGGGTTCGGCCGGTTATTTTATGGGCAAGGAATACGAGTTCGTCGACGAAAAGCTTAACGGCGGCTACTACTATGACCGCCACTTCATCAACTATACGATGTTTGGTCGTTTCAGCTATGACATCGGCCTCGACGAAACGTGGCTGAAGAAAAAGATCCACGCCCACTTCGCGGACCAAGACGCAAAAAGCGTGGACTTCGCCTATGATGCCCTCGTCGAAGGATCCAAATGGCTTTGCGAGTTCCAACGTCTCTTCTATAACGGAGGCACCGACTCCGCTTGGTATCCGGAGACCTGTCAATCCCATCCCACCATGGGCGGCTACCTCAGCTTAAAGAAGTTCGTCAACGCGACCAACTCCTACGAAGGCTCCGGCGTCTTATCCTTCGCCGAATACGCCAAGGAAGTCGCAGAAGGAAAAACGAAATTCTCCGCCAAAACCCCGCTGGAAGTCGCGGATACTTTGGATCAAATCGCCAGCCATAACGCCCGCGCCACCAAAGCCTACCGCGATTATGGCAAAGGCAATGACGAGCTCAACCAAATCGTGCTTGACCAAGAGTGCGTCTACCACCTCACCAAATTCTATGCTGCCAAGATACGCGCTGGCGTCGAGCTAAGGCAATATAACGACACCAAGGACACCTCCCATCAGGAGAAAGCCATCGCCTACGCGGAAGAATTTATCCAATATTGGAACACCTATAGCGACGCTTTCCTCGCCCGTTTCAAACCGGAGCGCTTTGCGCGCATGGGCATCGTCGATCCAAGCGCGTACAAAAGTGACGTGGCCGCGGAAATCGATACCATCCGCAATTGGAAGTGCCGCAAATACTAAAAGATTGCGCTTAGCGAAATGAAACTGACGCTTAGTGAAATCGCCCATTGACCCATCCCGGTCTTTCCTAAACTAAAGCCAATGAAGAATCGATAACCCTCGAAACGCCTTTTCGTGGCTTGGCGCGCTTCGCGTCAGCCGCGCCCTAGATGTTTCGCCCACGGTCATCCATTCCATCTAGAAAGGAGATACAATGGCATTCTTCAAAAACTTTTTCAAAACGCTGACCGTTGGAAAGATTTTGACCCTGCTTGCGGCGATCTTGATGATCATCGCCGCCGCGCTTCATATCACCAACCAGTACGCGGACCCCTATCACCCCATCTTCGACATGGGCGCATTTTTCGCCCTAATATTCGGCGGTGTCTTCTCCATCGTCTTGTTATTTTTCTTCCATGGGAAATACGCAGGCATCCCCGCCCTCGCCGGCAGTGCGATTGGATTATCGTTCTTCGCCACCAAATGCTGGATGTATGTCTCCGACGCCATCTATGGTATCGACGCGACATGGACGGCACCCTTCTTCCTCTCCGCCGTGCCGATGGCGTTAGCGTTGGCGCTTTCCATCGCCGGGTTCTTCGTGCTTAAGCCCGTTAAAAATCCCGCGCCTAAGGCCATCGTTGGCGTCACCGCCGTCATCTTCCCCATGCTTCTCGCCGGCGGCGCCATCACCCAAGACCCTTCTGCGCGCGTCCAAATCAATAAGGCCTTCAATACCTCCGATACCATCCGCGAGACCATCGGCGATGATACGCAGACCGACACCCAATATTTCAAATCGCGCTATAACGATATCCCCGAACTGCTCGCGGCGGGCCAAAAGCAATGCGAAGAAGTGGCCGCCGAAGGTTTCGTCTTATTGAAAAATAATGGGGCTTTGCCGTTAAAATCCGGTGCAAAATCCTCCTTATTCTCCGTTTCCTCGGCCGATCCCGTCTATGGTGGAACCGGTTCTGGCTCGGTCGATACCAGCAGCGCCCCGAACTTAAAAACCGCGTTAGAGCATAACAACAACCTCTCCGTCAACCCCACTCTATGGGACTATTACGCCACAGGCGATGGCGTGGCTTACCGCCGCACCAAAGGCTCCGTCGGTGCGGGCGTTACCGGACCTCGCTCCATCGGCGATGTCCCTTGGGCGGAAGTCGAATCCGCCACTGGCTCTAGCTTCGCTTCCTATGGCGACGCCGCCATCATGGTCATCAGCCGCGTCGGCGGCGAGGGTTCGGATTCACCCCGCGGCAACTATTCGCTCAACAAACTCGTCGACGTCGATGGCAAAGGTGGCGACTCCACCAATGGCGAATATCTCTCCTTATCCCCCATCGAACGCGATATTCTCCGTGGACTAAATGCCAAAAAAGAGGCCGGCGTCTTCAAGAAAGTCATCGTCGTCCTAAACTTCGCCAACCAAGTCGAAGCCGATTTCATCGAGAACGAGGAATATGGCATCGACGCCGCCATCTGGATCGGCACCCCGGGCTCCTATGGTTTCAACGCTCTTTCCGACATTCTCGTGGGCAAAATCAATCCTTCGGGTCACCTCTCCGCCACCTTCTGGGCTTCTCATCACCAAAACCCGGCATTGACCAACTTTGGGCCGAAACTTTACGCAGACTCCCCCGACCCCTACGTCGACGATAAAGGCTCTCTCAACCAAGACCGCGTCTACACCGTCTACCAAGAAGGCATTTATGTGGGCTACCGCTATGTCGAATCCCGCTACGAAGACTATGTCGTGGGCAAAGACAAAGTCGGAGAATTCTCCTACAAAAACGCCGTATCTTATCCGTTTGGCTTCGGTTTAAGCTACACCAATTTCGAGTATTCGAACTTCTCTGTCGATAAAGACGGACATGGGGATAAGACGACCTATACCGTCAAAGTCGACGTCAAAAACACCGGCTCCGTCGCCGGCAAAGACGTCGTCGAAGTCTATTTGGACAAACCCTACAACCAATATTGTATGGAAAATGGCGTCGAGAATAGCGCCTCCGAGCTTGTCGGCTTCGCCAAAACCGCCTCGTTGGAGCCTGGCGCCACCGAGAAAGTGGAGATCGCCATCTCCGAACGTCAATTCGCTTCCTATGACGCGAAGAAGGCCGGCACCTATGTCATCACCGGCGGCGACTATTATCTCTCCGTTGGCCATGACGCCCATGACGCGCTCAATAACACCCTCACCGCCAAAGGAAATAACCCCGGTACCACGGGCAACAAGATGGATAAAGAGGGCATGGCCTCGCTAGCCCATAAAATCTCCTTGGATTTCGATGGCGTCAGCTACGCGACCAACGCCTCCACCCACGCCCCCATCAAGAACCTCTTCCAGGATTGCGATTACAACAACTACGAGCACCGCGTCGCCGGCGATGAGGTCAAATACATCTCCCGAGCCGATTGGAATGGCACCGTCAAACTGAATTGGGGCGAACATGTCGTCCTCCACTACAACGACAAACTTCAGGAAGACCTCTTCAAATATGGCCGTGAAGGCGAAGTCAAGCTTCCCGAAGACACCAAAGCCTATCCCACCATGGGCAAAGGCGGAGATCTACAGCTCATCTCCCTGCGCCAGGACGAAGAAGGCAACCCCATCGAATATGATGATCCCCTATGGGATGAATACCTCGACCAGATGACTTGGGAAGAGATGGCGGATTGCATCCGTTCCGGCATGCGTTCCTCCGGCGCCATCGCCAACTATGGCAAGCCGCAAAACGTCGACCAGAATGGCCCTAACGGCTGCACCGAACGCTTCTCCACCAACAAAAACACCAAAGTCGGACTCTTCTGGACCAAATACGACGAGAATTCCCCGGAAGCCAAAATGCGTCCAACTTGCTATCCTTCCGCCGGCGTCCGCGCTTCCACCTGGAACCAAGATCTCGCCTTCGCGACCGGAAACATGATCTCCGATGACGCCTTATGGGTTGGTTATAATGGCCTCTATGGCCCGGGCTCCAACATCCAGCGCACCCCGTACTTAGGCCGTAATTACGAATATTATTCCGAAGATGGCTACCTCTCTGGCGTCGTCTGCGCCTACGAGACCAACGCCATGGAAAACCGCGGCCTATATGTCTTCAACAAACACTTCGGCCTCAACGAAGTCGAGGACATGAGACGCGGCGTCCAGACTTGGGCGAACGAGCAGACGATCCGCGAAATCTATCTCCGCGCCTTCGAGCTCCCCATCACCATGAAAGGCACCACTTATGTCTATGAAGGACAACCCATCGTCTTCCGCGGCGCGGCAGGCGTGATGGTCGCGATGAACCGCGTCGGTTTGTATTGGACGGGCTTGCGCAAAGCCTTCATGACCGACTATCTCCGCAATGAAATCGGTATGACTGGCATCGCCGTCACCGATATGTGGTTCGGCAAGGGCACGCCTTATCTGAACTTCGCCGCCATGTTAGCCGCGGGCACTAACCTCATCGATGGTTCCCGTTACCTCGAAGACATTGAAGCGGCCAAAACCGGCCACGCCGATGTCGCATGGGGTCTGCGCGAAGCGGTGCACCGCATCTGCTACACCACCGTCCATTCCAACGCCATGAACGGCTATTCCTCCAACATCCGCATCCGTCACGTGCGTGTGTTCTGGGAAGATTTGATTCTCGGGCTGCAAATCGCCACCGGCATCCTCCTCGCCGGAGGACTTGCTTGGGGCGTGGTCGCCAGCATCCGCGAACACAAAAAGAAAGTCGATTGACGACAATCCTTCTTCGGCCGCTTGGGTTCAAAGCCCAGGCGGCTTTTCCTACAGTTAAAGAAACAGGTTCGGCTTTTCCCGAAATCCCTGTGGCATCCAGTGCTTCTTCCACCAAAATTAGACCAATAAAAAAATCGGCCCAAGAAAGGAAAGACTATCCAGTTAAACCTGGGCCTGGCTGGATAACCCCGAATTCACATGAAAAAGAAAACACTTTGGCTAATCTCCCCCATTGCCGTCGCTTTATTGGCAGGATGCGGGAGCAGCAAGCCCACTTTGTCCGTTCAATTCGATTCTTCTAATCCCGTCGCCTTCAGCGTCTCCCAAATCAAAGACGCGGCGGCGAAAGCAGGTTTTGAATACCGCGATTCAAACGGCGATTTCCAAATCACTTTCGCCAGGGATAATGCCTTAAAATCCCAGCAATACCGCATCGAAAAGAATAATAACGCCATCCGTGTCGTGGGTGGGGATGACCAAGGCTTGATGTATGGCGGCCTCGATTTAGCCGAGGAATTGGAGATCCACGGAAACTTCGATAAATTGGAGAACTCCGAGCACTCCCCCTATCTAGAATATCGCGGCGTCTCTATCCGTCCGCCGATGGACTTACGTAACCCCAGCTACACCAATAATGGCGACTCCACCAGATGGAATCTCGAAAACACCTGGGACCTCGAATTCTGGAAGGGACTTTTCGACCGCATGGCGAAGATGCGCTACAACTTGCTTAGTTTCGCCACCGTCAATAGCCTTCCTTCCATGGTCAAGGTGCCCGGATACGAAAAATGCGCTTTGGATGACGTTTATGAGTATACCGGCACCTACGATGACACTTATCTTGGCAATTGCACGAACATGTATCGCCCCGAGCACCTGCAGGAAGGCAATTACCGCTTGGTGAAGAAGATGACCATCGACGAGAAGATTTCCTTCTGGAAAGACGTGATGCAAGCCGCCAAAGACCGTGGCATCTATTGGCAGATGTCCACGATGAACACCTACACCTTCTCCGAAGAAGGCCATTATGGCATCACGAGCCACCGTGATAACGCCACCACGCGCGACTATTTTAAAAAGGCCTACCAAACCTTGCTGGAGACCTACCCCTACATCTACGAATTGAAGACGACCTGTGGCGAGAACATGGATTACCCCGCCGAGGAAGAACTCGAAACCGCCAAATGGTACCGAGAGGTCTATGGTGATGCCGTCAAAGCCGTCCTCGATAAAGACCCCGAGCGCGCGAAGACGTTTTATATCGGATTCGCGGGCGTGGGCAATACCCACCTGACCGACACATTCTATTCCGTCTGGAATGACTACCCCTATAAGCTTTACGTCAACAAGCGATATAACGACACTAGGCTCCTCTCCGTCACGAAATGTTCCGACAACGACGGCTATATTGAATCGATGCCCCAAGGGTGGGACATGATGTATAACGTCCGTGGCGAGGACGCCTATCACCTCACTTGGGGCGATCCGGATTTCGCCAGAGAGTTCTGCCGCAACATCAAACAAGATCGCGTCCGTGGCTGGCATTTCGCCATCGATGGTTATTATGTCTCGGGCAAAGAATACGAATTCCTCGATGATGCGCTTAACGGGAACTACTATTACGACCGTCACTGGGCCATGTATTCGATGTTCGGCCGCATGGGATACGAACCTGATTCCGTCAGCAACCAGCGTTGGGAAGAAATCTATAAAGCCCATTATTCGGCCGTCTCCCCCTCGGCCTTGACTAACGCCTACAAAGCCATGGTCACCGCAGGCAAGATCATGCCCAATATCATCTGCCAATTCCAGCCCGGCGGCACCGATGCGGCCTTCTTGCCCGAAATGTGCTTGAGTAACCCGACCTTATTCGGATTCCTCGATATCAAGCGCTTTATCAACAGCGACCAAGCCGACCCCGACAGCGACATCATGTCCTTTGCCGCTTACGCCAAGGCCCTTCAAGAAGGGCAGACCACGTTCACCAAGCGCACCCCCTTGCAAGTCGCCGCCGATATCCGCAGTCTCGCCAGCCAAACCTTGGAACTACTCCAAGACGTCCGCGAGCATTTAAGCGAAGAAGAGAAAGCAGACAAAGTCTTTGCCTCGCACCTCCTCGACCAAGAGATGTTCGCCACCTTAGGCAACTATTACGCGGATAAGTTTGAGGGTGCCATGGAATTGCGCATCTTCAACGACAGCAAAGAAGAAGCCCATCGCGCCAAGTCCGTGGAAGCTTTAACCCATGGCGTCGAGGTATGGAAAAACTACGCTTCCTTATGGGAGGGGCGCTTCAAGAAAGAACGCATGCCGCGCCATGGGTTCATCGATCCTTCCTCCTGCACCGCGACCGTGGAAAAGGATGTTGAAACCGCCGCGAAGTGGAAGCCGAGAAAGTATTAGTCCTCCTCTTAGCCTAGCCTAAACCGCTAGGCTTTTTTGATCCACCATCGTTTTTGCCGTGGCTAAGTGTCGAAAATTCATCCGCAAAACCCCCTCGTTTCCTTTTTTTGGTACGTATCTTAGGCGGCGCGTTATGTCTCGTTTCAGACGCCGTTTTTCATAAGGCCGCGATCCCGCATGAGGAACAATCGCCTCGCTATTTGTGAAAAAATACCTACCATTCAAGAAATAGATAACAAGAAACGCCCTGACATCCTTATGGTAAAGCCAATCCAAGCCCATCGATAAGGAGGAAACCAAAGACTTTGCTCTCAGGCGGCCAATAACGCGGAAGAATCGGTTTCTTTCTCTTCCTAACGCCCCCGGGCAAAGCATCGATAAAACGATATTCACCGCAATGCTTGAAGCTTTTGCCGCACTTCATCCCACAATTTCAATCAAATCCGGAGAATCACCTACATGAAAATACATAAACCTCTATGGGCCTTCCAGCCCCTATTCCTCCTCCTTCCCCTTGTTTCCTGTGGCGGGGCCGCGAAAGAGGGAGTAAGCGTCACCCTTACCGGGGACGACCCCGTCCTTTCCTTCGCCAAAGAAGAAATCCTTTCTTCTGCCAAAGCCGTCGGCCTAGAGGAACGAGGCGGCGACTACCAAATCTCCTTCGGCGGCATCGACACTCAACTTGGGGAGCAAGTCTATACCCTTAGCGTCGAAGGGAAAAACATCACCATCAAAGGTGGAGACACCCGCGGCCTCCTTTATGGCGGTCTTGAAGTCGCCGACTATCTCAAAGAAAACCATGGCCTTTCTGGCATCAAGGACAAGAAAGTCAGCCCATACATCCAAGAGCGGATGCTCAAGCTAAACGCGCCGCTAGACATGCGTACTCCCTCCTATACCGATACGGGCGAAAACGCGCAAGCCCAAATCAAAGACATGTGGGATTTATCCTTTTGGAAAGAGTATTTCGACGCCGCGGCGCGCAATCGCTTCAATGCCGTCAATCTATGGTCCTTAAATCCCTTCCCTTCCTTGGTGAAAGTCCCCGGGTATGAAGATGTGGCCCTCGCCGATGTGTGGAAAACCAAAATCCCCTTCGATGCCACTTATTCAGGCAACTGCGCTAACGCCGTCCGTGAAGAGCATTGGACAGAAGGTTCCTATGAAATCGTCAAAACCCTGAGCATCGATGAGAAAATCGCCCACTTCAATTCCGTCATCGACCTGGCGCATAACCGCGGAATCCGCTTCTATATCTCGGTGTGGAACCTCTATCCTTTCGGCGAGCATGGAAAGCATGGTATCGACGCCAAGCTCGATAATCCCGTCACCAAAGACTATTTCACCCGCTCGACAGAAGCGTTGCTATCCACCTATCCCAAGCTTGACGGAATGGGTATCTGCACCGGCGAAAACTTGCCGATGGCCGATATCGACTTAGGTGACCTTAGCGCAGCCGAATACAAAGAGCAGTGGCTTCACGATGTCTACGCCGAGCCCATCAAGGCCAGTCTGAAAGCCAACCCGCGCGAGTTCAAAGTCATCCACCGCATGCACTTCACCGACTACTCCGTCGTCGCTTCCATTTGGGGCGATCTCCCCTGCACGATGGACATCTCGGCGAAGTATTCCAGCGACCACATGTTTGTCAATGGCGTCCACCACTTCGCCGACGAAGTCCTCGAAGCCTTGCCTAGCGGCCAAAAAACTTTGCTCGAGCTACGCAACAACGACTTCTTCAATCTGCGCTTTGGCGATTATGACTTTGTTCATAACTACCTCGCCAACATGAGCTTAGAGAAAGTGTCCGGCATCGTCATGGGAAGCGATGGCTACGTTGATGGAAGGGAATACTTCTACGCCGATGAAGCATTTAATGGTACCTTATCCTTGGAAAAACACTTCGCGTTCTACCAGCTATTTGGCCATATGGCGTACGATAAGGATTTCAGCAAAGAACGTTTTAAGGGCCTCTTCTTCTACCGTTTTAGCAGTGTTTCCAAAGAGAATGTGGACGCCTTGTTCAGCGCGATGCAAGTCGCATCGAAAGTCATTCCCACGATCTCGTCTTTATACTTCGTCGACGGCGACGCGAACTGGTACGCGGAAGCCTGCTCCTCCCACCCCAATACATTTGGCTATCTCGGCATCAAGCGCTGGGTCGATTCCAAGTCTTCCCATCCCTACGCCAACTGCCTTTCCATCTCCGAATATTGCAAAGCCATCAAAGAAGGGAGCGAAATCGATAAAAGCAAAGATAACCCCGTGACAATTTCCACGGTTTTGTTGAACCTCGCCAAAGAGGCCAAGGAGAAGCTCGCCTTGATTTCGTTAAGCCCCGCTACGAAAGCCGAGAAGGAGTTCCTCTCCTTAGCTGGCGACCAAAAATGCTTCGCCTTACTTGGTGAGTTCTATGGGCACAAAGTCAAGTCCGTCATCGCGTTAAGAGAATACAACGACCTCGGCAAGGAAGAGGCAAAGGTAGCGGCCTTAGCGGAGATGAATCTCTCTGTCGATGCCTATGCTTCTTATGCCGCCGCTTTCCACGCCAACTACAAAAAGATGTGGCTAACATGGACTGGCGAGAACGACATGAACGCCTATTTGGACAAAGCCAAAGAAGACATTGATGCCATCGCCTCTTGGAAAAAGCGCAACTATTAATATTTGGCGCCTGCTCCCCGTTTTTCACGGCAAAACAGGCGCTTTTTTTGGTTAGATTCCTTTTGAGGCTATTATCCTTTTCGTTTACCGCTAAATCGTTATTTAGATGCCTCTCGCACGTTCTAGGACGCATAAAGCCACCCCAAAGGTTCACTTGGTTTGATCATCATCCTAAAGGACAACGGAGTAATCAAATGCCAGAGATGGGCAAACCATTAGCGATGCTTGAAGGGTCATCTGCGACCCCTACTTCTATTTTTGAAAACTCGAAAAACGGAAATTTGGAAGTAACGCTTCTATGGATTAGAAGTTACCACGGATTAAACGATGCGTACCTTAGTGCGATCAGACGCCACCGAAAGGGGTGAGGCATTGGTAAGCAGCAAAAACCCTTGCTGAATAAGTCTGCGCACAACCTGATCGCGCAAATAAGAGGAGGCGCTGACGCCAAGCGCATCGGCAATCTCCTTCACGGTGCGTGGCTTTAGGTAACAGAATGAGAGGATTTTTCGGGATTTCGCATCCAGGTCCTCCCCTCCTTCGATGAAGACATCAGGGAAAAGGTTATCCTCCCCGACGACGCCTTTCGCGTATTGGGTATTCGGCAAAACGAGCGTGGTTGATTCTTCGTTTGAATCTAAAAAAGGCTTGTGTGGTTCGTCATAGGGAAGATAGAGCTCGCTGATTTTGTCAAAACCCGTTCCTTCCGCCTGCGTTAGCCCAACCAAAGTAAGCACCCGCACAATGAAGGCGTTACGGTGGTCGGGAATGATTGCGGAAAGGTTCTTTTCATGGACGAAGTTGGCTCCGCCGACCATTGAACCTGGCGAAGTAATCTCCAGACGGTCAACGAATATGTCGACCTGTATTTTCGCTCCAGAACGAAAATAATTACGGTGAGCGTAGGCGTTAGCGATGCCTTCAACTAAGGCGCGACGGGGATAACAGACAAAGTCTTCTTCTCCTTCATTTGTTTTACGTATCCCCTCCCCCGTCATTTCCAAGATGGCGGAGACGGCTTGGCGGATATTGCGCGTAATCGGGCCATTGATGTTTTGCCTATTGAGGATTTCGTCACCCCCTTTGCTGATGCCAGGGTAACGGCAGATGGTCAAAAGAGTAATAGGGTCTTCGTTGTCATCACGGAAGAGAAGGCCACCGCGGGTCAAC
>JAGAHY010000154.1 GCA_017626815.1 Bacilli bacterium | reverse complement strand
GGCGCGCCATCGACGGGATCTACTATCGGCCTAAGACGGTCTTGGGAATCGAAGTCCCGCCTTCCGTGCATGAGATCGCCCGGAAGATCGCCTCGCTCCATCGCTGGAGCATCGTCCCTAGCGGCGAGACCGCACTCAACGCGCTTGGCCTTTCGACGCAGGTCCCATCCGAGTACAGCGATAGTAGCGATGGGCCCTACCGCGACTACCTCATCGACGGGATCCCGCTCCATTTCCGCCACAAGAGCACCCGCTTCATCAAAGGGATGTCGCATAAGACGGCGCTCTTCGTGGAGGCGATGAAGGCCTTGGGGAGGGAAAACGTCGATGATGCGACGATCAAAGCGCTCGCCAAGTCGTTTGGAGAAGGCGAAATAAACCAAATACTAAACGAGGCCAAGTCCGCCCCGGAATGGATTTATGACACCGCGATGCGGGTACAGGAGGAGAAACAATGGAAAGGATCATGAGACTAAGCGCATACGAACGCGCCGGGCTCATCGCCGCGGCGGCGAGGAACCTAGGGCTAGGCGAAGCCATCGTTGAGAAGGACCTTTGGGTCACCTACTTCCTCGACTACCTCTTTTCCCGCTGCCCCCATAAAGGCGAATTCGAGTTCAAAGGCGGGACCAGCCTCTCGAAATGCTATGGCCTAATCGACCGTTTTTCGGAAGACCTCGACATCGTTATCTCCGCTAAGGCGATCGGAATGGACCTGTCGCCGCTTCTTCTGAAGGGGACAAGCCGTAACAAAAGGGAGCTTTTCGCCAAAGAGGCCAACGAGAGGGCGATGGGCTTCCTCGAAAACGAATTGATTCCTGCGATGAAAAGGGACTGCGAGAGGGAATTGGGGGCACAGCTGTCCTTCGAGCTCGTCAAGGAGGACCTCGCCTTTTACGTCGGCTATCCCGCCTCCTATGGCGATCACTATCTCCTACCGAGGCTCAAATTCGAGATGAGCTCCCTCTCGGCATTGCTGCCTTCGGAGACCAGGAATGTCAAGCCGCTTCTTTTCGAAGCCCTTCCCGCGCTGGACGACGGAAAGGAAAGAACCGTGCGCGTGCTCTCCCCGGAACGGACCTTCTGGGAAAAGGCGATGATCCTCCATCAGGAGGCGCACCGCGAAACGGGACCGATGCCGCGTCGCTATTCGAGGCATTACTACGACGTCGCCAAAATCTACCGAAGCCCCATCGGCGAAAAGACATTGGCGAACCTCAGCTTGATGGAGGAGGTCCGAACATTCACCGAGGCGTTCTACAACCGCGCCTGGGCGAAATTCAACGAGGCAAAGCCCGGCAGCTTCCGTCTCTATCCAAACGAGAGCCAGATCGATGGCTTGCGCAAAGACTACGCGGAGATGGGGAAGATGATTTTCGACAAAAGGGCACCGAGTTTTGAAGAGATTCTTTGTGTCTTGACGGAAATCGAGGGCAAAATCAACGGAGGGAATCGATAATGTCGATACTAAACGCATACGAAGAGGGCGGAATCCCGATCATCTCGCCCGATAAGCTTTATAAAAAGGAAAGGAAAATCGCCGACGTCGCCGTCGCCTGCTTCACCAAGAAGGCCCTCGACTATGTGCTGTCCACATACCGCCACGAGACCTACCACGAGTTCATGGCTACCGGGAATGGCCCATCGACCATCTATTACCTTCCGGATTTCAAGGTGCTTTTCTTCATGTCGCTGATCGGCTCCTCCATGGCTGGGGGCCTATTGCAGGAAGTCGCCTACATTTCGGGAGCGACCAAATTCATCTACTTCGGCTCCTGCGGCGTCCTCGATAAATCACTCAGGGGCCATTACATCGTCCCGACGGAATCCTACCGCGAGGAAGGCTACAGCTACCACTACGCCCCGCCCTCAGAATACATGCCAATCAAGAACCACACCCATGTCGAATCCTTCCTAAGGTCCCTCGGCGTGCCCATCGCCATCGGAAAGAATTGGACCACGGACGCCTTCTATAACGAAACCATCGCCAAATGGGAAAGAATGAAAGGCGACGGCGTTTTGTCCGTCGAGATGGAGTCCAGCGGCCTCGAGGCCATCGCGGACCATCTCGGGGTAGAGTTCTACACCTTCTTCGCCGGCGACATCCTCGGAGAATCCTGGATCCCCGGCGACCTAGGAGGGGAGAGGGAAAGAAGGCGCCAGGTCAGCGCTGTCGAAGTCGCACTTGCGTTAGGCAGATCGATAGCAAAATAAATCTTATCCGGCCACGGAATGAGATATTGGCCTTGAACCAAACTGTTCAACCCGCAAAGTAGGCTCCAAAAAAATGTCGAATTTTCGTAGGCCGAGTGTAAGCCAAGCTTTGCGCAAAATATCTCATTTCTTTCGATATCATCGAAATAATCTAAAAAGAACGAAGCGCGATGCGGGCGCTGCTCTATTATTTATGTGATTTCTTTTAATTATTTGGCTCTAAAAATGTGATATTCATCTATTTTTTCGCTCAATTTGAGTTTAGAATATGGCCATGGAAATCAGATTAGAACGAAAGATGGATGCCTTTCTCCTGAATTGGAAGGCAAAGAAAAACCGGAAACCCCTGATCATCAAGGGTGCCAGACAAATAGGCAAGACGGATTGCGTCCGCCACCTGGCGAAGTATTACGAACACTTCGTAGAAATCGATTTCAAACTGCAGCCGCAATACCGTACCATCGTACCCGACCCGAAGAACCCAATTCCCCACGACACCCGTTCCAATACGCAGGAGTCGGTCATCAAGGAAATCACCGCCATCGACCCGAGCAAGGTGTTCGTGCCTGGCAAGACGCTGATCTTATTCGATGAGATACAGGCATGTCCGCAGGTATGCACAGCGCTGAAGTCCTTCTGCGAGAAAGGGGATTACGACCTGATTTGCTCCGGATCCCTGCTTGGTATCAATTACGAAGCCATCTCATCCATCGCGGTAGGCTACAAAGAGGACGTCACGATGCACGGGCTCGACTTTGAGGAATTCCTCTGGGCCAAAGGCTATCCGAAGTCGCTTCGGAGCGAACTTTTGAAATCCATGGTCGAAGGCATCCCCCTTTCCGAGTCGCTCTTTAGCGCGCTGCGCTCACACTTCTTCGACTTCTCGGTCTTGGGGGGTATGCCCGCGGTGGTGAAGGATTTCATAGCCACCGGCACGTTCAGTGGTTCTCTAAGCACCCAACGCCAAATCATACTCGACTACCGCGATGACATGAAGCAATACGCCGGCGGGCTCGATAAGGCGAAAATCGAGGCCGTCTATGACCGAATCCCCGTCCAACTCGGCAAAGACAACCCCAAGTTCCAGCTCACCAAGGTCGCTCATGGCGCTAGAGCGCGCGAGTACGAAGGCGTCAAGGAATGGCTCAAGGACTCCGGAATCGTTTTGATTTCGTATAATCTGAACTTCCCAGAATTGCCGCTTAAAGGCAACTACCAACCCGACAATTTCCGGCTTTACCTCTCCGACACCGGATTGCTCATCGCCTCCCTTGACGAGGAGACGCAGGAGGATCTGAGGGCGAACAAAAACCTAGGCGTTTATCGGGGCGCCGTCACCGAGAACATGATTGCGGATTCTTTCGCCAAACAAGGCCTCGAGCTCTTTTTCTACAAAAGGGAGGACGGAACCTTAGAGGAGGATTTCTTCGTGCGGGACGCCCATAATCTCATCCCGGTCGAAGCGAAATCGCGAAATGGCCACAGCAAGTCCCTTAAAGCCTTAATCGAAGGCGACAAATACCCCGACGTCTCCTGGGGCATCAAGCTCGGTGACACCAACATCGGCGATTCCGGAACGATAAAGACGTTTCCCTATTTCCTTTCCTTTCTCCTCAAGGATTACCTGAAAAACCACAAATGACCGCCCCACGCACTTTCGTTCGATTCCCCCAAAGCGGCGGAAGGCGATGCCGCTTTGGAATTAACGCGGTAACCAACGGATAAAATGAACAAGAAAAAAGTACGTTCACGGCAATTTATAGGGGACGATTATGGTTGGCGCCAAAAACACTCTTTTGTCCCCCTAGATGTCTCCCCGAGAACCGCTTAGCTCCCTGAGGTGCGGACGTTTCCTTATGAAAATAATTCTCCGCGGTTTATAACGCGAAATTCAAAGATAAAGCGCGGAGAATTGTTTTTATAGAATTCGGTTTTCGATAGGAAAAAAGAGCGTTATGGCCCGACGTCCGAGCAAAAGCGAATGATGGGTCAGCGATAGAGCCGAAATGCCCAAAACAGCAGAAAATCCCGCGCCACCGCTGCTTTTCATAAGAAAAAAGCGGGAATACTCCCGCACTTCGATGGACCCCGGAAGCGTTATCTTTCGTGCCCGCCTACATTATAGGCAAAAACGCCCTCAAAACAAGCGGGTGAGGACAAAGCCGTTCCTCGACACGTTGCCGAGGGAAAGCCCCTTTTGCTTCCGTACAAAGGCAAGAAACCGAAAAGACGTCTTCACCACGATGGGCTACAGCGAGATACGCCGAATCGTCATCAAGTGCTCGAAGAAGGCAGGTTTGCCGCACATCAAGATCCACGGGTTCCGCCATTCCTGCGTGTCATGGTTGTTGTCCAAAGGGATGAGTTACCGAACGGTCGCCAGATGGGTCGGTGACACCGAGTCAGTCGTACTCGAGACCTACTCTCATCTCGTCCCCGACGAAAAAGACCAGATCGCAAACTTCCTCGACGAATTATGAGAATCTTCCCATAATTCGTCTATGAACAGTTTCAAAACGCCCTTTTTCGCCATAGGTAAAAAGAAATGCCGGAACATTTCCGGCCCTGTGATGGACCCCGGAATTTTTATCTCCCGTGCCCACTAAAATTATACATAAGGCATTCGCGGATTCAAGTAGTCCCACTTCTCAAGCATTCTCAATAACCTTTTTCAACAGAGGCGTTTAGGAAGCGGAAAAACGACACTCTCGCGTGGAAGAGAATGTCGCCATCACCCAAGTGCCGCGATGCGAGTGACGCTTCTTTCGTGATGTGAGTGAGGCCAAAGCGTGTGCGAGTGCCCTTTATCCGTGTGTGAGTGGGGATTGTCCGCGATGCGCGTGAGCGTTATCCGCGGTGCGGGTGAATGCCCTTTTAGGGCCAATTCCACGTTAAACCCGATCAAAAGGTATGGTCGGCGGTTCGAGCCTAATGCCCAAAACAATGAAAAGCCCGCGCCACCGCTGCTTTTCGCAAGACAAAAGTTCCTGACACGATGGCATCAAAAACCTATTTGCTCTTGGGCGGCTGAGGAGGGGAACAAGTTGTCATTCATCGTCAGCAATTAGATTGCCCGGCAGTCTCATTGCCCCTAGGGGCCAAAGAAAACCGCCTCCAGGGCCAACAGAGGTCTTGGAGGCTGGAATGTACCTATATTCGCTTATTGGATTGCCCATCGGGTGAATACTCATCCTTATACCTGAGCCTATGGCCCTTGCACTTTGCCTTGGAATCCTTTTCCTTAAGGCAACGATAGACGGCCGCCTTGATCACGCCACGTGAGTTTGCGCATTCCATGGCGCAGGAATACTCGGCGACGATCTTTCCCTCGTCATTGATGGCGACGACCTTTCTTTTGTGTCTCTCGTGCTTATAGGATTTTGCCAGCGTCTCACCCTCGTAACGGAAATGGTAGCCTTTGGCCTCGCAGCCCATTAATAATGCGCTTTCGATGGCGGTAAGCCCGACCCCCAGTTTCCTGGAGGTCTCGGATAGGCTAGAGAAAATAGTCTCCGTACCATCCTTGGCGATGGCGACGATCTTCCTTCTCTTCCCAGGGGTTCCTTCGGGCTTGATATATAGCGGCATGTCGGCGTATCTCCATCGGTAGCCAAAGGCACAGTTGCCGTGCCTTATGGCCTTGTTGATGGCGTTAGGTAAAGCAAAGCCAAGTGAAAGCGCCGCCTCCTTGGCGGAGTTAAACTCGCGCAGGTCATTACCGGCCCTGTCGCACTGCACCACTTTCCTTGGAACGTTTGGCATCGCTTCTTCCTTCAAATAAGGCCTCCTAGGAATCCCCGGGAGGCCTTGGTTGTTTTAAGAATTAGGGTTGATTACCTGTCTTCCTTCTTGCGGCGGATGAAGGCAAATCCGCCAACAGCCACTATGCCAGTTGCTACAATAATTGCCGCGCAGATGATTCCGTTATTACCGCCAGCCGCAGTTGCATCAGTTCCGCGGAAGACAGTGTTAGCTTTTGCCACAAGCGACATGTCACTGTCGCTGATCTTGTCGCCATTGGCGACAGCCCATGCAATAAGTCTTAACCGAGCAGCAGCGTATTGAGTATTTGATTCATTGAAGAATGCAGCTCTTTCTTGAGCCGATAAAACTTCATTGTTATTAAATGCAGCTTTTGCAGCCGAATAGTAACCATTGCTTGTGCAAGCACCAGAACCGTCGCCCTTCAAGTCAACATCTCCCATTCTCATATAATTCGAAATGAAAGAATAAATATTGTTTTCTGGTGCGGCTGCATAAAGTTGAATTGCAGCTTGGCCACTAGCGTACGTAGTAAACCTTGGGGAACTAGTGTTATATTTCATTGTTCCATAGTCGGAAGTATCAGCAATTAGAACGTCTTCACCTGAAAAAGTAATGTCCCAAGTATTTGTTCCGCCATTGTTATAGTTGACCGTTTTTGCAGCCGTTGTTTGCAAAGTGCCCTCTTCGCTCGTCAACGTCCAAGCACCAACGGTACCGCCAATGGTAAATTCAACCGCTTCAGCCGAAATCAACGAATTGCCATTAATACTTGCATCCACCGAAGTCAGATAAGAAGAGTTGAGGGCGCCAGCAGCTTTTTCACTGCCATATCCCAGTACCACTTTCATGCCAGCATACAAGTTATTTTCGCTGGTGACTTTCGTATAGCTCTCAACGACAGTAACGCTACATACCTTAGAATGTGTTTCGCCGTTGTAAGTTGCCGTTATTGTAACCGATTCAATTGAAGTACTATTGGGCGCGGCGGGGCTATATGACCATTCTACATCATCAGTCACGTCTGCAGAGCCAACATCATAGGTCGCAGTAACAGCCAATCCCGCTGGATCCCAAGAGCCGCCGAGAGCAAAGGTGTCGTTTGATAAGTCACCAGAAATAGCAATAGACACTAGTGAATTGACTAAGACGGTTACAGAGGTTACGGTTACACTTTGCCCAGCATAAATACCAGTCGGATTTTGCCCAACAACTAAAGCGTTCCACTCAATATCGTTTTCTCCATCAAGAACAACGTTTGAACCGTCAGAGTAGTTCGCCGTAAAGATCAGTCCGGCAGGATCGAAAGCGATACCCGCATACTGAGTCGCATGAGTAGGTACGCCGCTAACAGTAACATCAGTTAAGGTCGCGATTTTATAATAGACCTGAACTGAAGATATGCCTGACGTTGCTTTGACTGCGCAAATTAGCGAATTAGCGCCATTCGTGGCTTCGACGGTGACTTTTTTATCGTCCACTGTGGCAGTACCGTTTGTCCACGTGGATGTATTTGCCAGCGCATTTGCGTATGCTGCAGTCGTAGCAGTGAATTCAATGTAATCGATTTTCACGCCAGAAACTGGGGCAATTGTCAGTCTTTGACCGTTATAAAACCTAGTTGAGCTATTTGCGGTTGGAATATAGTTATTTGCATTTTGGGCGGAAGAAAGTTTTTCTAACGTCATGCCAGCATTGGAGTTGTTCCAAACGACTTCGCTCTCGCTTGCGCTTGCATAGCTATTCGTTGTCAAATCCCAATCAAAACTTTCTAAATCGGGGTCAATGACCGTAACTTCACATGTGGCGGATTTCGTATCGTCCACAGTAGATGTGACAGTAATTGTTGCAGTGCCTCTTTTCAGGGCGGTGATTAAACCGGTGCTAGAAACGGATGCAACGCTTGCATCGCTTGTCCCATAAGAAACCGTTTGAGCTGCTCCCGCTTCAACCGTAACCGTTGGAACTAATTGCTGAGTTTCCCCAATGTCTAACTCTATTTCAGTCGGGGCAACGCTGACGCTAGTAACGGCAGGAACTGGGTTAACGGTAATTGCTTGGTTAACGCTTTCGCCAAAAATACTGATTGCAATCGATTCGTCATTAGCCGATAAAGCTCCCTCTGGATAACTAATAAGGCTTGGATAATCTGTGTAAGAATAATCTTTCGACGAACCGTCTTCCCACGTAACCGTCAGGGCCAAACCGGCAGGAGCAAAAGGTTCGCCCGCGTCATATTCGGTTACCGTTGGAGCAGTTTTAATAACAACAGATTCAACGTTATATTTTGAAACCAATTGATTATTGCTGTCGAATTCATACGTGGAATTGTATTTTTTTAAGTTGCCTGTAATTGTAACTTTTTGGCCAACAACAATATCACTCGTTGCAGAGAAGCTAGCGCCGCCAACTCCCTTACCTTTATAGGCTTCAAGTTGAGTCGTGGTTGTGCCATCTTCAGAAATATAGTAATTCAACGCCCCGCTGCTTAAATTTGAACCACCAGTAGAAACA
Source organism: Bacilli bacterium (assembly GCA_017626815.1). GTDB lineage: Bacteria > Bacillota_I > Bacilli_A > RFN20 > CAG-826 > Alloenteromonas. The sequence goes on along the minus strand of JAGAHY010000154.1, from coordinate 1,113 downwards.
ATACCCGTTGCGTAAACTCCAGTTATGCCAGAGTCCGCATCAATAGCCGCCTTAGCTTGAGCGACTGTATAGGGAGACTCAGCGCTACCCGGCCTGGAATTAACCGTAATTTGATATGTAGTTGTCTTTGTAACAGCGCCTTCAGTGTAAGAGACGGTCACGGTTTGGTTACCTAAAGTGGCCAAATTATATCCGCTGAAAGAAGCTAAAGCCGTCACATTTTCCGTATCCGAATTGTCATACGTAGCGGTAACGGTACCGCCAAATACAAACTCATCACCTTTGTTAAAGGAAGTAGTTTGTCCGCTTACTGCGATACTAGACAGAGTTCTGGCCGCTGCGGCATCAATGGAAACGCTACCACCTTTCGTAGTTGTCCCATCGTTGTAACTAACCGAAATAGTGTTTTTGCCTTCTACCAATGGGTTTCCACCGGTAATTGTTACGCCAGTCCCATCGGTAATCTGAACGGTAGAATCATCATCATAAGTAGCAACAACTTTTAAGTCCGTGTTCGAAACACTTTGTCCTGCATACCATGTTTTGCCACCGTTATCCGTGACGGCAATGCTAGAAAGTGTTTTCGTCTCTTCAGGAAGTGAAGTTGCAGTAAAAGAAATAGCAGAAATTCCTACTCCTTTGCCGCCGCCGCTTGTGCCGTTTCCTTGGATGACGAATTTAACCCCATCAGTATCGCCCGTAACGTTAAAATATCCATTATATGCATTTAAATCTGTATTACTTGGTGAAAAAGAGGCAGTAGCTACGGTAGTCGACCCGTTAACCAAACTAAGGCTTATCACCGCTTGGCTAGCATCTGGACCCCCAAACTTTCTAGCAGTAATTGAATAGGAAATGGTTTTAACACTATCTATGCGATATGTCGATTTAGATGTAAAAGATGCACTTCCTAATTTGTAGTATTTTGAATTTGTTGCTCCTCCGCTAGAAACATCAAACAAAGTGCTTTCAAAATCTGTTCCTGTTGTAGTCTCAGATACGCTGATGTCATTGTCTTCTGCTTTGACAATCATGGCATCTTCGTTTGCGGTATAAGACGCCCCTACGGCTGCCCCTATTCCCGCTACCGCCATGGAAAGGCCTAATGCCCAT
>JAGAHY010000153.1 GCA_017626815.1 Bacilli bacterium | reverse complement strand
TGCTCTTTCACCGAGGCGCTTTCATATTGTATAGGGCTAATGAAACGGAGTTCATCGACGGCGTCGAGGGCATTAATGTCTTTGCCCTTGGCGAATTCCATAAACGTCCCTTCTTGGTATTGATGGGTCTTTTCATCATAGATGACTAAGGGCCGGGAAGCGGCGATGATGTTCGGACAGCCGATGAGGTTAGCCACGGCCGACATGGCGCTATTGCGGGAATCGACGCGGTCGCCGTCTTTGATGCCAACGGTGTCGCGGTTGATGACAATGGGAATGCGCACTTTGTCGATCTCCGCGGCAAAATCCATGCATGCGGTATAAAAGCCGGGATCAGCGAAATACTTCCAGCCGAGATCGAGGGTCTTTTGTCCAGGGCGGAGATTATAGACATACTGAGTGACCGCCTGCTCGGCTTCTTCGCCAGAAAGCGTGTTTCCGTTTTTATCAAAGAATAGGTTAAAGTTACAGTTTGGGACGCTGACGTTATAGAAGTTATCCAAGTCGAGACTATTGAAGAACGACTTATATTTCGGATACTTCTCAATCATGCGCGGCATGATTTCGGCGACTTTGCTTTTGCCATCGAACATGGTGATGGGCGTGAATACCCCTTCTACTTTCTCGCCGTTAAGCTGGACGCTCATCTTCGTACGGGAAGATTGGTTACCCGAAAGGACTTGGAACTGGTCCGAGGTCGTCTGGACGCTGGTATAACGGAAATGGTCCATCTGCTCCTTCAGGGAGAAATGAGGATCGGGTTTGATGGCTTTGAATTCGACATAGGCCTTGGACAGGAACTCGTCATTAAGGTTAACGGCCACATCTTTAATCGGCGGGGCATATTTATTCTCCGGCTCGATGATGTTGTCATAGGAATGGATGAAGTCATTACTCGCGGAGGTCGCTTCATCAAACAAATCGGAAATCTTTTGATAATCTTCTTCGTCTATGGCTTTGTAGTTGCCTTGGGCGTCGGGATCAAAATAAGGCTTCAAGGCTTGAAGGAGACGGTCCATGGCCTGACGATAACGGGTATAGCTATGACTTTCTTCGGGCCTAAGGTCTTCAACCACATAGTTATAGACATCGTTCATTTCGTAATACTTCATCGTTGTAGCCTCCCTTGATTCAAGAATTATCCCGAATTGGTCAGGGTTTTGCAGCCCAAATCCGAATTTATTCTTAATGGATATGCTTATTATAAAGGACGGGCCGTCACAAACCCGTCACAAAAAGGGTTGGGCAAAGACGTATTTAGTTTAAAAGCCCACGCATGTCATAGGGCATACCATGGGCTTTCAAGATTCAGAAACGCGTCTTATTCGTTCCAGAGAACGGGCTTAGATTCCGCGTCGTAATGCCAGTAGAGGCTTTCGGTCGAAGTTGGTTCGGTTTCGCTATAGAAAGCGGGATGGTAGGCATCGGCGAAGGGGCAGCCAATAGCCTCCCACTGTGCTTTGCTACCACCGAAGTAGAAACGCCCTGGGAAACGAGTATGGGTCAAGGTGACTAGACTCGTCGGCAAATAGATGGCCTCCACCGAATAGTCTAAGCCATAGCCATAGAGATAGACGCAGCCTTCCGCGACATAACCAACGCTCTTATCGGCAGCGTCCTGAGCGAGCATGATGACATACGGATTATTCGCATTGCCGATATAGGTGAAGCCACTCTCCTGGGTTTTTTGGAGGTTTGGAAGCCCCATGATCGTGGAAATATCTAGGGATTCGATGGACTCAGGAACCGATAAGGTCACCAAGCCATCGCAACCGTTGAAGGCATAATCGCCGATATAAAGGAAGCCTTCAGGCAAGGTGAGGTCGGTTAAGTTCTTGCATCCGCACAAACCATAACATCCGATACCCCATAACGTTGACGGGAGGTTAAGCGTTTTCAAATTCGTCAAGCCACCATAGCCGGAATAATCAAAGCCACGCTGAGCGATGAAACGACAGCCTTCAGGAACGGTGAATTCCTCCGCGTTCATATTCACGTTCTTGATCAAAGCCATGATGGGGTTACTTCTGCTGCCGAGGTAATTCCCATCTTCATAACGGTAATACTGGAGGCTATCGCATCCTTCAAACGCTGGCGATTGGTTTTTCTCACCAAACCGGCGTAAGTTCTCGGGCAAATAGACCTTGGATAAAGACGGGCAAGAAGAAACTTCATCGCCCTCCAAGACTTCGATATTATCCGAGAATTGTAGGGTTTTTAGATAGGGATTGCCTCTAATAGCCGCATAGGAAATACTAGTCACGGAAGAAGGCATGATATACTCTGCGTCCTCCTTGCTGGAAAGATAGACCAATAAAGCGGTTTTATCACGGTTATACAAAACACCATCATCGAAACTTAAAGCGGGATGATCAGCTGGCAAGATGATATTCTTTAATGCCAAATTGCCCGATAAAACGGTCTCATTGAATTCAAGAACCGAGGAAGGAATGCGGATGGAGGCCAAATCGGTGCAGAATGCAAAGGCATAAGAGCCCAATGATTCTAAGGAATCGGGCAGATAAACCTGTTCAAGACCAGTCCCTTGGAACGCATAACCCTCAATGACTTTAAGCTGCGTTCCGAAGTCTAAGTTTGTCAGGGAAGTGCATCCTAGAAATGCCGAATCGCGAATGTAGACAATGGAAGCGAACGTGACTTTACTTAGCTTCGAGCACCAAGCGAAGGCGTTAGCAGGAATCAGGGTGGCTTGAGGCATATAAGCCTCTTCTAGCCCGTCACAATCTGCAAAAGACCAAGAAGAACAAGAAATCGTGCCTGGCCATAAGACCTGATCCACCGTAGCCCCTTCAAAACACTTGATACCCATGGAAAGGATATTCTCCGAGAACGTAACGCTGTGGAAACTCTCGCCCATGAAGGCATAGTCGCCGATATCGCTGACAAAGGAAGGGATCACGTAGTCATAGGAAGTGCCTTCGTAATCCAATAAATAGGTACGGCTTTCACGCTCCAAGTACCAAGAGCCGTCCTTCTCTTCAATCCGTAACGTGGAATCGACGGGTTCAAAGAAGAAATTCCGGCGGTTTGAGGACCAAATGTAGTTGCTGCTAAAGTAGCCGACGTCCCCATAGAGAAGACTTAATTTGGGGCACTCGACGAAGGGACTATATTCCGGAGTGCCCGCGAAAGTGACGGAAAGCAGGTCTTCGCAGCGGAAAACCGCCAGATATTCCACCTTTTCTACGTTCGCCCCAATATAGAGACTGCGCATGTGGGAATCCACAAAGGCGCGTGATGGAAGCAAGGTAACTTCGTCGGGAAGCACGACATCAACACGCTTTTCTACGTCCGTGATGAAGACGACATCATCCCCCACGCCCATCAGCATATAGCCGTTGATGTCGCGCAAGGTAGAATCCTTCGCATCGGTAATCACATGGAACATACTCTCGGAACAATAATTCGCCACATAGGAAGCAGCGTCTGCGTTGGTATGGTCCACGATCTCTTTTAAGGTTGGCAGATAGCCAATGACCGTCGAGAAATCCGTGACGGTGGAGGGAATGACCAACTGGACAAAGGTATCTTGGTAGGCACCTTCGATGACCCCTGTCGTGCCTTCGATAAGCTCTAACGTATATTCGTCTACGGGGACATAGGCTTGCAAAAGCGTATATCGTCCGGCCTCGTCTTGATAAGAATAAAGGGAACCTTCGTAAGCGAAGACGGTCGTGTTGTCTTCGGAGACTTCAAAATAAAGCCTGTCGATATAACCAAGTCCAGAAAGCCTCAAGATATCGCCGTCAAGCACATTGATAATGGCGATGCCTTGTTTCGGATAAAGGTGGCCACTGCCCCAGCTGACCTCAGAGAAGCCTTCCAGGTTATCGCCAAGGTAGATGGAGGAGATCTTCGCGCCTAAAAAGGCGCTCGCGGAGAGACAACGGGTTTGGTCGGGAACGATGTAATGTTCCCCCACCTTTAAATTTGGGTATTGGATTAAAATGCTAAGGTCGGCCGTGAATAAGACGTTATCCTTGACCGTGTAATAAGGATTCACGTCCGCGAAATAGAAGGCTTTGATATTGCCGCTTACCCTGCCGATGTAGGAAACATTACAGCCGAAGATGAATTGTTCCACTTGGCATAAAGGTACGGTTTCTTTGTGTTTGCCCGCGAGGAAGCCATCATTGAATTTATTGTCGGCGAAGCCACATACCGCGGTAACCC
>JAGAHY010000152.1 GCA_017626815.1 Bacilli bacterium | reverse complement strand
TTGGCTAGAGCGCCAACGCGAGGATCCTGGTCGTCTGCCATTGCTACAGGGACAACGAGGGCGTCATTGCGATCATCTCGGCCAGAAAAGCCACGAGGAACGAAGCGAGTCATTACAGAAGGTGAGGAAAGAAACATGAGGGAAGAATACGATTTCAGCAAAGGGAAGAAGAACCCCTATACCAAGCAACTCAAGAAACAGGTGACGATTAAGCTCTCCGAGGACGCAATCGCCTATTTCAAGGAGCAGGCGAAGGATACCGGCATACCGTATCAAACGCTCATCAACCTCTATCTGACGGACTGCGCAAGGAGCGGCAAGCGCCTCTCGATATCCTGGAACTAATTTGCCGCTACGCGCATATTTCGGCTGACCTTGTACCCGCATCACGCTTCACTCTTTTCGGATCCATTCGACGGCATCGAACGAAATGAGATATTTTGCGCAAAGCTTGGCTCACACTCATCCTACGATAATTCGACATTACAGAGGATTAATCATATAAAATCCCTAAACTCAAATCGGATAGGCAAGTCATAAAGGCACACGTCGATAACACCATTTTGTTCGCAAACTGAATTCTCTTTTAGACGCATGAAATAGAACAACAAAACGCCTGCGCCCAAAGTTCAGGCACAGGCGTTTACGAAAGCTAGGTTTAAGGTGCCTAGGGCAATTAAAGAGGGAGTGTCCCTTCCCAAGAATCGACTCCAGCGATCGTATCGGGGAAGGCGCCCTCGCCAATGACGAGCTTTGCCCAGTCATCGGCATACCCCCAGAAGAATGGCTCGATTTGGTAGCAACCATCGAAAGCCCGACTCTTGATTTCCGTTAGGGTCGTGGATAAGACCACGGTTTTAAGGCTTCCGCAATCTTGATAAGCCTCTTCGCCGATGACCGTGACTTGTTTCAGAAGGCTCACGAAATCGACATAGTCGAGTTTTGAGCAGTTTTTGAAGGCGCGATAAGGGATTTCGGTGATGGACTGAGGCAAATAGATTCTTTCGATTTTGCTGCAATTCTCAAACGCGCCTTGGCCCAAGGTGAAGCCCGAGGCTTCCCCTTCGAAATCGACTTTCTCTAGCGCGGTGCATGCCCCAAAGGCCGAGGTTCCAATCGAAACGACGGTAGAAGGAATGATGACCCTTGTGATCGAGGTGCCGAAGAAACCGGAACTTTCGATTGCAGTGACGGGAAGATCGTTCACCTCTTTGGGGATCCTCACGCATCCGGAGATGTTACTGTCGTTCATGCTGACAGAGTAGGATTCTTCATCTTCGTTAAGAGAGAAGAACAGTTTGCTCATTGCCGGCAGGCAATCGAGGTATTCGAGTTCGATCTGCTGTTCAAAGGCTTCGTTTTCGAATGTGGCGATGAAGTTGACAAAGGCCCCTTGTTCCTCGGTCGGATCGCCATGCCCGGCCGTCTCATACGTCGATTTGACGGTTTCGGTTTCGATGTGCTCCGAATCGTTTAGGCAGGTTCTGGTCGCGGTGCACTCGCTATAGTCGTCGTTCCAAGTGTATTCCGGATCGCCCCAATCATGGTCCGTCGCGGAGAGAGTATCGACGAAGGTCTGCTCTTCGAAGGCCTCGTTCTCGAAGGTGACGGTGTAAGTCGCCGTCCCGTCTTCCGTGCAGGTGGCAGGATCGGTTTGGACATCCGCGGTGGCCGTCTCCTCCTCGACGTGGGTGGGATCATCGAGGCAGACGCGCTTGGCGGTGCAATCGGCGTGCTCATCGCCCCAGGTGTAAGTTGGCGCTCCCCAACGGTGGACGTGGGCAACGCTAGAAGCCTCGGTTGAGACGCTGGATTCCTTGGATTCCTTGGATTCTTTGGATTCCTTGGATTCGCTGGACTGGCTCGTGGACTCGCTGACTGATGCATGCGATCCTTCGGGGCTTGAGGCGGCTTGCTGGCCGCAGCTAGCAAGGCCCATGGCCGCGGACATCAGCGCAACCATAAGTAGTTTTTTCTTCATTTCGTTCTCCTTGTTGATGCTTTTGAACGCGCAAAGGAAATCGCTCCCTTTGCGACTCTTATATTACGCCGGTGCGCGCCGGAATGCATTTGCAAGTTGGATCATGCTGGCGGCCCATCCTTTTGAAGCGTTACCGCTAGACCCATCGTCTGGCAAAAAAGATCGCGTTTGTCTCTAGCGATGCAACATAAGGGAATTGGCCCACAACCTGAACCATAAGCAAACGCTAAGGCCTAAGCGGGACTACTTGCCCCCGGCCTAGATTGATCTAACCCCCTAATCGCGGAGCTTTTCGAATCTCACCGCGACATTGTTTTTATAAAAGGCAAGCCCATAGGCGTAGATGGGACTCGCGTTGCGGCGGAAAAGCTCTTGCGCGTAATCGTGCTTCTTGATTTGTCCTAGCAGCATAGTTCACCTCTGCAAGCATATTACTACGCGATTCCACAAAACGCCATTTCTTACTACAAAACGCAAAATCTTCCACACGATTCCACAATTGACCACATCATTCCACATGGCCCCGTTCAATTAACGATAGACAAGCAAATGCCACCTATTCCAAATGGTGCGCAACCCTAATGAAAGTCGGCATTCACCAGCACTTTCAAAACGTGATTAAGCCGTGGAATACCCGATGCGAAATCCTTAACATTGATGGGGTTGTCCCAAGAATAATCAGCCATCTCAAAACCCCATGAAATTGAGGCTAAAATAAGCGCCAATTTATGTAACGCTTACTTCAAGGCCTTGAAGCAATGCCAAGGCAAGCTTTGTTTGCCCATGTCCCCTTAGAGAAAAAGGAAAACGAGGATCTCTATCCCCGTCTAGACAGGATGGTCTATGAGAAACTTAGCCGCCTAGGAAATGAAGAATAACAAGGTGTATTTGAAGCCAACATCTTATAAAAATATCATCAGCTTAATTTCATAATAACGTTGGAATCACATATAAACAACTTGTTATATCTTTTCTTGTGCATTATTTGATTTCCTTCTTCGGCACGCAATTTCTTGCTTCATTTCCTGCTTCATCATAAAAAATATCGGAGGTGGATCACATGAATGGAACCGGAACCATCGAATTCAAAGAAAAGACTGAACGAGGAATTCGAGAAGGAAATCGTTGGCTTTTTAAACACAGCCCGAGGAGGCGTCTTTTCATTGCGTCGATGGCGATGGGATACCCGTCGGAATCAAAGATATCAACGGAACCGAGCTGCAGATCAAGGACAGAATAAAGAACAATAAATCTACCTAGTTTCCATTCGATTTTGGTTAAATAATCGCTTCCGGATGCGAAGGGGTTTTCTTATAGGAATCTCCACTATATGCGCCAATTTTATGAACTTTTTCCTTTTCTGGAGAATATGCAACAAGCCGTTGCACAAAACGGATCCGAAATCGCGCCACAGCTTGCGGCGCGAATCTTCTTGATTCCCTGGGGCCATATCTGCCTTATCATGAATCGCTGCGGCAAAGACCAAAGGAAGGCGCTCTTCTACGTGAACCAGACCGTCTTGAACAACTGGTCCCGCGCCATGCTGCTCAATTTCATCCAGTCCGACCTCTATGCCCGCCAGGGAAAGGCCATCACCAACTTCGACCGCGACGAAGCGTAAGCCTCATCTTTCCTTCGATGACGAAACCGTGTCATTGGCAAGCTAGGGGCATGGTTTTTGGCCGGGAATAAAACACGAGGACTATCGGCGCTACTATGGGATGTAACTCCCTGATGCGTTCTACGGCTTGGACGCGGTAAAATAAGGCACAAACAAAGGAGTCCTATTTATGCAAATGAACAACAATGCATTCCGCGGCGTCAGAAGCGCGCATGCCATCGTCACTTCGGCCATCTTTTTGATTGCCGGGGCGGTATTCGCCGGCATCGGCGTTTATCTCCTCATCAACCCTAACGGCGCCGAAAACCCCAACACGACCATGGACATCGTCTTCATCATCGCGGGCGCTGCGGTGATGCTCGTCGCCCTCTTGTTCTTAATCCGCACGGTCAAGGAATTCAAAAAGAGGAAGCCCCTCAGCGAAGAGGAAGTCAAAGCCAACGAGCAACGCATCCACGCCGGCGAACCCGATATCCAAAACATCAAGAACGAGAAGTTCTTCTTCCATTTCGGCGGCAAGATGAACCAATCCTATTTCGTCGAGGACCAAAACGGGGAGAAGCGGTTCGAATGCATCTTGAAGAAATTCAATCCCATCGCCGCCAATACCTATGAATTCACCGATGTCCGCAACAACTTCACCAAGACCATCAAGGTCGGGAAAACGTTGACCCAATCCACCGAAGGCGGGATCATCCCGGTGGGCGAAGTGCTCTCGAGCAACTTCAAGATCGATGGGGTCGGTTGCTGGGACTATCTCCGCAATCGTGGCTATGAGATCAAATACTTCATCCTCGAACGCCCCTTCGCCCGTTTCGAACTCCATAAACTCGGCAAGCTCGTCGCGAAGATCACCCCTTGCAACGGCAAAGATCCTTTCAATGAAGACAGCATGAACTTCCTTCGCATGGGCGTGGGCATCTTCCGCATCGAGATCATGGATTGCCGGCTCGACGACGCCGTCATGGCCGCCTTCATCGCCGCGAGGACCGATACGGTTCGTTAATCAGCTCCAAGCCCGGCCCCTGATTTCGGGGCTGGGCATGCTTTGCTTTCCCCTCAAAGTAGAGCATAGCCTTCGCATGGGCCCGTTCGTTCAAGGGCATAGGGAATGTTGGAATAGCGTCGAAGAAATGAAGAAGCCATTGATTTATAAAATATTGCTTCCCTTCGCGAGGTTCCGTTATCGCAACATGCGGATTGTCTATGACGACCCCAGCGATACGCGACCTGGCGTTTTCGTCGCCAACCACGCCCGCATCGATGGGCCTGCCGCGACGACGCTGCATTTCGATCGGCCTTACATGGACTGGATCATCCATAACGCGTTGGATAAATCTTCCGCGCCCTCTTATCTCTTCCATGATGTTTTTATCGGAAAATCACGCAAAATGCAGTGGTTTTACCGTTTGTTATCGCGTTTGCTCGCCCCATTGCTCGTGTCGTTGCTCCGCCATGAGCCCGGCATCCCCGTCTATCATGACGCGAGAAGCCGCGATACCTTCCGTCAATCCGTTTCCGCGCTTACGGAAGGGAAGAGCTTGCTCATTTTCGCCGAATCCCCAAAGCCGTTTTCCCCTTACGTCAACGCTTTGCAGGATGGTTTCCTGCTCCTTGGGCCCCAATATTACAAGAAGACGGAGGAGGCGCTACCCTTCTATCCCATGTACGTGTGCCGGAAAAGACGTCTCATCCGCGTGGGCAAGCCCATCGCCTATCGGCCCAACCTGCCGCTTTCGCAGCAGCGCCAAATCCTGATCGACCATCTGCAAAGCGAAATCACGCGCCTAGGGGAAACTTGCCCTCCCCATCAGCCCATCTCCTTTATGGAAAAGCGTTGGTACAAGGCTTATGGAAGCTACGTCGATGACTTCGCTTCCTATTGGAAAATGATCGATAACGAAGGCGATAAGTGAGAAAATACGTCATCAAAGGAACGGCGGTTATGGGAAAAACGATCATCAAAGCGACGGGCTTAGTCAAGTCCTATGGCGAAGGCGAAGGGAAGACTTATGCCCTCGATGGCGTCGACGTGGAAGTCCACGCGAATGAGTTCCTCGTCATTTTGGGCGAATCCGGTTCGGGCAAGTCGACTCTGCTTAACGTCTTAGGCGGCATGGATGACGTCGAGGAAGGCGAAATTCTTTTCGAAGGCAAAGACCTCGCCAAAGCCAAGGCGCGCGACCTGACCAAATATCGCCGCGACTCGGTAGGGTTCGTCTACCAGTTCTTCAATTTGCTTAACGACTTAACCGTGCTCCAAAACGTCATGATCGCCCCCGGGGCAAGGAAACATAAGGACCGCGCGCTCCAAATCCTTGGCCGCGTCGGCCTTGGCGATAAACTCGACAAATTCCCCGCCCAGCTTTCCGGCGGCCAACAGCAACGCGTCGCCATCGCGCGCGCTTTGAACAAGGAATGCGACTTATTGCTTTGCGACGAACCCACGGGCGCCTTGGACGCCGCCAGCGGCAAAGCGGTGCTGCAACTTCTCGAAGAACTCCATGGCGAGGGCAAGACCATCGTGCTCGTCACCCATACGAAGGAAATCGCCCAGATGGCGACCCGCGTCATCGCCATGAAGGACGCGAAAATCATCCGCAATGAGGAAAACCCCTCTCGCCGCAAGGCCAAAGACATCGACTGGTAAGCCATGATACGGTCCTATTTGTTCTCCATGCTCAAACGCTTCAAAGGCCCGTTTTTCTCCATGGCCTTCATCAGCATGCTCGCCATCGCGATGATGGTGGGACTATTCGGCGCTTTGGGCAATTTGGAATCCTCTTACGACGCCTTTAAGTCGGACTATGGCTCCCCGAGCGTTTCCTATTACATGGATTTGTCCAAAGACGAGGCCATCACCGGGGTAGCGGAGGTGGAAGGGGTCGCGAAAGTCGAGACGCGCCTACGTTTCGACGCCTATCTTCGCCGAGGGGACGGCCGCCCGCTCATCGCCCGTATCTTCACCTTCGAAGACGAAAGGGAAGGCATCGTCAAGCCTTGCTTTGGCGATATGGCCGCCAAGAATGAAGACATGGTCAACGTCGCCGTTTCCACCGCCTTAGCCAAAAGCAATGGCATCTCCGTGGGCCATGATATCGAGCTTGGCTTTGGGGAAACCTACGCCAAATTCCATGTCTACGCCATCTATGACCATGCGACCGCCATCTACATCCGCCCCTCCCCGTTCATCGCCTCGGATAACCGCGACTTTGGCCACATCATGATCGCCCGAAGCGAAGCGAAGAAGGCGGAAGAACGTATCATTAAGCCTTACATGGAAACCCATGATTCCTTCGTTCCGCCCGAAGGCACTTATGATCCGACCGCCGTGCTCGAAGCCATGGCCGACGTTTATGGGAATCCGGAGCGCGTCGACCATTATTTCACCGAATTGCTGATCCAAAAGAAAAACGGCTATGGCGAAGAAGAGGTCAATGAGCGCGTCAGCGCTTTCCTTAAAGGGAAGGTCAATGTACTCGAAACGATCACCGAATCCCATTCGCTTTACGAGCAATTCATCGCCCACGTCGATCGGCAGTTCCATACGGCGGGGCTGTTCTTACCCATCTTCTTCTTCGCGGTGAGTTTAGCGATCATCGCCTTGTTCTTGATTCAGATCATCAAGCTCATGACGCGCGATATCGGGACGATGCTTTCCATAGGCGTCTCCCATGGTCAGGTCCTTGGCTTGCTTTCGGTTTGCACCTTGGCGGTCATGGGCATATCCGCCTTATTCGGCATCGGTTTAGGGTCGGTGATCATGGCGGTGCTCGTTAATATATTCCGCGCCTCCTATTTCATGCCGGGGATCACCTTTGGCCTTGATCCGCTGGCGACGCTCATCGCCATCCTCATCGCCGCGGGCATTTCCCAAATCGCGGTGCTCATCGCCGCGCATAACATCTTCTCCATCACGCCGAAAGACGCGATGATCTCCAACGAGGCCAAGCGCAGGAAACTGCCGAAACCCATGGAGAAAGGCATCGATCGGATGCCGCTATATCTTCGCATGGCCGCGAATGCGACCTTCCAAAACCCGCGGCGTTCCATCGTCTCTTGCTTGGCGATCCTCGCATCGACGACGATGATCATCATCGCGGGGCTTTTTGGGGTCTCCATCGACGCGACCATCCGTCAGACGACCCAAACCCGTTTGAATTACGACGCGCAGGTCTATTGCACCAAGGCGGAAGAAGATGACGCTTTCCTTAAGGACCTTCAAGCCCAACCGTGCGTCACCAAGGCCGAGCAAGGCTATTTCACTTGGCTTGAGGCAACCCATGGCGAAAAGAAAACCACCATCGAAGTGGTGGGGGTCGACGTGGGAAGCCAATCGCTCCAATATATCCCCGATTTCGGGGCGAATGGTCGGCTTTACGTCGAAGAAGAGGGGATGATCCTCCCCGCCTATAGCGCGGAGGTTTTGGGCGTGGGCGTCGGTGACCTCATTACCTTTGGCACGCGGCAAATCAAAGTCACCGCCATCTCGACGCAGCACATGCATTTCGTCGGTTACCTTTCGATGGCGAAAGTCAAAGAACTGAGTCCGCGATACGTATCCACCTATTTCGTCAACGTCTCCGACGAAGCGTCGTTGATGTCTTACGTCTCGATGCATAAGATCGGGTCGGTCGTGGTCAACACGTCCTCCTACCGCGCCGATATGAAAGAGCGTCACGACCCCATTAATTTCGTCGTTTGGGTCATCACCGGCTTCTCCCTCGCGATGGCTTTGGCGACCTTGACGATCACCGCCCAAGACCAGCTCATCGACCAGAAAAAGCCTTTATCGATCTTGCGCTGCGTCGGATATGGAACGAAGGACATCTCCAACATCTGGTCCATCCAGCGCGCCTTCGAATTCCTTATCGCCGGGGCGATCGCCTGCCCGGCGGCATACCTAACCCTTAAGCTAATCCTCAAAGGCGCCGCGAGCGAAGAGGCGAATTATCCCATAATCGCGGATTACCGCTGGTTCCTCTTGGGGCTATTCTTCGTTTTGATCGTCTTAGGGGTCGCGCATCTTCTTTCGATGCGGAAGATCTCCAAATGGAACCTCGCCGACAACACGAGATCGCGCGAATGACGATGTTCTTTTACATTTTTTGATGGGATATTAAAATCTAAGGCATGACAAAGAAAAAGAAAAAACGTTGGGGGGACCGACGCGATGGGGCCTTGATCCGTGACATCGACTCCATGCATTTCATCACGCCGTTAATCCATCCCAATCGCTGCGATAACGAAGCGTTTCTTCCCTTGCGCATCGACATGGCCCCCGTCCTTGCTTACGTTGAGCGCAAGAACGCGGAAGGCTCTTCGATGCTCAGCACCTATTTCCACGTCATTACCGCGGCGTTATTGAAACTCATCGTTTTGCGCCCACAGCTAAACCGCTTCATCGCCAACCGCCGGATCTACCAACGCAATTACGTCTCCGCCTCCTTCACCGTGAAGAAGAAGTTCTCCGACGATGGGGATGAGACGCTCGCCATCGTCCACGCCGACGAAAACACCACCATGGCCGATATCCACGCCCAAATCGAGCAGCAGATGCGCATCACCCATTCCACCGAAGGCGATTCGTCCACCCAATTCATGGATCGTGTCATGAAGATGCCTCGCTTCGTCTCTGGCGCAATGGCGGCGGTCTGCCGTTTCTTGGATCGGCGGGGCAAGGTGCCGAAATCCTTCATCGCGTCCGATCCGTTTTATAGCAGCGCCGTTTTGTCTAACGTCGGCCCAATGGGGTTGGAGGCCGGTTTCCACCATCTGACCAATTGGGGGACGTGCTCCATCTTTTGCCTCATCGGGAAAAAGAAGAAAACGGCATCGATTGAAAAAGACGACTCCGTGAAAATCGCCGAGACCTGCGATCTTGGCTTCACCCTCGATGAACGCATCGCGGACGGGTATTACTACGCCAAAAGCATGCGCATCTTCCGCCGCATCTTGGCGCATCCGGAAATCTTAGACCAGCCATTTGCCACGCCGGTCCCCTATACGAAAGACGTTTAAAACCGCTGGATTTACCGCAATTCCCGGATATTTTTCGTCGCGCTGCTTATAGGGGCGATTGTCGCTTATTTCAAGAAACATGCAAGAAAGCTGCAAGAAATATGCAAAAAAAATAATCTCGATGCCATCGATGTTTTTCGAGTTTTTAGTCAAAATCACGCCCAAGTTTGCAAGAAAAAAAACTACGCCCAATAGGGGAGGTAGAAGCGGTTTTTGACGCCGGTGCTAACGGAGGATAGCTTGATGCGCTTTTCCATCACGGCTTTACTCAATAGCCTCGAGACGACGGGGGCGTCTTTTTCGCCTAGGCCAAAGCGCTTGCGGAAATAGGCGTTGCCCATCTTTTCGTCGAGGTTGACGAACCCATAACAGCAATAGGAGTATACCGTGCGCAGGGCTTCCTCTTCGGTGAAGGAGGAGAAACGGTCCCGATACGTGAGGATGATGCGCGAGTGAAATTCATCGGTTTTCACCAAGGCGGAAGGGACGTGGAGAAGGGATAGGCCAGCCTCGATGCGGTCAAAACCAGAGTCGCGGTCCTCTTTGATGCGCAGCAGCCGCAAACTGCGGGCGAGCATCTCGTTCCGGCACACGGGCGTGGTGTCGATGGTCCTGGAGATGTCCACGAGCAGTTTTCCGGGATTGGAGAATTCGATGGAACCCGGGAAGAGCTCAACCATCGGGTTGACGCTGCGATCGAGGAGGTCTTGGTGGACGAGAGCGTTAGCTAAAGCCTCGCGGATGACGAAATCGGGGAATGCGCCGACGCTTTCCCTGCCGATCCGTATCTCCTCAAACTGGCTTTGAAGCCCATGGATGTAGCGGACGAGCTCGTCGAACATGACGGCATACCCTTGATGGAATTCGCTCTCCGAGATGGCCTCGACGCGGGACTTTGCTTTATAGCGTATGACGCGGACCGCCTTG
>JAGAHY010000151.1 GCA_017626815.1 Bacilli bacterium | reverse complement strand
AATATTTTTATCAAATGACGAGATTTTAAAACTCATATCAAATATTTTCTATACACCGTATAAGTTCGAATCGTTATTTTTGAATGGGCTTTGTGAAGCCATTTTGATTTGTTTTCTCTTGTCCCATCATTTTCGTTGATTCTTATGCTAAAATACCGCGTAACAAAGAAGCGCCTTCCTAGATACCTTCTTAGATACACCAAACT
The DNA here is from genome assembly GCA_017626815.1 of Bacilli bacterium. Lineage (GTDB taxonomy): Bacteria > Bacillota_I > Bacilli_A > RFN20 > CAG-826 > Alloenteromonas. The sequence continues at coordinate 17,505 of JAGAHY010000151.1, read as the reverse complement.
ACCATACCTTGGAGTTTATCTATGGAATTATCGAAAATCGTCATCACGGGCGGTCCCTGTGCTGGCAAAACCACCGCGATGAGCTGGATCCAAAATGCCTTTACCCAAAAAGGGTATACCGTTTTGTTCGTTGGCGAGACGGCCACTGAGTTTATCCGTGGCGGCGTCGCCCCTTGGACTTGCGGCAGCAACGTCGAATACCAAAAGGTCCAGCTAAAAATGCAAATCGAAAAGGAAAAGCTTTTCGAACAAGCCGCCAAAACCATGACGTCAGATAAGATTCTGATTGTCTGCGACCGCGGCGCCTTGGATAACCGTGCCTACATGAACGAATTGGAGTTCGCCGAAGTCCTAAAATACGTCGGTTCCAACGAAGTCGAGCTTCGCGATGGCTATGATGCCGTCTTCCATCTCGTCACCGCGGCTAAAGGAGCCGAGGAATTCTATACCACGGCCAATAACGCCGCCCGCACCGAGTCGGTGGAAGAAGCGAGGGAACTTGACGACCGCCTCATCGCCGCATGGACAGGGCACCCTTACCTTCGCGTCATCGATAATGCCACGGATTTCTCGGTGAAAATGCGCCGTTTGATCACGGAAATATCCTCTTTCCTTGGCGAGCCTGCTCCCTATGAGAATAAGCGGAAGTTCCTCATCGACTATCCCGATATCCTGCATTTGGAATCAATGCCCAACTGCGTCCGCGTCGAAATCATCCAAACCTACCTCAAATCCGCCGCGGGTAAGGAATTCCGCATCCGCCAACGCGGCAAAGATGGCCATTTCATCTATTTCCAGAAAATGGAACGCGGTGGGGGAGAGCCCGAGAAAGTCGACATCGAACGCCGTCTTTCCCAAGAAGAGTATCTCAAACTCCTCATGGAAGCCGATACCAGCATGAGGCAGATAAGAAAGACGCGCTATTGCTTAACCTACCGGAATCGGTATTTCGAAATCGATGTTTACCCGTTCTGGAAAGACAAAGCCATCCTCAAAGTCCCCGTCAGGGACGAAGACGGCGACATCAAATTCCCTAAGTTCATCACCGTCCAAGGGGAAATCACCGACGACGAGCGTTACCGTAACATCTCCCTCGCGGCCAACCGCGACTTATAATCCTTATATATAAAGAAACATTATCGAGGAACAATCCATGAAACATACCTTCTCACCCCGTCCGATTCTTAGCCCCCAGATGGTTCAGATGATCGCCACCTACAACGAAGATGGCAGCGTCGATTTGATGAATGCCGCCTGGGGAGGCCAATTGACCCAAGATATCCTCGTCTTATCCTTAGACGAAACCCATAAAACCGTCGCCAACATCGAACGTAACAAATGCTTCACGCTGGGATTACCTAGCTGCAAAGACATCGTCGACTGCGACTATGTCGGCATCGTCTCGGGCAACAAAGTCCCCGAGAAATTCGCCAACACCGACCTCCACGCCAGCAAAAGCGAGGAGATCAATGCCCCCGTCATCGAAGAATTCCCGATCACCTTCGAATGCGATGTCCACCACATCGTCGAGGATGAGGAACTCGGCTATTTGGTCTTAGGCAAGGTGCGCCGCATCTTAGTCGGCGAGGAATTCCTTAAGGAAAAGAACCAATTCGACGTCGAGAAGATGGATTTGGCGTTCTTCTCCCCGTTAGACAACACGTACCGTCACTTTGGCGATGTCGCCGCGAAAGCCTTTAGCTGCGGCTTAGCGAAAAAGAAGTAGGGGTACCGCCCATGGAAAAACTAAGCATCCGTATGCTTTCCACCGCCACCTCGGTCTCCGGGCAGGGGGTTGGCAGCGCCTATATGGAGCAAGTCGCGCTAGTGCGCGAGCAAAGCGACATTTTCGAGATCTACGAAGCCGGGCAGAAAGGCAAAGCCCTCATCCACCATGTCCATACGGTCAACCCGACCTTCCGGCTAAGGATGAACAAGCATCACGTCAACGTCATCTACGTCCATTTCATCCCCTCGACTTTAGATGGTTCCTTACGCATGCCCAAACTCTTCTTCAAGGTCTTTAAGAAATACGTCGTCTCCACCTACAAAAAAGCCGATGAGATCGTGGTCGTCAACCCTTCCTTCATCCCTCCTCTGGTGGAACTTGGCTGCAAGAAGGAAAACATCACCTATATCCCCAATTACGTCTCCAAAGACCAATTCCATCCGCTTCCCAAAGAGGAAATCAAGGCCACCAGGGACCTATATGGGGTCAAGGAAGACGCGTTCGTGGTCTTAGGGTGCGGCCAAGTCCAAACCCGTAAAGGGGTGCTGGACTATATCGAGGTGGCCAAGAAAAACCCCGACATCACCTTCGTGTGGGCCGGTGGCTTCAGCTTTGGCAAGATGACCGATGGCTATAACGAGCTCAAGGCCATCATGGACAACCCGCCTGAAAACGTCAAATTCATCGGCATCATCGACCGCGACAAGATGAACGCCGTCTTCAATATGGCGGATATGTTGTTCATGCCAAGCTTCTCCGAGCTGTTCCCGATGTCCATCCTCGAGGCCGCCAATAGCGCAAAGCCGGTCCTTCTCCGCGACTTAGAGCTATACGAAGGCATCCTCTTCGATTGGTACTTAAAAGAAAAAGACGTCGAGGGGTTCTCCCGCGAAGTCCGTAAGCTTTTTGAGGATAAGGAGTATTACCAGCTAGCCAGCGAGAAGTCCTCCAAAATCGCCGAGTTCTATTCTAAGGAGCACGTCGCCAGTTTGTGGCGCGAATATTATCCGCGCATCTACGCCAAGTGGGCGCCAAGCAAGAAAATCAAGAAATAAACGCCCCTTCGAGCAGTGGTTCAAGCAAGGTGCCCTTCACGTCGAGGGCGCCTTTTTGGTATAAACGCCCAAACAAAGCCTTCATCTGGGCGAAATAATCTTGACTCGCCCCGGCTTTTTTATCTCGCGAGACATCATAACGGTAGGAGAGGTAGGTCCTTAGCTTATGGGCGAAGAACGCCCGTAAAGCTTTGGGGCGATTCGCCTTTTCCAGAACAAGGCGCGTCAAGGCGAAAGCGGCGAGGTGGCGCAAGGTGCGGTCTTTACGTTCCTCGGTCGAAGAAGAAGTGGCGACGTCAAGATGGTAGGCGACCACCGGCTTAGCGATGGAAACGACCTTCCTCGCGCCCAATAACAAAGAAGCCACGAAACTTAGGTCCTCAAACATCACGCCTTTGCCCTGAAGGATGGCGAGTGGCCGAGAGTCCAGCAATTCCCGCTTGAATAATTTCGCCCATAAGAACGAACGGAAACTCGCGTCTTGAAGAAGCGCCCCAACCGCGCTTTCCCCCGTGTAGGTCGCGTCTTTGGCGAAGAAGTAGGGGCGGCGTTTCTCACCCTTGACCTCGACATAAGAAGCGTTGACCATGTCCGCGCCGGTATCGCGGAGGACCTTAGTCAATAACGATAACGCCCCAGGCAAAAGCTCATCGTCCGCGTCGAGGGAATAGACGTAGTCGCCATCGATGTAGGGGATGGCTTTCGCCCTGGCCCCGCCAAGAAAAAACGGAGCCCCTTCCTCGATGAGGCGGACTTTGCCTTCATATCGCTTCGCGCACTCCAAGGCCACTTCCCTCGTGCCGTCATGGGGGTCATCGAACATCAACAAGACTTCGATGTCGCCTTCATAATCCTGGGAGAAGATGCTTTCCAAAGCCCGGGGCAAGGTATCCTTGTTCCGGTATAGCGGCATGACGACGCAGACTTTCCCTTTCATCACGTGAATTATAATGGAAGATAGGGATTATTCGCATTAAAATAATCCCGTTAAAGGAGTATGTCATGAACATTTGCATTTCCGCAGAAACAACCGTCGATTTAACCCCAGAACTTTTGAAGGAATACGATATCCACACGATCCCCTTCGGCCTCACCATGGGTGAAGAAGCCGGCTTAGATGGTCAGATCAAGCCCGAGGATCTCTTCGAATACACCAAGAAGACCGGTCAGCTTCCGCGCACCTCCGCGGTCAACGAATTCCAATATGAGGAATATTTCCGCGCCTTATTAAAAGAATACGACCACGTCATCCATTTTTCCCTCTCCAGCGAGCTTTCCTCCGCTTGCCAAAACGCGGTCAACGTCTCCAACGAAGACGAATTCAAAGGCAAGGTGGACATCATCGACTCCCGCAGCCTTTCCACCGGCATCGCGCTGCATTGCCTCTACGCCCGTAAGCTTGCCCGTGTGGGCAAGGAGCCCAAAGCCATCGTCGATGCGGTCAAAGCCCGCCTCCCTTATGGCCAGGCTTCCTTCTCCCTCGAATCGGTCAATTACCTCTATAAAGGCGGCCGTTGCTCGATGTTACAGATGCTAGGGGCCAACGTCTTGGGATTGAAGCCCGAGATCTTCGTCAAAGACGGCAAGATGGTCTCCGGCGCCAAATACCGCGGACCCATGAAGAAAGTCGTCATGGAATACGTCGAGGATACCCTCAAACTTTTCCCCAACGCCGACAAAGAGGAAGTCTTCATCACCTATAGCACCGCCCCCGAGGAAGTCCTCGCCACCGTGCAGGCTAGACTAGAGAAAGAGGGCTTTAAGCACATCCACCAAACCCGCGCCGGCGCGACCATTTCCTGCCATTGCGGCCCTCATTGCTTGGGCATCCTCTACATCAACGACGGACCTCATCCGATTGCCTAAAACATCGATGTAATCAAGAAAAAATGCCACTTCGCGTGGCGTTTTTTTCGCCTATGAAAACATTTATATCTGTTGCGATGAGATAAAAGCGTCGATTTCAAAAGAACGTCAATTTGAGCGCTAATGTAAAAAAAGAGCGCCATTTCAGGCCCCTTTTTAAACCTTATCGGTTTGTGTTCGTGTTTAGGTTACTAAAAATTATTTCCTATTTCAAGATTTAGAAATCGCTGTGTAGAAATCGCTATTGTTTGCCGCCAACGTCACCTATGTTTGTGCGCTCACGCGTTTCTCGGCTGGGTGGGGCTGGCTATGGATTCAATGCTATTCAGCGCGATTTAACTTTGCGTCTTTATCGGCGCCGTCTATATCCGCAATAGAAGACAGGGCTAGCCTTTCTTGCTAAGCAAGTAATTACGAATTTGCATCAGCTGATCATAGCGAGTTAAAGTGCCAAAGGCGTTTTGGTCAAACCATTGGCTACGGGCAATATCGGTGCGTAGGTGAAAGTCCGCGGATAGATTCTTGATGGAAATAGACGCGCCATCACGCTTGAGGATGTCAATGTTATCGGTGCGGTCCCCGAAGTCCAATATCTGATAGTAGTGGGTGGAGTAGATGAGACTCGCCTTGGCGGTGTTGATCGCGGGGTCGGCGAACATAATGCGAAGATTGTCGACGAGGTTTTATGGAAACTGTTTTCGATTTCGTCGATGACGATGTATCTTGCATTTAATAGGTAACGCTGTTTGTTTTCTGACGTGAGCTTATAAACGCGTTTTTCCATCCCGCTTCTTTCGGGGATTTGCCGCGTCCTCGTCTTCGAAAAAAATCGTCAATCTTAGGGCTGTTGAAAATTCCCTCTTCACACGTACGCGTAAAGTTGGTATATTTTTTCTCGCGGAAATCCCGATAGCGGTTCCGTATCGAACATAGACTTTTAGGAGTGGTCCGATTGGCCACTCTTTGTTTCTTTAGGAGGATGCATGAAGGAAGAAGAGACAAAAATCTACGACTGTTTACTCGAGCCATTGAAGGCCATGGGCTATGACTTATACGAAGTCCGGCTCTCCGGAGGGAAGAACAAGACCCTCTCGGTGACCGTCGACCGCGTCAAACCCATTTCCTTAGAGGACATCGTCACCGTCTCCGAGAAGGTGTCGGAAGAACTCGATCGACTCGACCCCATCAAAGATCCCTACACCCTCGACGTGTCTAGCCTCGGCGCGGAGAAACCCATCAAGCTCGAAGCCTTGCACGAATACGTGGGCCAATACGTCAACATCCACCTATCCCATCCCTTCCAAGGGGAAAACATCCTCGAAGGCACCCTGATGGACGCCTCTGAGGACACCATCCGCCTCAAGTTACGCATCAAAACGGCGATTAAGGTCATCGAGTTGCCCCGCGGCGACGTCGATAAGGCCAGGCTCGCCATCGAACTATAAGAAGTTGAAAGGAAAACGAATCAAAAACCATGGACGCTAAAGCATTCATCGACGCCGTCAGCGAGCTCGCCGATACCAAAGGTCTCTCGCGTGAGGCGATCATCTTCGCCCTTGAGGAAGCCCTCAAGCGCGCCTATATCAAATACCTCGGCGGCGGTGACGACGCCATCGTCACCTGCACCATCGACGAAGGCAAGGGAGTCATCGAGCTCGCCCAGATCAAGAAAGTCGTCGAGGAAGTGCAGGACGACTACCTCGAAATCTCCGTCGAGGACGCCAACGAAGGCAAAAAGAAAGCCAAATACAAAGTCGGCGACGACTACGCCATCGTCTGCCCCGTCGAGACCCTCTCCAAAGTCACCGCGATGGCCGTCAAGAACAATCTCCGCCAGCGCCTTGCCGAAGCCGAGCGCACGATGCTCTACGAAATCTACAAAGACCACATCGGCGAGATGATGACCGGCGTCGTCGAGAAAGCCGACGAACGCTCCGTCACCGTGCGCATTGACCGCACCTCCATCGAACTCTCCCGCAAAGAGCTCATCGGGGACGAATATTTCCGCGTCGGCGACCCCATCAAGGTCTACATCCAGGAAGTCAAGACCCAGGAATCCGCCGATGGCAAACCTTCCCGCGGACCCCAGATCCAAGCCACCCGCTCCAGCGAAGGCTTCCTCAAGAGGCTCTTCGAGGAGGAAATCCACGAAATCTATGACGGCACCGTCGTCATCAAAGCCATCGCCCGTCAGGCTGGCGTGCGTTCCAAAGTGGCCGTCGCCTCCCTTAACGAAGACGTCGACGCCACCGGCGCCTGCATCGGACAAGGCGGCAACCGCATCCAGAAAGTCGTCTCCCAACTTGGCAATGGCAAGACCAAGGAGAAGATCGACGTCATCAACTATTCGCCTAACCCCGGCGTCTTCATGATCGAAGCCGTCCGTCCGGCCGTGGCCTTAGGCCTCAACATCGAGGAAGACGAGAAATTCGCCGAGATCTTAATCGATGACGGCGCCACCCCGCTCGCCATGGGCAAATTCAAATCCAATTTGACCCTCGCCAAGAAACTCACCGGCTACGAAATCGACTTTGTCGAGAAATCCAAAGCCGAGGAACTTGGCCTCCGCTTCACCTCCGTCGAGGAATGGAAAGCCCAGGCCGAGAACGAGAAGAAGGAAGCCGAGCGTCTCGCCTACATCGCCAAGCAGCAAGAAGAAGTGGCCCGCCGCGAAGCCGAGGCCCGCGCCAAAGAGGAAGCCGAAGCCGCCGCCAAGGCCCTCGAGGAAGCCAAGGCCAAAGAAGCCGAGGCCGAGAAAGCCCCCGAGGAAGAGCCCCTTCCCGAAGTGGTCATCAAACCCGTTCCCCCGAAGGCGGACGTCCGCCCCGAGGAATTCCCCGCCTCCGCGGTCAACCCCGCGGCCGCGGCCCTAGCCGCCGAGAAGGCCGCCAGGGAGGCCCGCGAAGCCGCCAAAGCCGCCGAGAAGGCCGAAGTCGCCACCACGACGACCCTCGAAGACCTCGAGAAAGAACTCGAGGAGGCCAAGGAAAAGAAGACCAAATCCGGCGCCAAGACCAAACGTCCGCGCAAGATCACCGAGGACGAAGTGGCCAAGGCCAGCACCCCGGTCACCCCAGCCGTCCCGACCATGCCCGTCTATACCGAGGAAGAGCTTAACCAAATCGAATCCGAGGAAGCCGAGGCTTATGACGACGCCGACGACTACGAAGAGGATTACAGCGATTACGACGACTATTACGACGATGATGGCCGTAACTAATCGTTAATTACTTATGCAGATCAACTTACCCCGCACCGACATCGCCTCGCGGAAGGCCTATCCCAAGCAGCAGCTTCTCCGCCTCGTGGTGGCGGCGGGGAAGTTAACCGTCGATACCAAAGGCGATCTTCCGGGGCGCGGCTATTACCTCAAAAAAGACGCCGCTTCCTTAGAGGCCGCCATCAAGAAAAAATCATTTGAGCGCATCCTTCGTCGCCCCTTAAGCGAAGAGGAACTATGCGCCATCAAGGAGGCCATATGAACGAAAGCGCGTTTGGGATGCTCGGCATCCTCAACCGGGCCAAACTCGTGATCTTTGGCCCCGCGGTGGAAGACTCCCTCCGCAAAGGGCATTTGCTCCTTCTCGCGGAAGATGCCTCCCCCCGCAGCAAAAAGACGCTCCTTGCCAAGGCGCAAAGCCATGGCCTCGAGGTCTATCTCATACCCACCAAGCAAGAATTAGGCGCGCCTCTTGGCCGCGATGAGCTCACCGCGGTCCTCATCACCTCCAAAAAAGCCGCCAATAGCTTGCTGCAAAAACTAAGCAAAGGAGAATGAATATGAAGAAAAACAACTATCCTTCGAAGAAGAATAACTCCTCTCGCCCCCAGCAGCGAGTCTCCAACTTCTCCCCCAGACAAGGAAAAAAGGAGGATTACGCCAAAGTCAACGGCGGCGTATTCGTCTACTCCAAACCCGTCACCGTGGCCGAACTTTCCAAGGCCATCAATGTCCCTTCCGCGGCGATCATCAAATTCTTGTTCCTCCAGGGCAAGGCGGTGACCATCAACCAACTCCTCGACGATGAGACCATCGGCGAGATCTGCCTCCAATACGACTATGACTTCAAGAAAGAGGTCATCGTCGACGAGACCAACTTCGAGGAACTCGAGATCGTCGATGATCCCGCCTCCCTCCAAGAGCGTCCCCCGGTCGTCACCGTCATGGGTCATGTCGACCATGGCAAGACCACCCTCATCGACGCCATCCGCAACTCCCGCATCGTCGACACCGAAGCCGGCGGCATCTCGCAGAACATCGGCGCCTACCAGAAGGAAGTGCATGGCAAGAAGATCACCTTCATTGACACCCCGGGGCATGCCGCCTTCACCGCGATGCGCGCCAGAGGCGCCTCCGTCACCGACATCGTCGTCTTAGTCGTCGCCGCCGATGATGGCGTCATGCCGCAGACCATCGAGGCCATCGACCACGCCAAAGCGGCAGGGGTCCCGGTCATCGTGGCCATCAACAAGATGGACAAAGCCGGCGCCAATCCCCGCCGCGTCATCGAAGAGCTCATGGCCCACGATGTCGTCTCCGAGGAATATGGCGGCGACGTCATGTGCGTCGAGATCTCCGCGAAAAAAGGCACGGGCATCGACGATTTGCTCGAGTCCATCATCCTCAAAGCCGAGATGCTCGAGCTTAAGGCCAACCCCAGCAGGTACGCCATCGGCACCGTCCTCGAAGCCAACCTCGATAAAGGCGAAGGCCCCAAAGCCACGCTTCTGGTCCAAAACGGCACCCTCACCAACGCCGACTATGTCGTCGTCGGCGAGACCTATGGCAAAATCCGCCGCATGACCGACGAGCACCGCGCGGTCTTAAAATCCGCCGGCCCGGCCACCCCGGTCTCCGTCATCGGTCTTAGCGCCGTCCCTAGCGCCGGCGACCGCTTCATGGCCTTCCCCGAGGAACGCCAAGCCCGCGAAATCGCCGAGAAACGCCAGCTCGCCAAGACCATGGCCCAGCGTGGCGGCACCGCGGCCTTGTCCCTCGCCGACTTGAATAACCTCGTCAACGCCGGCAAAGTCAAAGACATCAACATCGTCGTCAAAGCCGATAGCGACGGCACCGCGCAAGCCCTTAAGGCCAACTTGGAGAAGATGTCCACCGACACCATCAAAGTCCACGTCCTTAGCGCCACCGCCGGCGCCATCTCCGATAACGACGTCCTGCTCGCGAGCGCCTCCAAAGCCTTCATCTATGGCTTCAACGTGCGCCCCGACGCCCGCGTCCGCCAAAAAGCGGAGGAAAGCCACGTCGAGATCCGCCTCCACAAGATTATCTACGAACTCCTCGATGAGATGGAGGCCGCCATGAATGGCATGGCGGTGGTGGAGAAGGTCGAGTCCGTCACCGGACAAGCCGAGATCCGCCATATCTACAAGATCTCCAAAATCGGCACCGTCGGCGGCTCCTATGTCACTTCTGGCGTCCTCAAAGCCAACTCCAAAGTCCGCCTCATCCGCGATGGCGTGGTCGTCTACGAAGGCCAACTTGGTTCCTTGAAGCGTTACAAAGACGACGCCAAGGAAGTCAAGGAAGGCTATGAATGCGGCCTTACCATCGATGGCTATAACGACATCAAGGAAGGCGACATCGTCGAAGGTTACGAGATGGTGGAGAAGAAATAATGGCCGACCGTCATAAACGTATCAAGGCCCTCATCTCCCGCAACGTCGCCGACATCCTCCAGTTCGAGCTGAAGAAGCCAAGCATCGGCTTAGTCAGCGTCAACGAAGTGGTGGTCTATGACGACTTGTCGCAGGCGAATGTCTACGTGAGCTTCCTCGATCCTCGGGGCAGCCACAACAAACTGGAAGAGCTGCAGCGCACCGAAGGGTTCGTCCGCAGCGCCTTAGCGAAGAAACTCGACATCTACAAGGTGCCGCGCATCCACTTTATGTTGGATGAAGCCCTTGCCAGCGCGAGAAAACTAGACGAGGCCTTAGCCCGGGAAGAGGAACAACTCTCTTCCCTCCCTAAAGACGAAGAAGATAACTAAGAAAATGGCGAGCGACCCTCGCCTTTTCTTTATAAATAGAGGGGTCATGCGCCAGGCCATGGAGGACAATCCGTAAGAAAACCAGTAAGAATAACGGGAAAATCAGTAAGATTAGTAAGATTTTCAGTAAGAATAATTGAAAAACCAGTAAGAATAATAAATGATATTCCAACGAAGAAAGGGATTATCGATATGGATGATGCTTTACCGGAAATCCGCTTTGACCTGCAGCCAAACCGTCTAAAAGCCAAGGTTTCCGAATTGGACCAAGACGCCTTGAATCATTTTATCCGGTTAGTCCAAAACACAGGAAAGATTCCCTCTTCAAGTTCACTTAGTCCTGAAGAACTGCTGCAGCGCGTCGGCGGAATCGTACGGGATCCCAAAGATGGCGAATATGTTTTGAATAACGGCGCTATCCTCTTCTTTGGAAAAACGCCAGACATCAATTCGCTTTGCCCTAATTTATGGTTGGATTATACCTACACTGGCGAATTGGATGAGAAGTGGGGCCAACGAATCACCAACAAGGACCTTTCCTGCGAAAGCAATATCTTCCAATTCTACAGCCGGACTCTCAATGAAATCCTCGCCCATGCGCCATCCCCGCATTTGCTCCATGGGGTTCAGGACATTGGCAAAAGAAAAGTCGAGGAAATCGTCCGCGAGGCTCTCGCAAGCGCCATTTCCAATCTAGACTTGTGGGAACCATATGGCTTAAAGATAGCGCAGACGCAGAAGGATATCCTTTTCGTTAACGCGGGAACGATGATCGTGCCTTTGGAAAACGCGCTTCTTGGAGGTGCCTCTAAGCCAAGGAACCCGGCGTTATTCTCCTTCTTTCTGGCAATGGGCGTCTCCGACCATGGCGGATATGGCATCCCTGCGATTTTTGATTCGTGCAAGGAATTAGGCTTTATCCCACCTGCTTTATCGGATGATAAACAAGAGAACCAAACCCGACTTCGGATCAACTTTCGTCGGAAGGAAAGGGAACTTACTAAAGATGAGCAAAGCATCTTGTCTCTTCTTGCCAAAGCAAGGGATGGGCTATCCGTCCAAGAGATTGCGGAACGTTCTTCTTTTGGTAGGGATAAGACGCGAAAAATTGTCGAAGGCCTCCATGATTTGGGCTTGATTAAGAGCAATGATAAGACTACGAAAGGGAAAAAGTACTTTCCCGCATAGTCCTCCATTTGTGCAAAAAATGTCGACGCCATCGGCACTTTCTTTGATTTTTGAAAAATTTGTACCACGATTTTCGAGACGATTTAGTTGGCGCACGATTGATTACGCATATTTTTGATTGACGGTTTTTCGGTGGTGGCTGAGGTGGTGCACGATGTCGATTTTCTGAATACTTTCTTTACGCGCATACACACGAATTTTATTGAGAGCCGTGTTAGCGCGATGTTATAATCCAAACGTTAATCAGGTTGAAAACCGATATGGACTACAGCTCTATTGTTAAGAGGATCAGGGAGACCCTCCTTATAACGCAGGTAGAATTGGCTGATGAATTAGGCGTGTCTTTTGCAACGGTAAACCGCTGGGAGAGAGGCCATCACGAGCCGACCATTACCCAAAAGCGGAAGATCCGCGACTATTGCAGAAAGCATCACGTGGAGGTCGAATAATATGCTTCCAGAAGAAAAAGCCAGGCAGCGCATAGACGCAAAATTGACCGAGGCAGGCTATGTCTTGCAAGACTATTCGCGCATTAACATTTACGCGGGGAAAGGGGTTATCGTCAGAGAGTATCCGACGAGCACCGGCCCATGCGACTATTTGATTTTCATCAACCAAAAGCCTGTTGGCATCATTGAAGCTAAGGCTGATGAGCACGGATTTGAGCTCGTTACTGCGGTGGAAGGACAAACCAATCGATACGTGAACAGCACGTTCAAGGATCTCCCGTATGCAAACATAAGGTTTGTCTATGAGTCCACCGGCAGCATCACGCGCTTCACCGACTATAACGATATCGATTACCGCTCTCGCCAGCTTTTCTCTTTTCATACCCCGGTCGAACTGGAAATCCTTTTGATGGCAGGCGACACATTGAGAAATAGACTCAAATCGAAATTCCCATTCTTCAATGACCCCGGCTTCAGGCAATGCCAGACGACGGCAATCAGGAATCTGGAAAAGTCCTTCGCCGAGAATAAAGACAGGGCCCTTATTCAAATGGCCACGGGCGCGGGGAAGACTTTCACCGCGATCACCGCGATTTATAGGCTCCTGAAATACTGCGATGCCAAAAGGATTTTGTTCCTCGTCGACACAAGGAACCTTGGGAAGCAGGCCTTAGACGAATTCCAGGCGTATAGACCCGCAGATTCAACCAAAACCTTCACTGAGCTTTACAACGTTCAATGGCTCAAAAGCGACCACATCGCCGAGACCACGAACGTCGTCATTTGCACAATCCAGCGCCTATATTCAATCCTCACTGGAGAAAACCTATCCGAAGAAAATGAAGATGAGGCTTTGAACGATAACATCAGGCAGCCGAAAGAGGTCAAATACAACCCGAAATTTCCGATCGGTTTCTTTGATTTCGCGTTCATTGATGAATGCCACCGTTCCATCTATAACCTTTGGAAGCAGGTGCTCGACTACTTTGATTTCTTCCAGATCGGATTGACCGCCACCCCAGACAAGAGGACCTACGGTTATTTCAAACAGAATGTCGTTAGCGAGTACTCTCGCGAGCAGGCAATCATCGACGGCGTGAACGTCGGCGAAGATAAATACATCATCGAAACAAAGATTCAGACTCACGGCGCCGTCATTTCAAGAACCGAGCGCTTAGTCGAAGTCAGGGAAAGGCTTACCAGAAAGCAGCGCTGGGAGTCCATCGACGAGGATATAGCCTATACGGAAAGCGAAATGGACCGCACCGTCGTTAACAAGACCACGATAAGAAGCATCATCAAGGCTTTTAAAGTAGCGGTGGAGACCGTCGTTTATCCTGATCGCAAAGAGCTGCCCAAAACCTTGATATTCGCCAAGAACGACAGCCACGCCGACGACATCATCCAAATAGTCAGAGAGGTTTTCGGAAAAGGGAACGCTTTCTGTCGGAAAATCACCTACAAAGCGGATGCGAACCCCAACGAAGAGATCAATGCCTTCAGAAGCGACTTCGACTTCAGGGTTGCGGTAACTGTCGACCTTATCGCCACCGGAACGGACATCAAGCCGCTTGAATGCCTTTTGTTCATGAGGGATGTTCGCAGCAGGAACTACTTCGAGCAGATGGTTGGCCGCGGGACCAGGGTCATCGACTTGGACGATTTAAGGAAGGTAAGCCCTTCAGCTACAACCAACAAAGACCACTTCGTTATCTTTGACGCGGTCGGCGTAACTAAATCCGCTAAGACCGACACCAGGACTCTCGAGAGAAAACCGACCATTCCGTTAAAGGATTTGCTTCGTTCCGTTGCGCTGGGCAACAAAGACGAAGACATCCTCACGACTCTTGCTGGACGACTTGTTCGTCTGGATAGGGTTATGGATTCCGAAAAGAAGGAAAAGATCAAGGAAATCACCGGCGGCATTACGTTGAAAGACATCACCGAATCGTTGCTGAATCCGTTCGATCTAGATTGGCTTCGCGAAAAAGGACAAGAGCAGGGGATTTCGCCAAATGATGCCGATGGATTGGGCCGCCTGAGATCAGACTTGCTGAATGACGTTGTGAAGATTGTCGCGAACCCTGATCTACGCGACGTTGTCTTGCAGACGAAAACCGCCCAAGAGCAGTACATCGACAGCGTCAACATCGATATCATCGAAAGGAGCGGTTGGGACGCGTCATATGCCGAAGACGCCGACGCCACGATAAAATCCTTCCGCGAATTCATCGAACAGTACAAAGACGAAATCGAGGCTCTGGGCATTATCTACGAGCAGAAATACAAAAACAAAGCGATTACCTACGAGATGATCAAGCAGCTCTATGACAGGATGTGTAACCCACCCCATAACTTCTCTGTCACAAAGCTGTGGAATTGCTATTATATCAAGGATTCTTCGAAGGTGCATAAAAGCGAGGTCCAGCAACTAGCGGACATCATTTCCATTGTCCGCTATGAACTTGGTCAGATCAGCGAACTCACCTCGTTTAAATCCAGAGTCAACCTAAGCTTCAAAGAATGGATCTTCAAAAGGAACAGCACCCAAGGGTACATCTTCTCGCAAGAGCAGACCAAATGGCTTCAACTGATTAGGGACCATATCATCAGCTCGGTTTGCTGCGAGGAAAGCGACCTGGAGCTTCCTCCGTTCGACAATATGGGCGGACTAGGAAAATACTATCAACTCTTCGGGACCGAATGGCAGTCGATACTCGGGGAACTCAACCGCACCCTTGTAGCGGCTTAATTTAGGAGAAATACGTTATGGCAGACAACATCTCTACCGTTGGAAAGAAAATCAAAGCGCTCGCGAACCCACTTCGCGACGAGGGAATTGGCAGCGGGGACTATCTTGAGCAAATTACGTATTTGTTGTTCCTCAAGATGATCGACGAATACTCAAAACCACCGTACAACAAGCCGTCAAATCTTCCTGATGGTTGTTCCTGGGCAGACCTTATTTGCCTTTCTGGCGAGGCACTAGATAAAAAATACAAAGACATTCTTTCCACGCTTGGCCAAAGCGGCGGAATCCTTCAAGAGATTTATGAGGATGCCGACAGCAAGATAAAAAAGCCTGCACTTCTCAAGAAAGTGATCGCCATGATTGATGGCGAGAACTGGGTCTCGATGGCTGCGGACGTCAAAGGTGCCGCTTACGAAGAATTGCTGAAGGAGTACGCGGAGGATACGAAGAGTGGTGCCGGCCAGTACTTTACTCCCAGGGCGTTAATCAACACGATGGTTAAATGCATTGCCCCGGAGCCAGATAAAACGATTTGTGATCCGGCTTGTGGCACGGGCGGCTTCTTGCTCTCTGCTTATGATTTCTTGTCTAACCCGAAAAACGGCATGATGACTAGGGATCAAAAAGCATTCTTAAAGACAAAAGCGCTTCACGGCACCGAATTGGTCCAATCCACCTACCGTCTATGTCTTATGAACCTTTTCCTTCACGGCATTGGGGACATTCATTCGGACCAGACCAACATCAATAGGGCCGACTCCCTCTTAACCAAACCGTCGGAATCCTATGACTATGTTCTGGCCAACCCGCCATTCGGGAAGAAGTCTTCGCTGACGCTGACAAACGAAGAAGGCGAGGAAGAATCCGAAGAATTGGTGTACAGCAGAAGCGATTTCTGGACCACGACCTCGAACAAGCAACTAAACTTTGTCCAGCACATTTGGTCCATTCTTAAAACAAGTGGAAAAGCCGCCGTTGTTGTCCCTGATAACGTTCTTTTCGAAGGCGGTGCCGGAGATACGGTAAGAAGGAAGCTTCTCCAAAAGACGAATCTTCACACCATCCTCAGACTCCCGACTGGTTTATTTTATAAACAAGGTGTCAAGGCAAATGTCATTTTCTTCGACAACGCTTTGCCCAGTGAGGAGTGGAGGACAAAGGAAGTCTGGGTTTACGATTTCCGCACAAATCAGCACTTCACGCTAAAGCAGAATCCGATGAAGGAATCGGACCTCGATGATTTCGTCGAATGCTATTGCAGCGGACATTTCGAAGACAGGAAACCAACCTATACGCCAGAGAATCCAAATGGCAAGTGGCGCCGCTACAATCTTCAGGAAATCGCTGACAATGGTTATAGCCTTGACTTGAAGTGGATTAGCGAAGGCGACGAAGGCGACGATATGACCGTCGCGGAAATCATGTCCACGATGAAAGAAAAATCCGATGAAATCGCCAACGCTATCAAGGAGCTCGAGTCTTTGCTCAGGGAGATCGAAGATGATTGATGTCGAAAAGATGAGACAGAAGATCCTCGATTTAGCGATTCGAGGAAAACTCGTTCCACAGGATCCTAACGAAGAACCGGCAAGCGCTTTGTTGGAACGAATTCGGGCTGAGCAGGAAAAGCTATATAAAGAAGGAAAAATCAAGAAGCTTCCTGATTTTTCGTATATCTATCGCGGTTCCGATAACCGCTATTATGAGAAAAGAGGCGTTTTCGAAAAAGATTTTGACGTCCCCGTTAATTGGGCAATAATCAAACTTTCTTCGATTGGAACGTTTGGGGGTGGAAAGACCCCCTCCACGGGCAATCCTAGTTTTTGGGGAAACGAAGTAAATTGGACTACATCAAAAGACGTAAAGACAAAATACATTTTTGAATCTCAGACACGTCTCACTAAAAAAGGGGCCGAAGAACTGCAGATATATCCAATAAACACGCTTGTTTTAGTAACAAGAAGCGGGATTCTGCGCCACACAGTCCCAATTTCAATACTTTCATCGCCGTCTACTGTTAACCAGGATATCAAAACCATTTCTCTAGGCTCTTCGTATTTATCGGAATGGATTTATTTGTTCTTCAAGGCAAACGAAAGAAAAATATTGAGCACTTGTTCTAAGGATGGAACTACAGTCGAAAGCTTGGATTTCGATAAAATAAAGAACCTTCAAATACCTATAGCCCCCAAGGAGCAAATAGGCCGGATTATAGGCTCGGTAGACGAAGCCTTCAAAATTCTAGATACAATTTACGCCGCCCAAAAGGAGTTAGATTCTTTTTCCATATTATTAAAGAAAAAGGTTTTGAACTCCATTTTCTCTTCCGATAAGTCTTATTATACGAGGCAACTTTCTGAAGTGGCCCAAATCACGATGGGACAGTCCGTGCCATCCGAAAAAATGCATTCACATAAGAACGCTAATGATATGGAGTTTCATCAGGGGAAGACGTTTT
>JAGAHY010000150.1 GCA_017626815.1 Bacilli bacterium | reverse complement strand
CTTTGTTTTGGTTCATGTATCTACCATGATGCCATAGGAACAGAAAAAGTCACCATCGAAGAGGGCGCCCTTATAAACAGCAAAGCATTCCCGGGATTTAAAGCGCAACTCCCTGCGTAACCAAAATATTGCAATAGGGTTAGCCGCTCACTTTCTGGTGGAATCGAACCGAAGCAAAGCGGCGCGCAAGATCGCGGTGTAAATCGCGGCGTTCTTTGTTCTCGACCAAAAGAATCGTTAGTGCTTCCCACAAGGTAACCGTGGTCGCGATGTCGAAGATATAACTGACGATTTCCTTTGCAATTCCGCCATCTTTCCAAAAACCAAGCAGGAAAATCATGCCGACTAGAAGCACCACGCCTACGCCTAGAAGGCCTAGGGCGATTCGGTTTTTAACTCCCGCTTTACGGATGGAGCGTTTACCCGCGAGCACCACGTTTTTCCGAAAAAAGTCCTTATTTGCACATGACTGATGGATGAGCCCTATTTATCGACCTTTTTCCTGAAAACCTCTCGGTATTTGATCCTTTTGCGAGTCGAAACGGCCATTTCGATGAACCTCGCGGCCTTCTCCATGCGGCTCGCGGGATCGGACCAGATGAACCAGAAAAGGTCGCACCATCCCTGCAGGTCTTCCCTCGCGTAGCCGCCGTGTTCCCTCAGGAAACGCTTGAAAAGGGCGTGGACGTCGTTGACTTTGTCCATCGGGTTCTCGGAATCGGGAAGCCCCTTGGTTTCCGAGGTCGGGTGGACTTCGCTTCCCAAGCCGAGCTCGGCGATCAGGAGCGAGTGCGAGTTGTCGCCGTCGTGGATGAGCCTGGAGCCTTTGGCGATGTGCTTACCGAAGGTCGCCAGCGTCCTTTTCTTCGACGGCTTCGACGCCCATTCCGGGATCACGACGAGCGATTCGCCGTCGGTGGCGACGCCTATGGCGATCTTGTTCCTCGATATGCCGCGAAGGCCCTTGCCTCCCTTCGCGACCCTGTCCTTTTTGTCCACGGAGACATACGTCTCGTCGAGCCAGACGTCGCCGGAGAGGACGACGGAATCCTGGCATCCCTCGAGTACGGCGAAGGCCTTCCTGAGCCAGTAAACCCCGGTGGTGCGGGCGTTTCTGTTGTCCCTGGCGGAAGTGACGACGGAATGGAACTCGAAGAGGTGGAGAAGGTACTCTATCCATTCCGATATCGGTATCTTGCGCGAATCGAAGACGGTCCCCGTCAGCGGGTTGGACCTCCTCCCGCAGGAACGGCAAAGGTATTTCTGAACCCCGTCCCTCCTCTTCCCGTCCCTCACGAGATCACGGGATCCGCAGAACGGGCATCCGGGGACGCGGGCCGAGTTGACCATCGCCGCCTCCTCGGCGGTGGGCCTGCGGTGCTTCTCGGAATACCATTCGGAGATCGTCGAGTCGACCATCTCCTCGGTCGGCGAAAGGGGCTTGCCCTTCCTTTTCGGGTACGACTTCAAAGAGCCGGCCCAGCTCGGGTCGCTTTTCTTGTTCATGCTTGGCGGTTCGCTTGCTCCGGGGGCCGGCTGAGCCAAACCGCCAAGTCTGAGTACCCAGGCGGCCTTCGGAATAAGACTCTTTCTGACCTCAGATGAGGCCAAAGAGATTATACCAAAGGCCGTCGGCCATCAGTCATGTGCAAATAAGGACTTTATTGAAATTAACGACGCTTACTTTGTTACAGTCATGGAATCGATGAATTACAAAATGGTCACGACCCCAAAAACGAGGCGTCCATTTTCCAATAATGCAAGCTCCCTTGGACGCTTGTTTGCCTGCGTTTTCGCCCCTAGGCAAAACAATTTCGCGGTGTTAAGCAAAAATGCTTGACACCTTTTCTTAATACGCGCATGATATGGCAGTCAAAAGGAGGAACTAACCATGTCCGTCAAAATCAGATTGACCCGCATCGGTCGTCATAAAGATCCGTTCTATCGTATCGTCGCCGCCGATTCCCACTTCACCAGGGATGGCCGCTACATCGAACAAATCGGAACCTACGACCCCGCTCTTGGAACGAAGGCCGCCCAAATCGACGAGGAGCTCGCCCTTAAGTGGCTCAACCTCGGCGCCCAGCCCAGCGATTCCGTCCGCGCCATGCTTTCCAGCAAAGGCATCATGGCCAAGTACGCGGAAGCCAAAGTCAAAGGTAAGAAGTAATGGAACGCGATTACGCCGCCATCTTACATCCCATCATCGATCCGCTGATTGAAAAACCCGAAACCATTCTCATCCGTGAACTCCCGAGCGCCTCGCGCCGCGACACGACCATCCTCATCGTTTCCGAACCGGAAGACACCGCCCGCCTCATCGGGCGCCGTGGTATGGTCGCCAACGCCTTACGCGAAGTCATCGGCATCGCCGGAAAGGTCGACGGTACCAATGAGCGAATCCATCTGAAGTTTGAAAGCTTCGGCGAGGAGAATAACGACGAGGGCAAATAACCCTCGTCTTTCCTTATGGAATACGTCAGCATCGCATCGCTTCGTAAGCCCTATGGACTTTAAGGTCAAGTCCATGCGGTTTCCCTCACTTCTTTTCCGGAGCTCCGCTTCAAGAAGAACCGTAAATACGTTCTCTTCAATGCAAAGCGCGAGCAAGTGAAGGAAGTCACCCTCACTTCTTTCGTCATCAAAGGCGAAGAACTCATTCTCGGCTTTAAGGAATTCACGAACCCCGAGGACGCATTAACGCTTCAAGGGCTTAGCTTCGATCTTCCCAAAGACGAATGTCCCTTACCCGAAGGATATGTCCGTTACGACGAAATCCTCGGCTATAAAGGCATCGACGATGAGGGGAAAGAAATCGGCACGCTTATGGAAGTCGTGGAATACTCCCCTACTCCCAACCTCAAGTTCAAAGGGCTTGACAAGAAGAACT
>JAGAHY010000149.1 GCA_017626815.1 Bacilli bacterium | reverse complement strand
GGGATTGCACCTCATCAGCAAAGAAATCCTCGCAAAACGAGGACTTCTAAGTTGCTTGGACTATTACTTGAGTTGAACCGCCGTATGCCGAACGGCACGTACGGTGGTGTGAGAGGGGCTACTCGCTAGCCCCTACTCGATTTTGCCCGATGTTTTCGGTCTCGTTGCCATGAGCGTGGACTTGCCTTAGCAAAGATAAAGACCCTGTGGCTTTGGTTTAGTTGCCGTGTTATTTACCACCGGATTCCATATGAACCTAAATGGATTTCCAAATAGCACTTTTGGAAGAAAAAATTAAGAAAACGTGTCTTATAAGACAAGAAAACGATGAATTTTCTTCTAAATGTACTATGATTAAGTTATGAAAAGAATTCTTTATCACGGCTCGGAACGCATCCTTAGAAACCCCCGGTATGGTTATGGGGAAATCCATAATGACTACGGCCGAGGCTTTTACTTAACCGATGACCTAGAAATGGGAAAAGAATGGGCCAATCGCAAAACGATCAGCGGTTTCGTGAACAAATATCAATTGAATGATAATGACTTAAAACAATATGACCTAAGGGGGAAAGGTGTCTTGGTATGGATTGCATTGTTGATGCATCACCGCGATATTGAGCCAAACGTCCGCGAACTGTATAGACAAAGATTTGACTTTCTCGAAGAGAACTATTACCCGAAGGAAATCGATGGCTTTGATATCATCATCGGCTATCGCGCGGACGATGCCTATTTTAAGTTCCCAATGCTGTTCATTCAAAATGAACTCTCTATCGAACGGATGGAAGAAATCTATAAGTTGGGTAACTTAGGATTGCAGATCGTCTTGAAAAGCGAAAAGGCATTTAGCCGCATTAGATTTATCGAACCCCCGATAAACGTAAAGGCGGCCTATTATGACAAATATCGCGCGCGGAAAAACGCCGCGGATAAGCGATTTGAAGGAATCCGGATCGAGGAAATAAACTCGATTCATAAAACGAAAATAGATGATTTGATTAAAGAACATGATAAACGTTAATAACATTGATAAACTCAAAACCCTTTTCGCGAATGTTTTCTTCTATGGAATTAGCCATTCTTATTCCTATGATTACATCGAGAAAAACCTATGCAATGCCTCGTTTATCCACGCGCTAGAGGAACAAAATGACGACTCCTTTCTCTATCGAAATACTTCTTATGCGATTCAAGAAATCTATCCAGAAGTAACGATTGAAGAAATCAATCAGACAATCGTCGAGAACAATTCGCTTTGCCTTTGGCTTGGCGAAGCCTATGTCCGATTGTTCTTCGCCTTCAATAAATCGTTATCCTATATTTTTTTATATTTTCCGCTTTCCTTAGGAATACATTCCTTTGATGTCTATCATGAAATGGATTTCCATCAGCTGTATTCATTCTTTGAGGAATTGTCCGAACAGGAGACGATCGTCAGCAAACTGTTAAAGAAGAGGGAAATGAACAAGGAACAATTAAGCGTTCTTTCCGGCATCAAAAAGAATACCCTGTTGAATTACACCCGAAGCAATGAAAACATTTACAAGGCTAGCTATGACCATTTATTCCTTCTGGGTAAGATCTTAAAAACGAATACCAATATCTTCGCGAGGAGAATCTATAGCGTCCCGACATCGTCGATGTACCGGTATAACAAGGAAGATAAAGTCTACCGTCTAAAACTCGGCCTCTTATTTGCGAAATACTATAGTAGAGAAATTCGCGATATCGATTATTCCTATGACACGCAGAAGAAAATGTATATCGGTAAAGATTCCTATTTCGATGTCACTTGGACGGATTATAAAGAGGGACTCGGCCTAACGACAACAAGTGAAAACAAGAATATTCAGGACAAAGTCAACCAATATTTAAACGAACATCCATGTATAGATAGAACGAAGCTAAACTTAGTGGTGTTTGAATATGACGGCATGAGTGAATCTATTGACTACTATTTGCAGCTCAATCATCTCGGACTAAAGAACATCATCATTATCAATCCGCTCTATTTTTTTCAAATCAATTCGAAAATCCATAGAACACAAAACATTTCTGATGAAGTCAATGAATTCCTGATGCAAAGAGCGTCGGTATAAGGAATTGCATTAGTACGTATGAATCGTTTATGAGCCCTATTGTCATATAATGAAAAAACCGCGATTCCCCCCATAAAACCGCGGTTATTTTCCTCTCTAGATGGGGTTAATATCTTTCTGTTATCGCCCTTTGAGGCTTCAATAAAGAGTCAGTAACCATATTCGGCAAAGACCTTATTGGAATCCTCGCAGACGAGCACCGTCTTGTCTTTCAACATCTCACAGAGTTCATAGAAGAGGGATTTGTTTTTCTTCAAAATCCTTTTGGCCCGACGGTAGGCTTTCTTCATAATTTGCCCGGTGCGACGCTCCCAACGCTCCCTAAGGGCATTGCTGGCCTCAGTTTTTTCGCAAGCGTTATGCAGGTCGATGTAACGGAAGCCTTCCATCCCCGTTTCGAACATGACTTCGATGAGGTCCAAACATTTATGGATATCGGCATGACAGCCCGTCGAACAGGAAGAGAGAAAGATTTCCTCCGCCGCTTTTCCGGCGAGTGACATTGCGATTTGGTCAAGGTAATAATCCCGTGTGACGTTGCCGACGGACCAGTCTTCGTCGCCATCTTCTTCATCGTCAAACGTGGGTGTGGTGACACCTTTGATGTAATCGTAGCTATCAACGGTCACATCATAAGAGCGGTGGCATAGGATTTTGCCGACGACGAGGTGTCCGACTTCGTGGACCGCCGTGGTTTCAGTGTCCTCGTTACCGGTTTTCTCGCGCCGAATGTCCTTAAAACGGATGGAATAAAGCGAATCCAAGATATCGTTCATGACGATGTGGTCTTCGCCTTTGCTTAAGGTGACGCGAGCGGACATGTTAACCAGGTTACGAATATCTGCCCCGATGAAGCCGGCCGTGCGGTAAGCGATGGTTTTGGTGTCGACGTCCGCCTTAACTCTCAGCTTCGACAAATAATAATCGATCATTTCTTTGCGGCAATCGTAGTCGGGGTAAGTAAGAACGATCTGTTCGTCCATCCTGCCTGATCGTAGCAAAGGCTCTGGGAGACGGTCTGCATCGATGGTCGCGGCGATGACCATTACTCCGTTATGTTCTTCGCCGTCTAGGGCTTTAAGAATCGTGGCCAAAAAGGTATTGTTGGTGTCACTTTGGTAATAACCATAGGGAAGGAAACGGTCAATTTCGTCGATGAAGAGCACGCAGGGTGCCTTCTCTTTGGCTTCCTCAAATAATGTCATTAACGCTACATCGTTTTCCTTTCTTGCACCTTTGCCCGAAACGGGGCGAAACGGCAGGAATTCTACGCCACAGCGGTAGGCGCAATATTTGGCGAATAAGGTCTTGCCCACGCCAGCAGGACCAGAGAGCAGCAGGCCTCGCGGAACGTTGACACCCTTGGCTTGGTATTCTTCGTAGTTGCGGAAACTATCCGCGATACCATTGATACGAGCAACCTCGTCGGGGTAACCAATAATCTTGGGTTCTTCTTCTAATATCATTCCAAATCACCTCTATTTCTCGAAGCGATAGCCCCTAAGTGGAGCAAGAATCCATTTAGGGGCAAGAAGAGGGAAGACTATACCTTGGAGGTGCATGAAAATCCTTGTTTCCCCAAGCATCCAACTCCTTTTTGGATATCGCTCGATAAAAGGTGATAGCCGGATTTCGCCGTACCTGGATTATCATCACGCATTGTTCACACACGTCCATTTTAGGCTGAACTTCAGGGAGCTACCCCAAAGCTTCTAAATGGTCTTTCGACGATCGACGGAGGGAATCCATCTCCCCCAACCTTCACGCAGCTTCAGCATTAAGACACTTACCCGGCATGGCCAGATTATTAAGCTCTTGTTGGCATTGCGCTACCGGCACCGCGAGAAACTGTTATAGCCGGTTGCCCGGCATCAAGCCAAAGGATTGTTTTGAGAACCAGAACCTCCTCTTCTCAGGGACGAAGGTCCTTGGTGGGACGCATCGACTGTCGCCAGCCTTTGACGTTGCCTCTTCTCTCCCCAGCTCCTCACGTTGTTTATACGCTACCTGACTCCAGGCGCCCAATCCAAACCCAACAGTCGGGAGTACCGCCTTCTTTCAAAGGAGGTTTTCGTTTGGGAACACTATCGCATCCCCTCACTTATCTTGGATTTAGCCCATGCGGGGAAGCCATCCTTCTACACATGGTTGCTATCGCCTTTTATCGAGCGAGATCGCCTCCGTTTTTTGGAGGCACCGATATTATGGAAGGACTCAAATTATCTTTATAGAACCCAAATTTATCTTTTAATTTGACCCCTTTCTTACGCACGAGCATAATTAAGATGACCCCAAAAGAGGTACTATATGGAGAAATACCGCATTTCGGTTACGGAATATACGCTTTCCATTTTGATGAAAGATATGGTTTCTTTCGGCTTCCTTAAAGCGGACGGGCAGCCCAATAAGAATGCTTTTCTCAATCGCCTAATAGCCAATTTCCTCGACGATTATCTCGCTCAGTCTAATGAACAGTTAGGACAGGTGGAGACATTATTAAAGAAATATGTGGATATGGAAGCCTCGGAGCGGACCCGTTTATCGGACGAACTATTGAAATCCATGCGCGAAAATTATTTCTTTCGCCTCGTCGACGAGAGGAGTGTCATTCTATCCATCAAGCCTACGAAAGAAAGCGAAGAGGCATTTTCCGTAGCCTTACATGCCCTTGCCGGAGAGCAATCGATATCGTCTTTCTTCCGCGGCCTTTTCGACGCTTATGTCAACATGCCGCAGAACATGAGGGAACGAATCTTGTTTAAAGTCCAGTTCGAGAAACTAGTTGCCTCAATCGAGAAAGAACGGAAGGTCCTTTTCACCTTCGTCAACAAACCGACAGAAGGGATGGCCGGCTCGCTTTATTTCATCGGTAACTCCGATGAAGAGATGTTCAATTACTGCTTGTTTCAATGCGACGACAAACTTCGCACTGCAAGGCTTAGCCGCATCAAGTCAGTGAGGTTGCTCAATGAGCCTGCTTCCTTCGATGAAGATAAAGTGCCACTATTGGAATTCCAAAAGAATCACTCGCTTCCTCATCCCGTCACCAAGAAAGACTTTGACGTGGTGAAGGTCCGCTTAAACGAGGAAGGGAAAACCCTCTTTAGAAAAATCTATCTCTACCGCCCCACGCCCTTCCGTATCGAGGACAATGATTATTATTTTCTGGGGAACCATGATTCCATCATGCGTTATTTTGAACGCTTTGGACGCACGGCCATTATCCTTGAGCCGGAGTATCTGCGCATGAAAATGGAGAATTATTACCGTGACTCTTTTTACGTTTATCAACGAGCCGGTAAATCTTTAAAATCGAAATAACCTCGTAAAAATAATACATTTGGCATAAAGAAAAGGGCCGCTACTTATGCTGCGGCCGAGGGCTGCTTGGTGCTTTGCTTAGGGCACCCAGAACTAATTGGGAACGTCTTTCCGTCAAGGCACTTATTTGATTGCCTGAAACCAAATCTTTACTCTTGGGCTCTAGATTCTTTACTTTCGCTTCAGATTAGGATGAATTAGTAAAGATTCAATATACGTATTGGGCCTTGAGCTGTTCGCGGGTGATGTCACATATATAGCAAATCTGTTCTGCCGGCAGCCCAATTTCAATGCATCTGCGGATGATACGATCCATGGCTCTCTCGAAGCCGATTTTCATGCCTCTCTCGATGCCGATTTTCATGCCTTTTTCGAAGCCGATTTCGAAGCCTTTCTCAAAGCCTTTCTCGAAGCCTTTCTTCTCGCCTAGCTTCACGTTGTCTTTGTCTCTTTTGCACATGACTCTTTTTACCTCCTTATGAAGGGCGGGCGCTCTGCGGCGCATCAGTAATTGTATTTGGCCTCGAGCTGTTCGCGGGTGATATCGCCTACGATACATATCTGCTCTGCCGGCAACCCAATTTCAATGCAACTGCGGATGACGCGATCCCTGTCTCTCTCAATTCCGATCTTCTTGCCTTTCTCGATGCCGATCTTCTCACCCTTTTCTAAGCCTTTCTTCTCGCC
Organism: Bacilli bacterium; assembly: GCA_017626815.1. Classification (GTDB taxonomy): domain Bacteria; phylum Bacillota_I; class Bacilli_A; order RFN20; family CAG-826; genus Alloenteromonas. Next base: position 21,950 of record JAGAHY010000149.1, on the reverse strand, counting down.
TAACTTCACGTTCTCTTTGTCTCTTTTGCACATAGCCTTTTTCACCTCCTTGTTGGTAATAAATGCTTTATACGCGTTCTTGATAACACTATTATGCATCTGCTCGGGGTCGTCCAGCAAGAGGTCGTGACAGATTTCTCGGATCAATGGGTCCTCGTGGAACGCCCTGACGTTTACCAACACGAACTCAAACGGTATTGTCTCGCCTTCTACGCCGCCTGCGCGCTCATGGTGGTAACGGAGTATGGACACTTCATTACCATCCTTGTCGAACAGCTTGGTGCTTGGGTGAGACAAGAAGGCGAGGACGTAGCATCTTCCCGTCGGAAGTCCCTTCTTCCACTTGCGGTTGGCCAAAACCATGGTCACGTAGCGTTCTAATTTCCTGATCACCTGATGAACGGTCAATTTGCCCGTGAACATTTCGATGTCGATGAAACTGTCTATAAGCAGTGTTAAAGCGGCATCCAAAGCCACGAATCCCCCTTCAAAAGAAGCAAAACGCCTTTGGGGAATGACCTCATATTCTCCTGGGTAGAGCGTAACGCCGAGGAAGACCTGGCAAAGCAAGCGCAGGAATTTGTAGCTAAGTAAACATAGGATGCCAAAGGGAATATCGTAGATCGGGGCCAATCGCCATTTGCCATTCGGACCAGATTCCATTTTTCCTTCCGTGATCAGTTTTCGTATCGTTTTGTTTTTCTTTCTTTCGCTAGGGGGCATATTTTTTCCTCCTACTAACCAATAGAAAGAAAAACCGGAAAAATGACAAAAAAGTTTCTGAAAAATCGTGTACGGTGTATAAAAAACTCAGTTTTTGTCTGATGAATTGGGGTGCACCGGAAATAATCTTTTCATCGCCTTTTTAGGGGGTTCGCCGACGCTTCTAGATGCTGTCGTCCTCTTTTAACGAACTAGGCCTAGTTATCTATTTCGCGTAGGTGCTGAAATTCCCCGTAAATACCATATTAATATAAAGAAAAGGCCGTGACGGGTGTCGCGGCCAAGTTGCCTAAGGGATTATTCAACCGCTTTGCCATCGACCGTGAAGGTGCCGATGATACTGGTGGTTAAGCCCGTGGAATTATCGCCAGCGACATAGGGGTCACCAAAGAGGTTGGTGGCGGTGACGGTCGCGTTCTTCTGGACTTCGAGCGTGGTGTCGGTCTTGAAGACGCTTTCGGCGTTATCGACATTGATTTTGCCGGAGTGGACGATGATTTCCCCATTGCCACTGCTGGTTTCAAAATCAAAGGCTTGGGAGACGACATTACTGATATTTAAGGTTCCTAAGAAAGGATTGTCCGTGGGCACATCTTCATCTTCGGTGAAATAGAGGCGGTTGCCATGGAAGGCGTCATGTGCGGAGACGGGGACGTTGATCGTGGGCTCGCCGTAGATGCGGATTTTATCCGCGGCGCGTACGGTGTGGGCTAATTCCCCAATGCTCGCTAATTCCAAGGTGCCTTTGCCGGAGAATTCCGCGTTATTCTCGGAATAGACGGCGACGTTGCTGCCTAAGGCGAGGATCTTATTAGAGGTGGCGGTGGAGGATTTGATTTCCACGTTTTTCTCGGGGAGGGTGTAATTGATGACCGCGTAATCCCCGGTGGAGACTAAGCAGGCGCTTTCCAAATCGATGACCACGCCTTTATACGAAGTTAACGAGGAACCGTTACGGATGACAAAGGTGCCATCGAAATAGCCCGAAAGCTTATAGGTGGCTTTCGCGGAGGCGACGTCAAGATAATACGTCTTCGCGCTTTCGTCATAAGTATAAGAGCCGATGCCTTCTTCCTTGACGGTGATGGAGAATTCCCCATAGGTTTGCTTCAGGGCATCGACATCATATAAGGAAGATGACGCGGCGGAGGTGGTTGCTTCGCTAGAAGAAGAGACGACCTCGCTTGAAGGTGTCGCGGAGGAAGCGGAGGCGCTTTGGCTATTGGTACCGCAGGAGAGCAGCAACATGCTGGCGGCGAGTAAGAATAAGGACTTGCAGTTTTTCATGGCATCATTATGCAACGCTTTTGAAATCTTTAAGCAAATTTTAATTTAAACTTTCGTTTTCACGTCTCCAATAGAACGCAAAGAAAAAGCGGTGAACAAGGAATTCCACCGCGATTTGCCGCAGATATTATCCATTATCGATTAGAGACTTCCTTCATCGACGGGGCCATAATGGATGGTGTATTTGCCCTGGCTACCTGGGGTGAAGGAATTCTCTTCATAAGGTTCGTCATTGATGAGAATGTCCGGGTTTGGCTGTAGGGGATAGGGTTCTCCTGCGGTGACGAATTCATAATCGTGGAGACCTTCGACTGTTAAATCGATACCAACGCGTCGGATATAGGCAAGCTCCTCGTCATCGAATAAATGGGCGTAATCTTGTCCGCTATCGTGCCAAGTTTCGATATAGGCGTAGCCTTCGTTGACGTCATAGTCGAAATAGATATCGACGAGGTCATAATCGCTGGTGAGTAAGGAATCGATAATGGGTTTGGTGAAATCTTCGTCTTCGTAGAGCGCCGTGGCCGTGAATTTGCCTTCGGATTCGGCAGTGAGCAAGGAAAGTAGATCACTAACTGGCACGCTTTTGCCGAAGTAGTCTTCGCTGAGGTCAAAAGAGAGGGCTAAGATGCCGCTAGCGGCGAGGACTATCTTTTGCTTGCCACTAGGGGCGATGCTAGCAAAATAATCTTGTTTCAGCTGTTCATAATGAGTTCGGTTGAACCCTTTTTCGATTTCGCAGGTGGTGTAGGAGCTGCTATAGGCTTTCTCGTTTGCGCTAAAGGAGAGGCTGAGGTCAAAGTTATTCTTCAATAAATAGATGAAGTCGGCCTCATACTGGGCTTCGCTAATCAAGGTGGCGGTGAGGTAACGCTGGTCGTCCTGGCTATCGTAAAGGGCGATGCTGGATGTATAGCGGAAGCCATACCGACCCTCTTGTTCGCCTGTGACAATGGTGGAGGAAATGCTGCTAAGCCAACCTGCGCAGGAAGAGAAGACATCCTCCACTATTTCGATCAAACTGAATTTGGTGGCGACGTCCAAAGCTACCTTAAAGCCATCCGCGTGTTCGGAATCGGCGGGGGTCAGATTCTGGAAGTTACTGTTTAGTGAATAATACTCGATGGCATCTTGGCCAGAATAATGGGCGCTGACGATGTTATTGAAACGGCGGTAGGTGATGGGACAATCCGGAGCGCCGCCATCGAAGAGGGTGATGGTATTGCCATCGTCGAGAAACCCTTGCTTGTTTTCTCTATCGATGGCGCCGCTAACGTAACGGGAAGATTCCTGGCCATTTGAATTCGCTTTCGTCGTTTGGATGTAATGGTAGGCACCGTTGCGTTCCATGGAGGAAGCGGCGTTAAGTAACGCGTTATAACATTCTAGCGGGGTCTTCTCCCCCGAGGCGGAGCTTTCTTCAGAAGATGGAGAAAGGCTAGGGGAAGTGAATTCTTCAGAGGAAGAAGGAAGGCTAGGGGAGGCAGACTCTTCCGAAGAAGAGACGAACGAAGAGGAAGAGGGGGTCCCTCCGCCACAAGAACAAAGGAATACGGCTATGGAAAGAGGCAAGAATAGTTTCTTCATGGGAAATCCTCAAGCATAGATTGTAAAGGGGGTCGGTATTATTGCAATCAAAAGCGAAGGTGATTTCCTTTTGTTTTGAAAGAAAGCGCCTTTTGCAGGCGCTTTCTGGATTATTTCGCGGAATTCAGGCGGGCTCTTTTCATCTCGACCTTGCGTTGGTACATCTTTTTGTCGGCGCGTTTGAAGGCGTCTTCGACGGTGTTGTCGCCGCTACGATCGAAGGTGACATAGCCTAAGGCGGCGGAGGTGCGTTTCTCGCGGCCAAGGCTTTGATCTTGGCTTAAGGCGAGGACGTCCTTGTTGAAGGCTTGGATATGGCTTTCGGCTTCATCGTATTCTTTGCCCGTGAAGATGACGACGAATTCATCGCCGCCGACACGGTAAATCGGGGAAGTGGGGAAATGCTTGTGGAGGAGGTTGACGAGGTTGACGAGGGCGATATCGCCATATTCGTGGCCGAGCTCATCGTTGATTTCCTTGAGGTCGTTGAGGTCGATCATGGCGATGCCAAAGACGACGTTCTGGCCTTCGCGGATCTGCGCGTCGATCTTCTCGACGTCATGGTAGTAGGCGATCTTGCTGCTGACCCCGGTGTGGGCGTCGGTATTGGCAAGTTCGCTCATGCGCTTGGTTTCTTCTTGGGAGGCGATAAGCTCGTTGTTGACGCGGGTGAGCTCATTGATCTGCGTGTGGATGTCATTTTCCATAGCCCTCATGGAAATGGCGAGGTCAGTGAGTTCGTCGCCGGTATTGACTTTGAGCTTGGTGAAGGCTTCGTGGGCTTCTTCGCGGCTACCTTCGCTATAGGTGTTCGCGGCGTTTTTGAGTCGGTGGATGGGACGCGCAATGGCGAAGTGGACAATCAATAACGAGAGGGCGATGAGGATGACGCCGACGATGACCATCTGCACGAAGAGCTCGACGATTCTCGTGGCTTGGTTGTCGCGGACGGCTTCCATCGATACATCGACGACGGCATAGCCGATGACGTTGCCGTTATAGTGGACGGCCGTGCCCGCGGTGACGAGGTGGCCATATTCTGCCGTGTTGGTGGTATAGGCGGGGAAGCCAATTTCTGGGTTATCGATGACGCCTTGGTTGAAGTCGTATATGGGGTCGAGGCAGCCTGGAGGGCAGGGGTCTTCTTCCGCGGAATCGGCCACATAGACGAAGAGGCGGTTGACCGGGTCTACGTAGGAAAGATAAAGGCTGGAAACTTCGGAACTTACTCCGGCGGCCACCTCCTTTAAGGAAGCGAGGATATCCTTGTAGTCTTGGGTTTCCTTGACGCCATCGAACTGGGCGATATAGGCGTTCCAACGGTCGCTCCCCCATTCGTCGCTGAGAGGCTTATCCTCGGAAGCGTCGACGATGGATTTGATTTGGGATTTGACATGGTCGAATTTCTCCGCGTCCACGGTTTCAGCGAGCACGGCGGAGATGTTGTTGGCGAAGTTCTTGTAATGGCTTTGGTTGGACCTAGAGCTTGAGAAGGAAAAGAAGGCCATCGCGACCTCGACGAGGATAGCCGTGGCCAAGACGATGAATATTGTGGTCTTGGCGACTATGGGAAAATGGAATCTTTTCTTCATGCTTGCAGGAATGGAATTGTCCCTAGGCAAAGCAAGGCTTCGGAAGAAGCGTTAATGCAACTGGCTGCCCCGGTGGGGCCCTTTAGCTTTGCGTCGCCGGATTGCTCCGGTTTTGCCGATATGGACTATGGCAATTTATACAGCAAAACGAAGGTTAATCAAGCAAAAATCACAAAGATGCAAGCGTTAAACGACAAAAGTAATGGATTTGCTGTGAATTGAGGTGTCGATGATGTGCTCTTTTTGGCGAATTGTTTCTTTCATGCGTACGCGGGTACGTCTATAATCTTATCTTGCATAAGGAGCCTAGCCATGTCGAAGAAGTCCGGAAAAGATGTTTTATTGGAAAACCGCAAGGCGCATTTTCTCTATTTCCTTACCGACTTCATGGTCGCGGGCATCGTGCTGACGGGGACGGAAATTAAATCCCTCCGCCAGGGGAATGCGTCTTTATCCGATTCCTACATCACGTTACGTAATGGGGAAGCCTGGATCAACAACATGCACATCTCCAATTACAAAGATGGGACTTTATGGAACGTCGACCCGTTAAGGACGAGGAAACTCTTATTGACCCGTCAGGAACTTCGGAAACTCGAACGCGAGCTCACGGGCACCGGCATGACCATCGTGCCGACGAAGGTGTTCCTGCACCACGGCTATGCGAAGATGGAAATCGCCTTAGCCAAAGGTAAGAAAGCCCACGATAAACGCGACGCGATTAAAGAACGCGATGAACGTCGCGAGGTCGGCAAGGCCTTACGCGACCACGGCAAAGGAGGAGAGGGATCATGGTAAACGCAGTCGAAGAATATATCGCCAAGCATAGCAATGGCGTTTATGACCGCACGAATTTTGATAAATATGCCGCAAAACGGAAACTAATTCTTTCTTGTCCGGTGATTCATCTCGCGGGCAGCAATGGCAAATCCTGCACCGCCAAATTCCTAGAATCCATCTACCTCGCCGCGAATTATAAAGTGGCCAGTTTCATCGTTCCCTGCCTTCTAGAAAACAACGAATGCATCCGTTTCAACGGGAAACCCATCGACGATGAAACGCTAGCCAAACTCTTCCAAGACAACCAAAAAGACTTTGATAAATTCGACCTCAGCGGATTCGAGGCCCTCGTAGCATTGGCTTATCGTTACTTCGAATCCGTCAAACCCGATATCGCGATCATTGAATGCGGGATGGGTGGCGTCCTTGACGCGACCAACCTTGATGACCTCGATACGCGCCTTGCCATCATCACTTCCATTTCCTTGGAACATACCGCCGAACTTGGCACGACCGTCTCCCAGATCGCTTTGCATACCGCGGGCATCATCAAAGCCGATAACCCCGTCTTGGTGGGCCGCATCGACGATGAGAGCCTGGGCATTATCCGCGACGAAGCCAAGTCCATGGACGCGGTGCTTTACCGCGTAGACCAATATCACTTCGACCACCTCGTGGGCAGTGCCTTCCATTTTGACTATGGCATGTTCAAAGACGTGGAGATCAACGTCGAAGCCGACTATCAGCTCCGTAACGCTTCTTTAGCCATCCAGGCGACCCAAATCCTTAAAGGCGACTTCCCCGTCAGCGAGGAAGCCTTACGAAATGGCTTAAAGGCCATGCAGATCGAGGGCAGACTCCAGCGGGAAGGACGCATCGTCTTAGACGTGGCCCATAACCCGGAAGCCATCGAATGCCTTTGCCGTTGCATGTCCTCAATTTCCAAAGGCAGGCCCGTCCATGTCTTGTTTGGTTCCTTAAGGGACAAGAACATCGCCGTGGAGTTACCTACGCTTGCTAACCGCGTCGCCGACATTACATTAACGACCTTCGACCATCCCTGGGCGAGGGAAGAAGAGGATTTCTTCCTTTACGCGGGCGACCATCCTTATGTGAATGACGCCGTCGGGGCGTTAAAGAATTTGCTCGAACAATTTCCGGAAGACGCTATTCTCATCACCGGCGCGACGCGCTTCGTCGGCCTTATGGCTAAAGCCATTAAGGAACAGGGGATTGCCTAATGAACAAGAAGAGCCAAGAAAACGAGCCCGAAATTGATGAGTCTTTGCTCACGCCCGCCCAAAAGAAACTGATGCATGAGCATACGTTCAATTGGAAATGGGGCTTATTTTGGGGAATTATCGTCACATTGATGCTGATTTGTTTGATCGTCATCGTTGTTTTGTAGGCCTATCCGCGGCTTCGTTAAGAAACCCTTACACTGTCCAAAAATATGGCTTGCTTAGTTTCAAAACTTCTCTAAACTATGCGCCGGAGAAAAACCATGGATGATTTAAAAATGCTTGCTACCTACGATGAAGAAGAAGTCTCGGACCTCGTCGATCTCGTTATGTCTTGCCAGGACGAAGAGTCCATGGCCGCTCTCGAAGAGAGCATGCTTCACGATTAATTGGACCTCTCCGTATCCAGTTAACATTTCTTCATTGAATGTATTTGAGGGCTTTGATGGCCTTTTTTCATTCGAAAAACGGCCCATAAAAGGACCGTTAATACAAATTGACGAGGGATTGGCGGAAGAAATTAAGCAGGTTGAACTTCGATGACGGGCTCGGCTTGTTTTTCTTGATGGGCATATTGGAGCTCGTAGAGCTTGTAATAATGGCCATGTTTGGCGAGGAGTTGCTGATGGGTTCCTTCCTCGAGGACTTCGCCATTTTGCAAGACGATGATCTTATCCGCGTGCTGGATGGTGGAAAGACGGTGGGCGACGACAAGCATGGTGCCGATGGTACGGATGCGTTGCAGGGAATCTTGGATGAGCAATTCGGTTTCAGTGTCGATGTTGGCCGTGGCTTCGTCGAGAATAAGAATCTGAGGCTTATGTAATATGGTACGCGCGAAGGAGAGTAACTGCCGTTGTCCCGCGGAGAAGTTCTCACCGCGTTCGAGGACCTCCTCTTCGAATTTGTTGGGCAAAGATTCGATGAAGGGTGTGGCGTTGACGTAATCGGTCGCGGCTTTGATTTCCTCAGGGGTGAAGGATTCATCGTGTAAGGTGAGGTTGGTATTGATGGAACCGGAGAAGAGGAAGACATCCTGCAACATTTGGCCGATACCTTTACGGAGCGAATCGATTTGGATGTCGTTGATGTCGATGCCATCGATGAGGATCTGGCCCTTTTGAATTTCAAAATTACGGACGATGAGGCTTAGGATTGTAGTCTTGCCCGCGCCTGTGGCACCGACGAAGGCGCAGGTGGTACGGGGCTCGACGACGAAGCTGACGTCCTTCAAAATCCAGTTCTCGGCCTCATAGGCGAACCAGACGTGTTTGAATTCGATGCGGCCTTCGAAGTGTTCGATGGGTTTGGCATCAGGTTTATCGACGACTTCCGGGGCGACGTCGAGCAGACTATAGAGTCGCTCAGCGGCGGTGACGGCGCGGCTAATCTGGTTGAGCTGGTCGGCGATGTTTTGGATGGGGTTGAAGAAACGGGATAAATAGAGATAGAAGGCGACGATTTCAGCGGAGCCTAAAGCGATGCTTAAACCCACGAAGAAGGTCGTGGCGATAGAACCATAATAAAGCAGATTCAAGAAGGGACGGTAAATCGCGAAGGCGATGATGACGTTATACTGAGCGCGGCGAATGGCGCCGTTTTTCTCGTCAAACTCGTGCATTTTCCGTTTTTCCTGGTTGAAGATTTGGGTGATCTTCATGCCTGAAAGGTTCTCGGATAAGAAGGCGTTAAGGTCGGAGATGTACTGCCTTTCTTTACGGAAGATCTTAGAAACGATCTTGCCAAAGACAAACGAAGTGATACCGGCGACGGCGGCGAAGATGAGCAAGTACAAGGCGAGGCGGATAGAGATGCTCATCATGATGACGAGAACACCGACGACCATGAAGATATTGGACAGCAAGCTCACGAGGACGCGGGTGAAGAGGTCGCTGACGGCGGCGGTATAGTTGGCCACGCGGGTGACGAGGCTACCGACGGCCATCTGGTTGAACTGGTTCTGCGACATGCTCTCGATGTGGGTGAACACTTCCATACGCAGCTGATAGACGATGCGTTGGCCAGAACGTTGCAATAACATGGCTTGCAGGTAACGGATACCTTGGTTGGCGATGCCTAAACCCGCGTAGCCAAGGGCAATGCCGACGATGATGCTTAAGGTATCATTGTTGTATTCAGCCTTTAACACACCGACGAAACGTGAAGTGAACATCGGTAAGGCGATGTTCACGCCGACGGTGACCAAAATCAACAAAAACGACAGCAAAACCCACCATTTTTCTTGGCGGATATAAGGCCAGGAGTGTCGTAAGATGGCCCGAATACCTAATTTTTTATCACCCAAAAGGGCGGACTTTTCTTCATCCATCTTACTCACCTCCTTTCACTTCTTGTTCGAGTTGTTGTAGGTAAACCATGCGTTGATAGACGGGATTGTTCTCCATGAGCTCTTGATGGCTGCCAAAGCCCACGAGGTTGCCTTTATCCAAGACGATGATCTTGTCTAAGTCGCGGACAGAGGAGACGCGGGAAGCGATGAGCAAGGTGGTCTTGCCTTCGCGGTATTTCTTGATGTTGCCTAAGATGGTCTCTTCGGTTTTGACATCGACCGCGGAGACGCAGTCGTCCAATACTAGGACGCTGGAATTCTTATAGAAAGCGCGGGCGATGGAGACGCGCTGCTTTTGGCCACCCGAAAGCGTGACCCCGCGTTCGCCCGATACCGTCTGGTATCCTTTGGGGAAGGAAGCGATGTTGGAATCGACATCCGCGAAGATGGCTGCGTTTTTGACTTTCTCGCGGTCCATTTCCTCCATGGAGAAAGAGACGTTATGTTCGACGGTGTCGGAGAAAAGGAAATTATCCTGTGGGGCATAGGCGATGTTGCTACGCAGGTTCGGGATATCCATGTCCATGATGTCGACGCCATCTAGGAAGACTTGACCGCGTTCGACGTTATATTCACGGAACAAAGTGTTGACTAAGGTGGTTTTGCCTGAGCCGACCTTGCCGACGATGCCGACATGTTCGCCCGGGTGGATGGTTAAGGTGATATTATTGAGGCTGTTCTTTTGGCTGCCTGGATAGGAAAAAGTGAAGTTTTGCAACTTAATTTCGCCTAAGCAGTTGGGAAGCTTGATGCCGTTTAAGGGGTTGACGACATCCAAGGGGGTATCCAAGAATTCACTGATCCGACGTAAGGAACCTTTCGCGCGGGAACGCATGGAGATGATTTGTCCTAAGGCGATCATTGGCCAAATGATGAGGTCGATGTAACCGATGAACTCAATCAGGTTACCGACAGTGAGACGGATGGTCTGGCCGAAGATGACGATGGGATTGCCACTGACCGCGGCATAGATGAACCATCCGCCGAAGCCAAAGACGCAGGCGAGTTCAATGACGAGGATGACTTCAATCATGACGTCAAAGAAGACTTGTAGGCGAGCGAAACTAACGTTCACTTCTTGGTTCTTGCGGGCGATTTTGGCAAAGGCGTGGATTTCCTTATTCTGCTTGACGAAGGACTTAATGACACGGATGCCGGTGAAATTTTCTTGGGCGAAGTCATAGAGACGGTCGAATTCTTTTTGTCTGGCCTCCCATTTGGAGGACATGATCTTATCGACGAAAGCGCCCCAGACGATGATTAATAAGATAGGAATCATCGCGATGATGGTCATCCAGATGTTGAGGCGAATCATGGAGATGACGACGGATGTGCTTAAGAAGATGGCGTCGATCATCATGACTGTGCCCCAGCCGAAGAATTCGGAGATTTCATCGATGTCACTGGTGAACCAGTTCATGATGTTGCCGACCTTGGTCTCGTGATAATAAGAGGCGCTTAATTGCTCAGCCTTAGCGAACATGTCTTTTCGTACCCCCGCGGCAATGCCAGTGGAGGCATGGAAGATCGAAAGACGCCAGATGGCCCTGCCGACGAACATGACCAAAGCGGCGATCATAATGCCGCCGATAATCTCGCCAAGTTTGCTTAAATCGGCGATCAATTGGTTGTCTTCATCGATAATACGGCCGAGGAACCTAGGGATGAACGTCTGCGCCACGTCAACGACAATCAACGCGATAATCCCGAGCAGGAAGAAGGGCCAGTACTTCTTGTAATATTTGTTGATGTACTTTCCAAACAGCATAAACGCGTATAGTTTGCATTTCGGCATAATTTTTTCAATAGAATTGCTCGCGTGTACGCGTTTACATCGCGCACAATGCCCGAAATCTTTCTTCTTTTGAAAGAGTTAAGGGATAAAAAGGCAAAATTCCGCCGATGAAAAAGGTATGTGTTTTCTCGGTCCACTATATGGTTGCTGATTTATTGGTAAAGAGATCTTTTGCGGGCTTGAAATGGGGCGAGGGATAAAAGCGCCATGATTTTAAAATAAATGGACTTTGACGATAGTTATTTTGATATATCGATCATGAATTGACGATTAAAATAACGCTTCAATTCAGGATAAACGAGGAGAAATGATGATATCATTGAATTCACTTATCGTGGACTCATCAACTTTCATCTGCACGAATAATGGTGCCTTTTCGACCTTTGTGTGGGCGCGCCCATAATGTGCTACGCGCGAAGAATTATTCTTTTTTTCGTGACAAAATGCCTCCACAACCCTATTATTCCCTTGAGCCGAAAAGAGACCTAGGAGAAATACTATGATCACTGATATGAAGGCAAAGTCCTTAGTTGCCATCCCACCCCAAATCGCGAAGAAGTTAAGCCTCAGGAAGGGTGACCTCTTTGACGTCACGATTTCCGAAGGCAACCTCATCCTTGTCCCGATCGTCGTCCGTCCGAGGGTCGAAGTCGAGAAGATGGAAAAGGAACTCGCGAAATTCCAAGCCGCTGAAGCCAAGGCCGAAGAAGAAGCCTTAGCCGGAGATGAAGGCGAGGAAGAAGAAGCCGCTGAATAAGAACAAAGCGAAAACGACAACTGGCATCCTTTTCGGGTGCCTTTTTGCTTTGAGGGGGATAATATTTGTCTATGGAACACTTTATTGAAAATGAATATCTGCGGGTCGGTTGCAAATCCTTAGGCGGATGCCTTTGCAGCATATACGACAAAGTCAGTGACGAAGAACTTCTCTACCAGCCAGAACCCGATTCCTGGCAAGGACAAGACATCGCCATCTTCCCTTTCGTGGCCAGGCTAAAAGGCAAGACCTATATTTATAAAGGAAAAGAGTACTCGTTAAAGAATCATGGCCTTTGCCGTTATTACGAATTCACTCTCGTGGAGCAAAGCGCCACCTCCATGAGACTTCGCTTTCAAAGCAATGACGACACGATGAAGGAATACCCTTTCCCGTTCTCCTTCGAGGTCAATTATCGGTTGGAGAATAAGAAACTCATTGTGTCCTATGGCGTCCATAACACGGGTGAAGAGATGATTCCTTTTGGCTTAGGTGCCCATCCGGCTTTCCGTCTTGATCCTGACGAAAACAACGGGAGCTACATTGCCTTGGATAAGAAGACCAAGCTTACCCGAATCGTCTTTGACGAGAAAGGCGAGTTCGTCCGCGGCGAGGAACCATACGGCGAGATGGAACAGATCCGTTACGGCAAAGACATCATTAAGGCTTACCAAACGTTGTGCGTCTATGGCGATGGCTTGAACCACGTAACCCTATGCAGACGTAACGGCAAGAAGATTGATTTCCATTATGAGGACATCCATTACTTCGTCCTCTGGTCGTTCCCCGAGACGGGCAACTTCGTCGCGATTGAGCCTTGGATGTCTCTTCCTGACTATGAAGACTGCGACCCCGACATCCTCAAGAAGAAGACATTGATCCACCTAGATGCAGGGGATGCCTATCATTTCTCCTATAGCATCTCCCCTCGTTAATGAAGGCTTTGAGGAGCCCTTCGCTTTAATGTAATCGTTGCGTTACAAGATAATCGCAAGAACGAGCCGTTTCTCCCAAGATACGGGGGAGTGGCTCTTTTTCTATGACCGTTATGAGTACGTTAAACCATCGTGCCAATAACCGTGCAAAGCCGAACTAAGGGGATAAAAAAGCGCCTTTAACGGGCGCTTGGGAAGATATTTGATAACTGAATGTATATTGTTGATGTTTGTAAACCGTACCACAATAGTAGAACATTTCTATTTTCTATTGAAGTTCTTTCTCGTAATAAATGACAGAAATTGTCTTTCCCTCAATTTTATGGCTCTCCTCTTCTTCGACTTTGTATGGGCTGAAGCCGCTTTTTTCAATCACGCGTATGCTTTGATGGTTTTCTTGTTCAGCTCGGATGACTAAGTGACGGAACCCCAGCTCTTTCAATAACCCGGTCACCAGTTCGACGGCTTCTGGCATGATTCCTTGACCCCAATAAGCACGGGAAAGGCAGTAGCCGATTTCCGGTGTGTCCGGATCAAGATAACGGACGACATCAATGGTTCCTACGAGTTTCTTATCTGGCTTATAAACAATTCCAAAACGAATGGTTTGAGGCTCGTTATATTGACTCTCCCAGTGCTCTAATAATTGTCGCGTTAATTCCACGTTTGGGTGAGGATTCCAAGTGAGGTATTTGGTCACCTCTTTATCGCTTGCCCAGCCATTGAACACCGCTTCGGCATCGTCTACTTTCAATGGCCTTAAAAGCAGGCGCAGGGATTCCAAAACATATCGCATAGGATGCTTCCTCCAAGCGTTGTAATTATCTATGGTTTGGCTTTCATCTTCAATTTTTGAGGGAACATATTTAGTTCCGATACAGTTCCGTAAATGTATTTTTTAGTTCCGTTACAGTTCCGAATGAGTTCCGAAAGCACTTCCCATTATAAGGCTGGCATGGTGCCTCTTCTACATAGGAGGAATCGCCATGAACGTTAAAGATGATGCCGCTTAAAATGGCATCTTAAGCAATAACTCCATTTTCGCGTTGCAAAGTGCGTTAGCGCGAAAAGACGCACAGGCTTTTCAGGGATTACTCAATGAGTTTCTCCTTCGTTCTATTTCTTTCCATGACGGTGGAAATGAGGCGTTTTACCATGGACTGAGGCTCGGGCTGCTTTTGTTGCTTGATGGGACCTACGAAGTGACATCTAACCGCGAATCGGGATTTGGACGTTACGATATCGCCTTGAAAGCAAAAGCCCCTTCTTACCCCAATGTTCTAATCGAAGTCAAGCATTCCAATGACCTTGCATCTTTGGAAAAAGACGCCAAATCGGCCTTAACGCAGATCCAGGAAAACCGTTATTTTGCCGAATTTAACGCCAATGGCTCTACCCCTTATTTGATCGGGCTTTCGATTTACGGAAAGCACGCCTATCTCTATGATGGGGAAACCGTTCAGAAAGCTTAGCCGCCTGGAGCAATAAACGACATTTCTATATAACAACGAAAGAAAAAAGACACCCTCTTTTGGAAGAGAATGCCATCAATGTCCGAGTGGTGCCGCCTATAGGAATCGAACCTACAACCTGCTGATTACAAATCAGCTGCTCTGCCAATTGAGCTAAAGCGGCTTAAACAAAATGGTGGGTGTTGGGGGTTTCGAACCCTCGACCTCTTCCGTGTGAAGGAAGCGCTCTCCCACTGAGCTAAACACCCATCCATTGCCCGAAGGCAAATTATTATGGCTTTCTCGCCCTTGCTGTTCAATAGTTTTTTGTCACTTTGATGGCCTGATGGTTGCCAAAGAGGCGTATCCCGTTATCATTTAAGTAAGCCAAAAAAACACACAATGTTCCAAAGGGGTCCTTATGAAACACGCCCATCGCGCTTATGCCGTTATCCCACTTTGCCTCCTTCTTTTTAGCTGCGGCGCTATCTCCAATCTTGTCAGCCAGGTAATGCCCGCTTCTTCCTTAGAGGAAAGCTTATCTTCGGAGGAATCCTTGGAACCGATTTTGCCCGAATTTGAAGTCCACCTCAGGGAAGAGACGAATCTGCGTCTTTCTAAAGTCGGGTCCCAGGAAGGGCTAGATGCCCTTAAATTCGAGCAGCAGGTTTCCTTCGCCGCATATGAGGCGGAGGAGGTTGAACGAAACTATAGGGGCAATTGGAATATCGACGCGGTGCCTTATTCGTTTACGTTGGCCTCTTTGTCGGAAACGGAGACGACTCATCACCTCGCCTTAAGCATTTCCAAGCAGATTGAGGGCGCTTCCTACTGGCCGATGGGGAGAATCCTGATCATCGTCGACGATGGCTCTCCAGAGTTCCATTATTACGGGTCCCCGATGCATGGAGATAAACCTGCGCCGATCTCGATATTCGCCATTGAAGGCGGGGCGGCGGTATCCAAGTTCTCCTCGGATGGCAATGATGGGTATTGCATTCCCTATCTTCACAAGAACTTGGACTCTGCCGAGCCCATGCTCATCGAGGACATCACCTTCGCACCGAACCAGGAACTTAAAATCACCGCCTTATTCTATGTCGAAGGCTGGGATGATGATTGCAATGGCGACATGCCTCTTGGGGTGTTAAAGATGTCGGCGGAAGCGTATTGATTCCTGCGTCGATGAAACCTGCCTTGACCGGTGGGTTTTTATATGCCTAGAAGACACTTAGGAGTATCATTTTGCACGAGGTAAATTTATGCAACGTCTCCCTTTTGAAGTTACGACCACCAATGCCAGCGCCGACCGTAAGTTAAGCGTCCCTGGTTTATTCCGCGTCTTCCAAGATGCCGCGATTCTTGACGCCGAGAACATCGGCTACAACTCCTACAAGACCTTGGGCAAGGGCCTATTATGGGTTTTTAGCCGCGTCTATGTGCGATTTGAGTCCATGCCTGAATATTTGTCCAACGCGGTGTTTGAAACGCGTCCAGGGCCCCGTAAAGCGTTCTTCTTCCCCCGTTATGCCAAAGTGGTTTCGGAAGAGGGCAAAACCCTAGCGAGGATCTCTTCCATCTGGGCCCTCATCCACGAGGATACCAGAAAGATCGAAATGCATCCGGAACTCGACTCCGTGGACCAGCTTGAAGGGGACGAATTAGAGCTTCCTGGAAGGGTTGTTTCAGCGCCGGTTTCATTCCATTCCAGAAGGACCATCAAGTACTCCGATTTAGACATCAATGGTCACCTCAACAATGTCCGTTACATCGAGATGCTGATGGACCTCCACGATGTCGAATTCCATAAGACCCATGAGATCAAGGAACTGTTGATCCAATACGAAAGCGAAATTAAACCCGGCGAGACCGTCGAGTTAATGGTTGACGAATCGTTATCCTATGCGAAGGGTGTGGTGGATGACCGAATCGCCTTCGAGGCCAACATGAAATTCGCCCCGAAAAACGCCTAATCTAGGCGAGTGGCCCCCAAAACAAAAGAAAAGAGGCCTAAAGGCGGCCTCAGAATTGAGCCAAAAATGCTTAACCCCTCTTTGAGGGGTTATTTTTTGCCCCGTTTTGGCAGTTCCTGGGGATATTCAAAGCCCCAGTTAGAGATTTCGTAATAGATGGGCAGAAGATCGTTTCCCTTCTCGGTGAGGCGGTATTCTACATGAGCCGGGGTCTCTTGGTAATCGATTTTTTGGATGAGCCCTAGGTCGATCAAATCCTTCAGTGTCGCGGACAACATCGTAGATGTAATGCCATTGAGATTGAACTTGATTTCATTGAAACGGGCGGAATCCGAGGTGAATAAGTAGTAGATGACCTCGGCCCTCCAACGCACCTGGAACATCTTTAAAACAGGGATAACAGGGGAGTGGCCGAAGTCATCCGTAATGCCATCTTTGACTCTCCACAAGAATTCTTCATAGGACATGCGTTTTTCCATAATTTGTCACTCCAAAAACGTCAATAGTACAAGCGATTATCGAACCTGAAAGATTTTTGACTTCGCCGAAGGTCCTCCGTTTTTCTTTGGACCTCTGAGGGACGGAAGAATCGATAGACTCATTCAGGTATCGATAAATATGAGGCTTTTTTAAAGCCCTAAATATATGGTACGAAAAAAATACTTAATTGCAAGTAGGACATTATTCAGTATACATAAAAACTATAGTAATAATCGAAGAAAACTGTTACTTTATGAAGTCATATATTTTGCCACATTTTAGGAAAATAGTGGTCTCAGATTCAGCAAATATTAAGTACGAAAAACGTACTTATCAAAAATTAGTCATTTTTGGATGAGGACAGGTAGCGCCTGTTGGACCGTCTTGGAAGATCACTCGAAAGCTTCATAATACTTTCAATTCGTGAGCGAATTCTCTAAATTGAACTCTTTTGTTTACTCACAAATATTGTCAATGGAAGAACGCTCTATCTTCTTGCGCTTGCCCACCGCCTTTCGGAGAAAATAGAGGTATCTTTTCCTGCTTATGTAGAGGCTGTCGAAGCATATAAAACCAAGCTTACTGCTTCCGATTTTTTCATCACGAATTTGAGGTATGCTTCCGATTTTAGAACGGTTTCTTTTTCCCCTTCCAACGATCTCTCTAAATCTGGTGTTTCTAAGGCCACTTTTTGGCGTTAAATTCTTTCCACAATAGTTTTTGATTAGACTTTGATTATACTTTTTAGCTGAAATTGGCCTTCCATTTGTCTTTACCCCAGAAAACTGTCTTTTTACCCCCTTGATAATTGACTGCAGTTTTTCCGGCATGGTCGCTTGACTAGCGTTGACCATATCTTTGTTTTCGTTGACGAATCGTCGATATGTTTTTGCTTTCGAATATTGACGTCCGTTTCAGGATCACATAACCGTGTTGTGTTTGTTTTGCCTTTGATATCCGAAAATGATTTCGACGCTACTTTGATGGCTTCCTTTAATGCCTAAAGTTACGGCTTTCCATAAACATTGACGCCGTTTCTTCTCTCTAGAATTTGTTCCAAAATATTGTCTTGCACTCAGCTTTTCACCGAGGTGATATTTGCTTTGTTTTCAGTTCTTTTTTTCATCGTTTACATAGCGTCCAAATTAAGTTGTTTCGTTGCCTTTTAAAGGTTCTTTTTGTTGCCCTGAATTAGGGTTTCTTTTAGCATATGCGCATATGAGACAACCCCTTGCTTTTGCGGTCCGCCCACAGTCTCTGACCGACGTAATCGGCCAGCGACATCTCCTTGGCGAAGACTCTTTCCTCATCAAATCGGTGGAGAAGAAAATACCTTTCTCGATGATTTTCTTTGGCCCGCCTGGAACGGGTAAGACTACTTTGGCGGAAGCTTATGCCCGGTCCATGCAGATCCATTATGTTTCCCTCAATGCGGTAACCGCTTCGAAGAAAGACTTGGAAGCGGCGGTGGAACAAGCCAAAATCTGGCGGCCCTGTATCCTCATCATGGACGAAGTTCATCGCTTGGATAAGACCAAGCAAGACTACCTTTTGCCATACGTGGAAAATGGCACTTTCACCCTCCTTGGCGCGACTACGTCGAACCCCTATATCGCGTTAAGCAGGGCCATCCGTTCGCGGTGTAAAATCTTGGAAGTTTACCCCCTAAGCGAGGAGGATGTCGTCATCGGTTTAAAGCGTGCTTTAGCACTTCCGGAAGGGCTAAATGGGCAAGCCAAATTCAGCGATGAAGCATTGGCGTTTATCGCTAAGTTAAGTGGTGGCGATCTCCGCTTTGCCCTCAATATTTTGGAGGAAGCTTTCGTCCAATACGGTGACATGGAGGAAGTGGGGTTAGAACAAGTCAAATCCATTTCCAGTGTTCCCAACTACGCGATGGACAAAGACGAGGAAGAACATTATGACTCCGTGTCCGCGCTCCAAAAATCCATCCGCGGACAAGACGTGGACGCCGCTCTTTATTACTTGGCAAGGCTATGTATCGCAGGGGATTTAGATTCCATCAAAAGAAGGCTCTTAGTTACTGCGTATGAGGACATTGGGTTGGGCAATCCTAACGCGGTATTGCGCACGCAGATGGCCATCATGGCAGCGGAGCAAGTGGGGTTCCCTGAAGCCGTCATTCCCTTAAGCGATGCGGTCATAGACCTATGCTTATCGCCTCATTCGCGTTCTGGAGATGAATCTATCCAAGCCGCGATGGATTTCGCCTCTAAGCAGCCTTTCCGCGTCCAGGATTACCTAAAACTCACGCCGGTTAGCCTCAAAGAAGAAGACAAATATCCTTATGACCGACCGGACTTATGGGAGAAGATCCAATACCTTCCCGATGAGTTCGCGGACCTCGAATTCTATCGGCCCCATTTCGCCTCGGCTTATGAGAAAGCCCTGAATCAGAACTACGAACGGCTAAAGAAACAAGGCCGCATCCCACGCCTTGCTGAACTGAAAAAGATCAAAAAGTAACCGCTTTCATTGAGAGATTCCTTGCACCTTCGAAAAACGGTCCTATACTCTTCAATCCCCCAGAAAAATAGGGAGAAAGGAGAGACTCATGAAAGACAATAAGCAATATGCCGAATCCGAGCGTCGCGATGATTCTGAAGAACGTATCGAAGAACTTGCGGAACGACTTGTGGATGCGGTTGAATTCAATGCCTGGGAATACGGCAATACCGGAAACTTCATGTTTAATTAAAGAAAGCGTCTTAGGAAGCTTGTGGGCCGAATAAGGCGTTTTCTTTTTGCTCTTTTTGCCTGTAGACTAAGGGCTATGAAACTTGATTACCGTCGTATTACGCCGTCTTCCGCCGATGTGGCAGAGGTACAAACTTGCTTTGAAAAATCCTTTCCTCCCGAGGAACGTCCGCCTTTTGAAATGACAATTTCTTGGGACAATTCTTCGTTCATGGAAATACGCTGGAATGGCCAGTTTGTTGGACTAGTGGATGTGGTGAAATGCCGTGACCTATTATACGTCTTCTTCCTTGCGGTAGAGGAGTCGTTCCAAGACCAAGGAATCGGGAGTCAGATTCTAACCGATTTGAAGGTTCGTTATAGGGGTAAAAGGCTCTTCTTGTTGGCCGAAGAAATTGACCCTAAATACCCAGACATCGAGATCCGGAAAAGACGCTTTGCGTTCTATGCTCGAAACGGCTTTAAACCGAGTGGAGTTTTCATCCTTGAGTTTGGCGTGCGATATGAAATGCTGATTGAAAACGATCCGGTGACAAAAAACGAGTTTGTAGAAACTATGACATTTTTAATCGGAGAAGAAAACGCGAAGAAATATTATTCGAATTGTTAGCGACCCTATAAAAGTGAATCAATATGAATTGTTTCAACGGATTTATTTCGAAAATCTCTTAAGTTTTTAACGGTGAGTGATAGCGTCCAACATCGTTAAACGCCGCGCTTGAAAATGAAACCGGTCGCTTATTGAGGCATCTGGCCTTCTTTCGAAAACCATAATGATGGACTTCGAAATTGCGTTGTTTCCTTTGCTTCTATTTGAGAGTAAAATAGCAGGGCTCTGATAAGGGGCGAAAAAGCGGGCGTGGCGGAATGGCAGACGCGATAGACTTAGGATCTATTGGGTGACCGTGGAGGTTCGAGTCCTCTCGCCCGCACCATTCAGAAATTAGAGGATTGATATGGAAGTGTCAGTCCTTTTTCTTATTTGGAAAACAGTAGTAGCCGCTTTCTTTTAAAATAGTGATAGAAATGGGCGAAAGTACAGCGATGAAACATAAAGCCGTCTCCATCGGCGCTCCTTAAACTATCTTTAAAACACCGAAATGTATTCTTTCAAAACACCGAGAATAATTCTATTTCTACAAATGTCCGCCGATAGTGGAAACGAGGAAATGATATGGCTAAGGTAAAAGATTGCATTCCACGTTTGGCCGTGCAAACATTAAAACTGGGCGTAAATAAATTATAGATAACGGTTTAAAACAACCATCATTCAGAATGATCTTAACTAGCCATGGCGCGTGCAGAAAAACGGAAGAAGGAATATATATTGTCCCAATAAATATAGTAAACGAATTAAATATATTAAACGAATTGATAATGTGAATTGGGCTCATCCGTCTGTTTGCAATTATGTTGGAGGATTTCATATGTCAAAAAAAGAATTATCGCCGAAGATGATGACGAAGTTGGCTGAGAAACTGATGTATCAAAGTGAAGACCCTTGGGCTCACCGCGACGAGATTTTCAAATTGCTTTATCAAGCCGTCGAACTTGGCGAAGGAAAAGCGGCTTACTTATTGGGCAGAGCTTGTCAGGAAGAAGAACTCACTCAACGCGATGACGAGGCAGCCAAAAAGTGGTTTCACAAGGCTGCCGAAATGGGCGATGGCTTTGGGTGGTACCAGATTTCCTCCGAATGCTATGATGATGAAATCGAAGAGCTTTCGCGGCTTCGAAAAAGTGCCGAATTAGGATGCCCCGATGGGATGACTTATTACGGGGAGACCCTTGATAAAATCCATCCATTCAAAGCTGAGGAATGGCTAAAGAAAGCCTCCAATCGTCATGAACCTTACGCCAACTCCGTGCTGTTCCGTCATTTCGCCTATGGCAATCGCTTCCAAGATCCTGACTACCAGGAAGCGGTCAAGTATGCGTTTAAAAACAAAAAGAATGAATATTATTTCTCTCTGCTGCAGATTGGCATTGCCTATGATTTTGGAATCGGTGGCATAAGGAAGAACCATAAGAAAGCTAGAGAATGGTATTTGAAGATTGAACGTGAACCTCTGGCCAAAGGTTACCTAGGACGACACTATATTTATGGCCTTGGCGGACTAAAGAAAGACTACCAAAAGGGATTTGAACTATTAATGGAAGGACTGAAGGAAAAGCCTATCGTTCCTTTGTTTCTTTACGAAGTCGCCAGATGCTATCGGCTTGGTTTAGGCGTTACGAAAAATAAATCGAAAGCAAAAGAATACGAGACCCTTTGGCTCAT
>JAGAHY010000148.1 GCA_017626815.1 Bacilli bacterium | reverse complement strand
GTCTTCGCCATGGAGAATCAAGCTCACGGCCAAGGCGGAAGGGTCCACTCCTTCTTTCGCGCATTCATAGACGACAGCGAGGCATTTGCCTTCTTTCGCGGTGTATTCCCTGCGTTTTCCCACTGCCATGCGGACATTATAAAGCATTATTCATTTTCGTAATCACTTTTGTTGCCAAAGGCAACGAACCATCCTAGAATACCGCCTATGAACGAAGAAGAGACTGTTCGCTTAATCGAAGCGACGCTAGACAAAATCCGCCCATTCCTGCAACGTGACGGCGGAGATGTGGACTATATTGGATTCCGTGATGGAATCGTCTACGTCACCATGGTGGGGGCATGCCAAGGCTGCTCCTTTGCCCAAGAAGATATCTCCGCTGGCGTGGAGATCATCCTCATGGAGGAGGTTCCCGGCGTCATCGCCGTCAAGAGCGACGATATTCCTGAGGACATCATGGCCGACTACCTCAACAGGAAAGTCAACCAAGCCCAATAAAAAAACCGCCGTGTGGCGATTTTTTTATCGTTAATCTTATTCCTGGAACCAGAAGATGTGGTTGAACAGGATAATCCAGATGAGGTCGAGGATCCAGCCAACGGTACCGGCGGCAATGATCCAAAGGATGCCGAGGACAAGGTGGAGCCAATTCTTATTCATGATGGCGCCGCCGATGCGGTACACAGCCCAAGTGATATCCAAAATCCAGATGCAGAGAATGATCTTGACGAGTCTGCCGTGACCATTCATCCAATCGATATAACCCTTCATTTGTTATTCCTCCTTTCCACAATGATACTACGTATCGTAAAAAGGTGGTTCGAAAAATAAAGAAAATATAGAGAAAACGCTTAACGAGTTTTCCTAGTCGATTTCATCCATCCATTTTTGATGGCGGTTGCCCATGATATAGCCCTTGCGGTTATAGACATCGGGACGGTTATAGGTAAATGGTTGGCCATTAGGCTCGGAGACGAATCCGCCAGCTTCCTGAACGATGATATCCCCTGCCGCGACATCCCATTCCTTAGTGCCGCTACTGAGGCGGATAATGAAATCGGTAGAACCTTCGGCGAGCATGCAGAACTTTAGCGCCGCGCCAACAGGCAACGCCTCGTCTTGGAAACGATCGGCATGACGCTTCATGAAGGCGGCTTCATCAGGTCGGAAGAACGAAATGGAGCGCACGGAACGAAGATTACTTTCCCGATCAGAAACATGGATCGCCTTGCTTAGGCCATTTTCGCCCATGCAGAAAGCCCCTTGTCCCTTGACGGCGTAATAGGTTTTCTTTTTCACAGGCACATTGACCACCCCGACCACGACTTGGTGATCGACGGCCAACGCGATATTGGTGGTGAATTCCCCGTTTTTGGAGACGAATTCCTTCGTCCCATCCACAGGGTCGACGATCCAAACGCGAGATTTATGGAGACGTTCTGGAGTATCCGCGCTTTCTTCGGTGAGGAAGCCATCATCGGGGAAGGCTTTAGAAAGGACCTCGCGAATAATTTCATCCGCCCTCTTATCGGCTTTAGTTACTGGGGAGTGGTCGGGCTTAATCTCGACTTCGAAAGGCTCTGCGTAAACTTCGAGGATGGCCTTCTCCGCCGTCTTTGCCGCCTTGATGGCGAGCTCTAATTCACGTTCGTACATTATTCTTCCTCCACATACTCGGCTTGGTCGAGCATTTTCACGACATCCATATAATCGGTTTGGTTGGAATAAATGGTACACCCGGAGGCGAACTTATGACCACCTCCACCGAAGGCTTTCGCCGTGTCATGGACGCAATAGCCATGGTTCGAACGGAGTTCAACATTCACTTCATCGCCATCGAAGGGGACAAAGAGGACATAACAGCGGCAATCCGGGTAAACGGAAGCGAGTGCATTCACCAAACGAATCGCGTTTTGCGGAGATAATCCATGTTTTTCAAAAGATTCCCTAGGCAAGAAGCAATAGCAAACATGGCCATAGCAACGGGCTCTTCTGCGAATGGTGGCTTTGACTTTTTTGGTCTCGGGTGATTCGTAATAAGCGATTTGCTGAATGGAACGGATCTTGATTCCTTTGGTTCGGAGCAAAGCGACAAGCTCCAAAGTTCTCGGCGTTGTGCCACGATAGGTTAGTCTTCCCGAATCGGTGAGGATGCCAAGGTATAGCGCCTCGGCGGCCAGACGGGTGATGGGAAAATGGAAGCGGATGGCAAACTCGACGATGATCTCGGCCGCGGCGATACGCTTCGTCTCCACGATAGAAGGCCCGACGAATTCTTCAAGAGGGCTAGGCTGATGATGGTCGAATTTGCCATGCTCCTTGCATTGATAGACACGGGGGTCTTCCACGCGCCTGAGACAGCTGACGTCGACGAGGATTCCCGCGGAGGAGGCGATGGTCGCTTCATCCACTTCGTCCATGGTCGTCAGCCTTTCGAAGAACGCGGGAATACCCGAGCCTACCGCGTAGACTTTCTTCTCCGGGTAGCGGGCGCGGATGAGCTCACGCAAGCCAATCTGCGAGCCATAGCAGTCCCCGTCAGGGTTGCTGTGGCCATAGATGGTGATGACGTCATTCCGTTCGATTAGTTGTAAGAGGGCTTCATAGTTATCCATAAGAACAGATAACAATACCCTTTATCGGGCGGGTACGTAAAGAGTGAAAAAATAAAGAGGAAGGAAAAATGCGATAACAAGGCATTATTGGGAAAAGAAAAAGCCGACGCGATGGCCGGCATTTTCTGCGTTTTGACGATTAATAGTTGTCGCTTTGGGAGCCAAGGAGTTCCGCGGCGGATTCGCGAGGTCTGGAATCGGAGGATTCCTCGTCGGACTGTTCTTCGTCCTCGACGATCGGGCCAGCGTCGCCACGAACATATTCGTTATATTCGGCTTCTTCGGCGGCGTCGACGGCGTCGGTATCGCGCTCATCGACATCGCTGTAGACATCGTTGACGTCGATGTGGACCTTATCATAAGTATGGCGGACACGTAAATCCCAGGTATTTTCACCGAGGACGACAAACGTGCCGGACAACGACAAATCGGTGTAGAACCTACCGATGCGTTGGTTTTCTTCCTCAGGGGAGATTTCTAAGTCTTCTTTGACCTTCGCCCAAAGGTCGGCGAATTTCATTTCTTTGCCCTCGGCCTCAAGAATGTGGAGGGCGGAGTCAAGCATGGATCCTTCTTTCATGGTTTGAGTTTCCTTTCTGTGCGTGCGTATTATCTCACATCTTTTCAGGACTGGAGACCCCCAAGATTCCTAAAGCGTTGGAAAGGGTGATCTTCGCGGCCTTGACAAGAGCTAAACGTGAGCGAGTTAAGGGGAGGTTATCGCGGTCGATAACCCGGTTATGAGCGTAGAACTCGTGGACGAGTCCCGCCAGCGCCTTGATGTAAGCGCTGATGCGATAAGGCGCGCGTTCTTTGGCGGCGCCTTCGATGACGTTACCGAAGTCAGCGATGTGTTTGAGAATGGCGGTTTCTTGCTCATTGCCAAGCAAGGTACCTTCTTCATCGATGCCGATGTCTTCGCCTAAGGTCAGCAGCGAGCAGCAACGCGCATGGGCGTATTGAGCATAATAGACTGGGTTAGAGGAAGATTGTTCCAAGGCGAGGTTATAGTCGAAGTCCAAATGGGTAGAAGGAGAACGTTCGACAAAGAGGTAACGGACCGCGTCGACGCCGACTTCTTCCACAAGCTCATGATGGGAGATGGCTTTGCCGGTGCGTTTGCTCATCTTCACTTCCTCGCCATCGCGGAAGGTCTTGACCATCTGCACGAGGTCGACTTCGAGGACGTCGGGGGAATAGCCCTTCATCGCGAGGGCCGACTTCATACGGGCGATGTAACCGTGGTGGTCCGCGCCGAGGACGTCGATGAGGAGGTCATATCCCCTGCTCATCTTGTCGTAATGGTAGGCGATGTCGGGCATGAAGTAAGTGAATTGCCCGTTGCTTTTGACGATGGGGCGGTCCTTGTCGTCGAGGAAGGCGGTGGTTCTCAAATAAGTCGCGCCGTCTTGCTCATAGGTGTAGTCCTTGAGTTCCTCGATGGTCTTCTCGATGCGATGGTTCTTACGGATGTCAGATTCGTAGCTGAAGCGATCGAAATGAATCCGAAAATTATCGAGTTCTGCCTTGATTTTCTTCAATTCGGCATCGATTCCATAACGGATGAAGAAGTCATGAGACTCCTGGTTATCGACGAGGTATTT
>JAGAHY010000147.1 GCA_017626815.1 Bacilli bacterium | reverse complement strand
TGGGTGAAACGGAAGATATTGTCGATGAAGAGCAACACGTCTTGGTGTTCCTCGTCGCGGAAATATTCCGCCATCGTTAGGGCGCTCAAAGCGACTCTCATACGCGCTCCGGGGGGTTCGTTCATCTGCCCAAAGCAAAGCGCGGTCTTATTCAAGACGCCCGTGCCTTTCATCTCAAAATAGAGGTCGTTGCCTTCGCGGCTACGCTCGCCAACGCCGGCGAAAACCGACGTGCCATTGTGTTCTTTGGCGATATTGAAGATCAATTCCTGAATCAAGACGGTCTTGCCGACGCCAGCGCCGCCAAATAAACCGATTTTGCCGCCCTTGACATACGGGCAAAGCAAATCGATGACCTTGATGCCCGTCTCTAAAATTTCATGGGAGACGGACTGGTCAGAGAACGTCGGCGCAGGACGGTGAATCGGCATCTTCTTGCAGGAAGAGATGCCTTCATCGCCCATATCGTCGATGGTTTGGCCAAGGACGTTAAACATGCGGCCCAAAGTTTCGTTGCCGACAGGAACGGAAATCGGGGCTTCGGTATTGATGACTTCCATACCGCGCATCAAGCCATCGGTGGCGCCCATGGCGACGCAGCGGACGACATCGTCGCCGATATGTTGCATAACTTCGATGGTCAGCGTTTTGTCATTCTCTAAAGGCACAAGCAAAGCCGTTAAGATTTCCGGCAGATGCTTGCCTTCGAACTTGACGTCGATGACCGGGCCCACCGCTTGCACGATGATGCCGATGAGATCTTCTTTCACGGGACGTTTCATGATTGTTCCTCCTTAACGGGCGTTGGCCGAGCCAGACACCACTTCCACGATTTCCTGGGTGATGGCGGTCTGCCTGGCTTTGTTGTATTCGATGGTGAGTTTGTTGAGCAGTTCGTCTGCGTTGTCGTTAGCGTTATCCATCGCGTTGCGACGGCAGGCTTGTTCGCAAAGCTGGCTCTCGGCGAGGCGATGGTGGAGACACCCGGCAAGATAATAAGGCATCAGCATATGGATTTGCCGTCTGGCGCTAGGCTCGAATAGCGGCGGACAATAATCTTCGTCGGCCCGTGCCTTCGGGGTGATGCTCACCGGGAGCAAGGTTTCCTCCGCGGGAACGAAGGAAATGGAATTGACATAATGGGTGTAGACGAGGACGACCTTTTTGATGACGGCCTTATTAAACTCGTCTTTGATTTCCTTACATAAGGCCGTAAGGCGCTTCGCATCGAGGTATTTATCGACTTCGTGATTGTTGTTATCGATATGTTTGTAGCGCGGGTCATGGGCAAAATGGGCCTTACCCTTTTCCCCGATGGGAAGGATGATGTCGTTTTCGGGGTCGACGTGGGCTTCGACGTATTTGAAGATGTTGTTGTTATAGGCGGCGCATAGACCTAAATTCGAGGTGATGACGATATATAAAGTCGACGTGGCTTTCTCATTCTCACGGCCATAATGGGTCTTGGATTCCTCGTCGTGGAGGAAAAGCTCACCCATCGTGTTGCGCAGGCCTTCCGCGTATTCTTCGCCATGGGAGACAAGGTCGCGAAAACGGCGCAGTTTCACCGAAGCGACCATACCCATGGCCTTGGTGATCTTCTGCGTGGATTTGATCGAAGCGATCCGCCGTTTTGTCTTGTTTAACCCAAGCGACATAGTCTTACCTCGCTTTCGCGAATTCCTCGATGGCGGCTTTTAGGTTCGCGGTAAGTTCATCATCGAACGCCTTCTTTTCCGTGAGCGTATCGATGATTTCCTTATGATTGCTTTCCATAAAGGCGGTCAAACCGTCAAGGAAAGGCGAAACCTCCCCTTTGCCAAGTTCGTCGAGATAACGGTTCTTGACCGCGAAAAGCTCGATGACTTGCTTCCACATCGGGTAAGGGGCGTATTGTTTCTGTTTTAAAGTTTCCATCAGCACCGAACCATGGGCGAGGATTTTCTTCGTGGATGCGTCAAGGTCGCTGCCAAACTGCGAGAAGGAAAGCATCTCGCGATAAGAGGCAAGCTCAATCTTCAAGGAAGCGGCTACGGCTTTCATGGCTTTGGTTTGGGCGCTAGAGCCGACGCGGGATACGGAGAAGCCCGAATCGACGGCCGGACGCTGGCCAGAGGCGAAATAATCGGTGACCAAGAAGATTTGGCCGTCGGTGATGGAAATCACGTTTGTGGGGATATAGGCGGAGATGTCGCCAGCCTGCGTTTCGACAATCGGAAGCGCGGTGATGGATCCTCCCCCATATTGTGGGGCGAGACGGCAGGCACGTTCGAGAAGTCTGGAATGGAGATAGAAGATGTCGCCAGGATAGGCTTCGCGGCCCGGGGATCTTTTGAGCAGCAAGGACAGGGTGCGATAGGCGACGGCATGCTTGGATAAATCGTCGAAAACGATAAGCACGTCTTGCCCGCTTTCGAGCCATTCCTCCGCCATGGCCATGCCGGCGAAAGGAGCGATATATTGGTTCGGCGCCGCCTCGGAGGCAGAGGAGGAGACGACCGTGACATAGTCCATGCAACCCAGTTCACGCAGCTTATCCACCAAAGAGGCCACGGAAGAATTCTTCTGGCCGATGGCGACATAGATGCATTTCACATTCTTGCCTTTTTGGTTGATGATGGTGTCCAAAGCGATGGCGGTTTTACCCGTCTGACGGTCGCCGATGATCAATTCGCGCTGACCGCGTCCAATCGGAATCATGGCATCGATGGCCTTAATGCCGGTTTCCAGCGGAGTATCGACGGATTTACGGGTCATAACACCCGGGGCGATACGTTCAATTGGACGGGTTTTTGCGTAGGAAATCGGACCTTTTTGGTCAATCGGAAGGCCTAGGGCGTTGACGACGCGGCCTAAGAGCCCATCCCCTACCGGCACCTCGACGACCTTATGGGTGCGGCGGACGATGTCGCCTTCCTCGATTTTGGTATCGGAGCCAAGAAGGACGGCGCCGACGTCTTCGTTATCCAAGTTCATGACCATGCCGGCCACGTCATTGGGGAATAGCAATAATTCGCCAAGCATCGCTTTCTCTAAGCCATAGCAAAGCGCGATGCCATCGCCCACGGAGATGACCGTGCCGACGTCGTTGGTCTCAAGGCGGGATTCATATCCCTTGATCTGCGCCTTAATCAGCGCCGAGATTTCGCTGGAATCGATTTTCATCCTTGGACTCCTCCTTTAAGTTTCTGGTGTAAGCCCTCGAGTTTGGACGCGAGGGAGCCATCGAAGACTTTGCCGTCGATGGCGACTTTGACGCCGCCAAGCAATTTATGGTCGACGATGTTGGTTAGGCTCACTTGGCTACCCAAGCGGACCGCGATGGCTTTTTCTAGCGACGTGAGCTCTTCTTTCGAAAGCCGCTCGGCGCTATAGGCGATGCCTTCTTTGACGCCCATGGAATCATGGACCAAAGAACGGTACGCCGCATTGATTTTGGGTAAGTCGGCGAAGCGATGATGGTCGCTGACGACTTTTAGAAATGGAAGCAAATGTGGGACATTTGCGAATCTTTTGCCATAAACCGCATCGAGGACTTGGCCTTTTTCCGCACGGGAAAAGTTATAGGAAGAAAGCAGTTTTCGTAGTTGTTCTACTTCCTGCAGGTCCTCAACGATGGCCGCTAACGCGTCCATGGCCGTTTCCCTTTCTTTCGGGGAAAGCATGTCATAGAGGGCGAAGGCGTAATTATGGCTAAGTTCGTCCATTATTTGCCCTCCTTATCCTCTACGAGCTCATCGACGAAAGACGAGACGAGGCGCTGGTTGTCCGCGGTATTGACTTCGCGTTGCAGCAACGTTTCCGATGCCAGCATCGCGACATCCACGATCTGACGGCGCACTTCTTCTTTAGACGCTTCTTGGGCGGCTTTGATGTCTTCGTCGGCTTTTTTGCGTTTGGCAGCGATTTCATTCGCGGCTTCTTGGAGCATCTTGGACTTCTCGAACTCGGCCTGTTTTTTGGCCGAGGCGATGATGCGCTCGGCTTCTTCCTTGCCCTCTTGGATCTTCTGATCCGAGGCAAGGGCCGCCTTGTGGGCGATGGCTTGGTTCTTCTTGGTATCCTCGATCATCGCGTTCACGGTGTCTTGGCGCTTCTGCATCATTTTCTTGATGGGCTTATAGCCGAGGAAGAAAACGATGACGATGAGCACGACAAAGGCGATGAGCTGGATGGTGAAGTCCCAGATGCCGTTAGGGAAGATCTTTTGGGTGAACGTGTCATCGCCAAAAGGCTGTCCGGCGCACGAGCAAAGAACGCCCGCGAATAAGGGCAAAAGAATCCATAAGGCTCGATGGTTTTTTCTCATGGTTCTTTCCTCAAGAGAAAACTAGGCTCTGCCGCCGAGGACGAACATGATCAACATCGAGACGATGAGGGCGTAAATACCGCAGGATTCGTCAAGCGCGATCGCCAAAATCATGACGGATTGGAATTTGCCCGCGTTCTCCGGGTTGCGGGACATCGCGTCGATGGCGTGGCAAGCGATCCAGCCTTCGCCGAGGGAGCTCATGCCCGCGGAGAGGATGGCGACGCCGGCGCCGATAGCGACGAGGCCGAGGTTGTTGTTGGTGGCTTCAGCCAGCACATTCAACAGATTGACAAGTGCCATATACATTTCCTCCTATATGGTCATTTCGCTTCATTGCTCTGGGCCCTGGTCGCCTGCGACGTCGTCCCCATGGTGCGGTCCTCAGGCATTTCGTTGCTGATCCACACGCCATTGAGAGAAGCGAAGACAAGAGTCTGGATATACCCAGAGAATAAAGCAAAATAAAGGTTCAACACCGCCAGCACGATGGGCGAGAACCAAATGGCGGCGGGACTATTAAGCTGGGCGATTTTATCCCCATAGGAGACGGCCCAGAAGCTAAACACGTTGACGGAGACGTTTTTTAACGCCCAATTGACCAAACCTAGGACTACCGTGCCGGCGATGCAGTTGCCAAACATACGCAGCGTCGTCGAGATGACCGGGGTCCACATGGTCACCAAGTTGATGGGCAAGAATAAGGGAATAGGCTCGATGTAACGATGGAAATAGCCGAATTTCTGATACTTAAGGGCGGTGAACTGAATCAGCACGAACATCACCAACGAAAGGGCCAAGGGAAGGACCATGGTGTCGATGATTGACGGAAGCCCCGTGATGGACCAGATGAACGCGAGGAAAAGATAAAGGTAAAGGCAGAAGAAATAGCCCGGCCAATTGCCTGGGTCGCGGCCCATGATGTTCCTCGTCCAGCCAACGAGCCAATCATAAAAAGCCTCCGCCAGACCTAAAAGCCCTTTGGAAGGTTTCATCGGGTCATGGAAGCGGGCTTGTGTGCCGGCGATGATGGCCAAAACGGCCACCAAAGCCATGACCATCAACGAAGAATAGGTTGGTCCGGAAAGGCGAAACGAAAAATCCTGTAGGCCAGTGATCATATCCGAAAGAGGGTCGGAAAGAACGATCATTCGCCTTCCTCCTTTGCCTCTTCTTTAGGTTGTTCCACCGCTTTGGCCGATTGGGCCTTGGCGCGCTTGTTGCTGCGATGCAAAGTCGTGACGACCAACGTGATCCACGTCGGCATCAAGGCCAAGGCGCAGGATATGATATTGCAATAACCGTGGGCTAAGGTGCCCCATTTGAAAGTGGCAAAGCCCGATAAAAGCAAGCATCCGGCATAAAGGAAAAGACGAAGAATGGCCCAAACCATGGCCAAATAGCCAGATTTAGGATTGCCATTGGGATTGAGCAGGCTCGCGGATCCCATGTGCATGGTGACGTAGGCGAAAATGTTGACGGCAGAGCCAAGTAGCCAGCCAAGAAGGACGCCGATATTGTCCATGAAGATGAAGGCGATGCAAATCAAGGCCCCAATCAAAGCGACGGCGATGAGGATGACCAAGTTCTTCTGATGGTCACTTAGCTTATTGTATTTCTCGGCAAGGTTACTCATAAATCGCCATATATTTTGCCTCACGCGCACGGGAAAGACAAGAAGCCAACGAAAATAAATGGGGTTTTGCGGTATTTTTTCCTTAATACCGCTTTCCAGGGTATCCTATTACGAAGGCTTTTTCGTTTTCTTCTCAGAAGATTCTTTGGGAAAAACGTGCAGGAACATGCTCTGTAAATTTTCCTCCGTCATTTCATAGATCCCACCCCTAAAAATAGCGTAACGGTCCAGAATGGCTTTTATCACCCATTCTTTCGTGTGTTCCAGGCCCGTCTTACCCTCCACTACTTCCAATATCTCGTCCTTTTCGCGCAAATCCGCGCTGATCGTGCATTGAATGCAAGGAACCCCGCCTAATCCGACATTCAAGTCTTTGATGCAAATAGTCTTTTTCTCAGTCGAAGGCGCGATGACATAGACCGAGAATTGATCCTCGGGGCGGACGAACTTCAGTTTCCTTACCGCGTAATAGAGAGTCATTCCGATGATTCCGCCTCTCACCATCACCTCTTCCGGGTCCCCGCTCATCGGCACCTCGGTGCAATAAAATCCGATGTAATGGCCGTCGACATGGATGATGGGGTAGCCTTCGTTTAGAAATGGGTTATTGTCCGAAAGGTATTCGCTTTGTGCTTCAGTAAAATTGAGAATGCTGTTCGTGCTCATTATTTTTTCCTCCACTTAACCAATAGACGGGAAAACGAATAATGGGCAAAACTATTTTATTACACTGTATAGATAATTTTAGATTTCGCCGGTCTTAAGCGTATATTGTGAAAAGAAAAAATCCCCGTTTTTGGGCGGGGATGAGGTTTCCGATTGCGTTTAGCGCGCTTTGACTTTCTTCAAGACAGCGGTCATGTAGATGCCATCTTTGAACTTCGGATAAACTTCGCCTTGGATAAGAGGGGCGAGGTATTCACGGAAGCTCTGGTCCATGTGGGTCTTGCCGGCAATCATGGAAGCGGGGACCTTCTTTTCGGCATTGGCGACTTGCTCAACGGGGGCAAGGGCAAGCTCGACTTTATAGGGCTTGGAGGAAACGCGTTTGATGATGACCATCTTCGCGGTTTCACCCTTGAGGGCGCTGGTGACGGCATAGGCGCCGCAGGCAATGGCTTCGTCTTGGTCGACTTTGGAGATGAAGACGGGGTCGGCACGCTGCGGGAGGGAGAGCTCGACGGAACGGGTCGGGAGGCCAAGGCGCTTCTCGACAATGCTGGCGAGGGCGTCGGCGGCACCACCGAGTTGGATGTGGCCGAAAGCGTCGATGCGGGTAGTCGAGGTGTCACGTTCGAAGACGATGCCTTCGGAAATCGCGATGATAACGTGGCCCTTAAGGTCATAAATGGACTTAAGGTCCTTCAAGAAGGAATCCATCTCAAAAGCATCTTCGGGGAGATAGATGAGGTCAGGACGGGTGGCATAGGGGAGCAAGTCGACAGCGGCGGTAAGCCAACCGGCGTTACGGCCCATGACTTCAATGATGAAGACTTTGCCCTTCTTATAGCACTTCGCGTCGACGCAGATGTCTTTGGTGATGTTGATGACGTATTTCGCGGCGGAGCCATAACCGTTGCAGTGGTCGGTGATGGCCAAGTCGTTATCGACGGTTTTGGGGACGCCAATGACTTTGCAATCGATCTTCTGTTGGGCGAAGAGTTTGGCCAGCTTCGCGCAAGTATCCATGGAGTCATTGCCACCATTGACGAAGACATAGCCGATGTTATGGTTCAAGATCGTTTGGCAAATGGCTTCATAACGGAGATCGGTCAAATCGGAGGGCATTTTGTAACGGGCGGTTCCGAGGATCGCGCCCGGGGTCTGCTTCAATAATTCGATGGTTTCAGGTTCTTCTTCCCGTAAATCAATCAAGTCGTCCTGGATGAGGCCTTCGACGCCATTGAGGGAGCCGTAGATTCCCGAAATCTCGTCATGCTTCATCGCTTCGGTAATCGCGCCGTAAAGTGAGGAGTTAATTACCGCTGTAGGTCCTCCGGATTGGAGGTATACCATTGCTTTTGCCATATCTGGTTTTCCTTTCATCTCTAAATAGATAGGTTGGTAAACACCTGAAATAGTATACACGTATATTTCGTGTCGCGCATTATTGATTTTGAAACCGCTTACATGATATTATCTAGTGTTGCGAAAGAAGGAGCCCAAAACCGATGTCGTTTACCGTTGAAATCAATAATAAAAAATTCAAGTTAGATAAAAAGACCCCCATCCTTGAGTTAATCAAGGAATACGACCCCGAAAAGCGCGCCGTCGCCGCCAGGGTCGATAACCGCGTCCGCGAATTGACTTAC
Source organism: Bacilli bacterium (assembly GCA_017626815.1). GTDB lineage: Bacteria > Bacillota_I > Bacilli_A > RFN20 > CAG-826 > Alloenteromonas. The sequence continues at coordinate 3,124 of JAGAHY010000147.1, read as the reverse complement.
GACCTTTCCCGCGACTGCAAAGTCGAGATTCTCACCGTCAAAGATCCCGATGCGGTCAAAGTTTACGAAGCTTCTTTGCGTTACGTAGTCGCGATGGCTTTCGCCCGTTGCTATCCTGGGCTGAAAATCCGTTTCGCCTATAACGTCTCCCGCTGCGTCTCTATCCATATATTAAATAACGCGATCTCCGCCAACACCGCGATGCTTCTGCGCATCACCCACGAGATCGACAACATTATCAAAAAAGACATCCCCTTGAAGAGGATGAAAGTCTCCCTCGACGAGGCCATCAAAGTCTATGACCAGTTGGGTTATGATGATAAGAAGGCCATTTTGGAATACCGTCCCGAAGATAAGGTCCATCTCTACTCGGCCGACGGCTTCCTTGACTATATGTATTCCCACATGGTTCCTTCTACGGGTTATCTCCACGAATATAAGCTTCGCCTCTATTCTCCGGGCTTCATGCTTCAATATCCTAGAGCCGAAGCCGGCGGCGCGATTCCGCCTTTCCGCGATGACCCCGTCTTCAACCGCACCTTAAGGGAGTCTCACGAATGGGCCTCCATCGTCGGCAGCGACACCGTCGGCGGCATCAACAATTCCATCAAAAAACGCGGTACCATCGAATTCATTAATCTCTGCGAAGCCCGCCATAACCGCATGCTATGCGAACTTGGCCAGCTCATCGAGGATTCGATCGACGACATCTCCCTCATCTGCATCGCCGGCCCATCCTCCTCGGGCAAGACGACCTTCGCCAATCGCCTAAGAATCGAACTTCTTTCCCGCGGCATCAACCCCATCCGCATCTCCTTGGACGACTATTACCTCCCCAGAGATCAAGCCCCGTTAGACGAAAACGGCAAGCCTGACCTCGAGCACATCGAGGCCCTCGACATCGCCTTGTTTAACCAAAACATGCTCGACCTCATCAACGGCGAAAGCGTGACCTTGCCGCGGTTTGACTTCCAGCTTGGACAGCGCGTCATCGGCCGCACCATCCGCGTCGCCAAGAATGAACCCATCATCATCGAAGGCATCCACGCCCTCAATGACCGCATGACCATCGATATCCCGAAGTCCGCGAAATTCAAGATCTTCATTGCCCCACAGGCGCAGATGAACATCGACGACCATAACCCCCTTACTCTCACCGATTTGCGTCTCATCCGCCGCATCGTCCGCGACTATAAGTTCCGCAACGCCTCCGCCGAAGAGACCTTATCCATGTGGCCAAGCGTCCGCGCGGGTGAATTCCGTTGGATCTACGACTGCCAAGAGAATTCCGACTACGTCTATAACTCCATGCTCTCCTATGAGTTGCCCGTCATGAAGAAATACGCGTTGCCGTTGCTTCGCGAGATTGATAACGAATCACCCTACTTCCCCACGGCCCAACGTCTTATCCGCATGCTCAAATACTTCATCGATATGCCGGATGAATGGGTGCCGAGCAATTCACTGATGAGAGAATTCATCGGCGGATCCTGCTACGCGGATGTCTGATTCTCATTGAAAACAAAATCCTGGACCGAGAAATCACCGCAAATCCAGGATTTTTTTCTATTTATCCGAGCTTATGGACGGTCAATTCGGATTTATAGCCGTTAAGTTCCACATGCGCGGAGGCCTCTTTGTTTGGCGTATACCCGTCAAAGACGACGTTGCACCCTCGTCCCTTAGACACAATATCCAATTCCGCGCCGCCGACAACATAGAGGTTGCTAACCCCGTGAAGCTGGTTGACATCCAATTGGCTAAGCGTACCATCGTAGAGGATCTTCATGTCGAGGTTGCCCGTCAGCTCAACATGGCCTTTCGCCCGAACGATTTCCACTTCGTCCACTCTCCCGTCGAACTCCACATGTTTATCATCCGTAAAGTCATGGAGGGTCAGCTTAACCAAATCTCCCTCAAGTTCGACCCGACGCGCCAATGAAGCAGGCAGAATCATGCGAATGAAGAGGTGTTTCTTCGCGTCTTGCTTGGTTAAGGCACGGTCTTGTCTGATGTCGATGTGCTTTTTCGAATCCGCCCATTCGACGAGAACCAGATCCACATGTTTTCCTTCCGTCAGCTTGACTTTAGCCAGTGGATAGGTTTCTTCGGGCAGGTCGCTGTGGATTTCGACGATGACTTTCTCTTGGTCGGAGAAGGTTACGTCCAAACCGGCGGCCGTGCCGACGTTGAGATTGAAGTCAGCCTTTCCAAAGACATCGAATTCGGTCCTTGAAAGGTTCCCGTAAGTGACCTCTTTTCGGTCCGAGAGCAACTCGTCCATGCTGACGCCGAATAAACGTGCGATAGCTTGGATGTTACCAATATCCGGCGTTCCCGCCCCGCTTTCCCATTTGGTGACGGCTTGGCGCGAGACGTTTAGTTTGTCGGCGAGTTCCTCTTGGGTGAGATTATTGGTTTTTCTTAAGGATTTGATCTTTTCGGATAACATATTTTCCTGCCTTTCTGCCCATAATGTAGGCGGAAGAAAGAAGTGGCGCTACCAGCCTTAGTTTACATTCGCCGAAAAGAAATGCTACGCTTCGTTGCATTGACGTGTATCGAAGGTTCTTTGACATTTGGGCTTCTGAAAGCTTATTTCGGATGGCTTTGTCCTCACAGGAGAGAATCTTTCAAAAATCACTTTTGCACCATTCATTGATGCTATTTTATTCGATATCATCGGCATTTTTTGGCTATCATGTGGTGACGTGAACATCTGAAACGCCATATTTTCGCGAACAAAATGTACATAAAAAGTTAAAAAACACCTTTTTATCACGTGCGCGTTACTATATTCGCTTTGCTTTTTGTCCGGCCTAGATAGAATGTGGGTAGAAAAACAAAAGGTAGAAAAATGGGGTTTGTTTTGTATTTCGATTACGCCGCATTGATCATCCTCATTTTTCTTACTGCGTCCATCATCTTAAAGAAGCAAGTCATCGGCACGAGCAATAAACTTTACCTTTTGATCATTGGTTTCAATTTCGCCGCCACGGTTTTGGATATTCTGGCCTCCAAGGACACCATTCCGCTACCCGTGTTGTTTTTCTTAAACACCCTCTTTATGTTCTCTCGGGCCGGGACCGCGGTATCCATTTTCCTCTATGCGAGCAACCTTGGA
>JAGAHY010000146.1 GCA_017626815.1 Bacilli bacterium | reverse complement strand
CTTCGTGATTCCGCGATTGCTTCGGGAAGCTTCCGCCGCATGATGACCGGCGCGGCCTTAGCCCCATTTAGAGCGACCCGCGGCGCGGTCAACTTCGTCCGCGACAGCAGGAACCAAAGCCTTGGCACCGCCGTCGGCCGTCGTCTTGGCTTTAAGACGACACGCGACTATGACCTCGAGAATTCTCGCTTAAATAGAAACGGCAGTGGCGCGCATAACGACAAAACCGGCAAAGCCAACCCCAGCGGCGGTAACGCCTCAAAGGTCAAAGACGCGATTGACGGCGGCGTGAAAAACGTCGGCAATGCGGCGGCCGGTGGCAACAAAATCGCGGGCAACGTCGGCGGCGCGGTCGCTAACGCCCAAGAAAAAAGTGCCGCCAACAACAACCAGCCGGGCAGCAACATGGTCAACAACGCCATCAATAACGCCCTCGCCGGCAAAAAGGAGGACGATAAGAAATGAGAATTATTCCCCGGACGACGAAAGTCAAAATTCAATTCTTCCGCAATATTTCGATCCTCGACATCATCATCGCCTTTGCGATGCTGGGCTTAATTGTTTTGCTGCTTTTGTCTAATTTAGGCATCGTGCGGTTCATCCTCGCCGCGGTAGTCTTAGTCATCGCGATCGGCCTCTACCTTCCGTTTGAAGGAGACCGTTTCTATCTGTTCATCGCCCATTCGGTGAAATATCTCTTCGCGGTCAAGAAATATTCCAAAAACAACAGCAAATCCCAAACGAATATTGATTCCTTCATGCCCATGAAGGATATCCGTGACGGCTATATTGTCTATAAGGATTACTTCGCTGGCGTCCTTCAAGTCGACCCTCGTGAGTTCTCTTTGCTCTCCGAATACCGTCAGGACCAGATGATTGAAGAGCACTTTGGCAAAATCATCCGCGAGGTCGCGAATAAGACGCGCGCCTCCATCGTTAAGCTGGACCGCAAACTAAGCTTCCAGGCTTACATCGACGACGAAAACCGTAAGAAAGACATGCTCTTTCATCTTTTCGAGACCGGCGAGCTCACCAAGAAGGAACTCGATTCCCGCATCAAGATCATCGACGACCGCATCCGTACCTATACCACTCTGACCGACGAGGCTCCCGTCAAAAAGCCATTCTATTATTTGGTTATCTACGATGAGAACACGGAGGTCATCGAGTCGATCTTAAATGACGCCATCGTGACCTTTAGCAACATCGGCATGACTTCCCATATCCTCGATACGAAGGAACTTGGGATCTTCGTCAAATATACCTACACCTCCAAATTCGAGGAAAAGGATGTCGACTTGCTCTCCCCCGAAGAATTCATGTCCTGGGTCTATCCGCAGAATATCGAATTCAAACCCCGTTCCACGATTATCGACGGCGAAGAATGCTATATCTTCACGGTCAAGAACTTCCCGATTTCCGTCTTGAACGCTTGGGGCTACCGCATTTTCAATATCCCCAACACCAAGGTTGTCATGAACCTCGCCCCCTTCGAAAAGGGCAAGGCTATCCACATGATCGACCGTTCGGTCCAGGAGCTTGCCGCGCAGAGCAACAATTCCTACCGCGCTTCGAGCATCATCGACAAGCAGACTCACATCGACACTCTCGTCGAAGTTCTCCGCATGCTTCAGAACGACAACGAGACCCTCTTTGGCGTCAACCTCCACATCACCGTCTATCCGCAAGAGCCGAACAAGAAAGACGTCAGGCGCAGCGAAAAGAAGAAAATCAAACGCATCTTCTCTGAAGAAGGCTTCGAACTCGTGGATAACTATTTCTGCCAGAACTTAGCTTTGATCTCCACCAACCTTTCGCGTCTAGACTCCATGATTCAGTTCCAACGCGCCATCCATTCCAACTCCGTCGCCGCCGTCTTCCCCTTCGTCCTTTCCACCGTCATGGACGATAAGGGCTGCATCCTTGGCACCGAGAACGACTTCCCCGTCATCCTCGATTTCTTCAAGAGAGACTTTGAACGCGTCAACTCCAACATGGTTGTCATCGGTAAGTCGGGCTCGGGCAAATCCTTCGCGACGAAAACGATTTTGTCCCAGCTTTGCGCGGAAAACTGCAAGGTTTTCATCCTCGACCCTGAAAACGAATACCAGTTCTTAGCCCAGTCTTTGGGCGGTAGGCTGATCGATGTCGGTACCGCTAGGGAAGGCCGCATCAATCCCTTCCACGTCATCACCACATTAGAAGGCGATGAAGAAGGGGAAGAATCCGCGGTCAATAACTTCGCGGTCCACCTGCAGTTCTTGGAGGAATTCTTCCGCGTTGCCTTAGCGGGTATCTCCAGCGACGCCTTAGAGTATCTCAATAACCTTATTGTCACCCTATATAAGGAGAATGGCATCGATTCCAAGACCGACTTCTCGGTCCTTGAGCCGAAAGACTATCCGACCTTCGATGAACTTCACGCGCTTATTGAAAAGCGTCTGGAGGCCGCGACGGTCGACTATGATGTCACCCAGCTCCGTATCCTTTATAACTACGTTTCCAAGTTCGCTGGAGAAGGCCGCAATGCCAATCTCTGGAATGGCCAGAGCACGTTGACGGTCAAAGAAAACTTCACTGTCTTCAATTTCCAGAGCCTTCTTTCCAACAAAAATAACACCATCGCCAACGCGCAGATGCTTCTTGTCTTGAAGTGGCTTGATAACGAAATCATCAAAAACCGCGACTTCAACCTCAAGCATGGCAGCAACCGCAAGATCGTCGTCGCCATCGACGAAGCTCACGTCTACATCGATCCGAAATACCCCGTCGCCTTGGACTTCATGTATCAGTTGGCCAAACGTATCCGTAAATACAACGGCATGCAGATCGTCATCACGCAGAACATCAAGGACTTCGTCGGCAGTGAGGACATCGTCCGTAAATCCACCGCGATCATCAACGCCTGCCAATACTCGTTCATCTTCTCCTTGTCGCCGAATGACATGGATGACCTTTGCACCCTTTATGATAAAGCGGGTCAGATCAACGAGGTGGAGCAGGATCAAATCATCAATAACCCCCGCGGCAACGCCTTCGTCATCACTTCGCCGACCAACCGCACCAACATCACCGTCATCGCCTCGAAAACGATGCGTACAATGTTTGGTGATAATTAAGGCTATTGTCACATGCTCCAAAAGAGCTCGCTTTCAACGGCGGGCTCTTTTTTCCATGGCTACTAAATGAACATTTTAAAAAGGAAATGCGAGGTTATTTTGATTTTTTCTTCATAATGACGAAAGATAACAACCAAAATCAAATCGCTAGAAAGTTGATTTTTGCCATGAGCGTGTGGCACTTTTATGACAAAGCGGGTGCTATCTTATTGACGGTAAAATCAAGCGATTATGTTTGTTTTGCCTTTGGGGGTTTAAAGAAAGGATTCGGAAAGTGAATCAGCGTCAACTCGAAACCTTACGGAAAAACAATGAAGAATCTCGTGATTTCGTGAAGAGCTGCTTTCGTTTTGCTTTGATGATTATCCTTAAGGACACGGAAGACCGCCGTATTACCGTTTCTCGTCTTTGTAAGATTGCCGGTGTCTCCCGTACGGCGTTTTATCGAAATTACCATGATGTCGAAGATGTGCTCATCGATGAGATTAAAGAATTTGGTCTGTCCTTTGCCAGACGCATCGGAAGCGATGTGTACGAGAACTGGCTCGCTTTGTTCCAGCTAGCCGAAGCCAAACTTGATGACCTCAAAGCCATCGTCAATGCCGGCTTTGAATACAAAATCCTTGAAGTGTTCCTTTCTTTGATTCCCGTGGAAGGGGAGAACAACATTATCCAAACCATCTGGCTTTCAACGTTTTATTCATTGTTGATTTCCTGGCTCAGGGAAGAAAAGCCGAGGAAGGCGGCCGAAATGGCCCGCATTGCCTACAAATACACACAGGGAATCCCTTTGGTCGAATCCCGTTAATTGCCTTATCAATATCAACTTGCCTCTTCCGGTTTGGAGGGGCTTTTTCCTACAATTAGAGCCGAGGATGTGATCTCCCTCTAGAAAGAATCCATACCAAGGGTATTATCCCTCCTTGGATTCCCGGAGAGAGGCCATGGCCTCGGCTTTCCCTTTATAGGCATATAGGGGGAATGGCGGATCAGCGCGAGGGGCTTTTTGAGCCATCAGCTCGTATAAGAAAATGCGCGGTCCGCGCCTTTGGAGGAGTGCGTTTAACCCTAATGCGAAACATACTGTTATCGCGCGTATATCTCAGGAAAAAGCGACGCCAAAGGACGAACGCGGATCACGGGAAGGATCCAAATGCCAGGAAGGAAGGTCTATTGACATGATAGACAAGGAAGCGCCCATATTGGCCTTCGACGCGTCGAAGGGAAGCAGCCATTGCCAAGGCTACCTCTCGTTCGGCAGACCGTCGTCCAAGCCGATTAAGGTGGCGCACAGCAGAAGCGGCATGGCGGCCGCGGAGAAGGCCTCCGAAACGCTTGAACGGAAGACTGGAACTAAGCCAAAAGTGGTCATGGAGTCCACCGGCGTCTACTCGAAGCCCGTGATCAGATGGGCGGTGCTGCGTGGCCTGGAAGTCTACCTCATAACGCCTTTGGAATCGGCGAAGGTGAGGAAGAGCAGGCTCAGGCCGACGAAGACCGACGCGCTCGACTGCGGCGTGATCGCCGAGGTCGCGTACACGAGGGACGTGAAAAAGCTCACCGCCGCATCATCCCTATATTCCCAGTCCTATTCGCTCTCCAGAAGGAGGGCGGCGATCGTCGACAGGCTCGTCGCGTCGAAGAACCAATACCGGAAAAGCCTCGACGCCGTCTGGACTTTGCTCGACGAGGCCTGCGATCCCTTCAGCGGATACGTCATGTGGGCCGTGCGCAGGTACAGGCATCCGGAAGCGCTCGCGAAGGCGAAGGAGGAATCGATCGTAAGCGGGCTCGAGAGGGCCAAGGTCAGGACGGGCGCGATATCCAAAGCCGCGGCCGCGTCCAAGCTCTCCGCCTACGCCAAGGACGCCATCAGCGGCTGCGGGCCGGAGGACGGCGAGGTCGATTCGCTCCTCTCCGCCCTCGACGACGTGATCAGGGACATGGAAGCCTTGGACGAAATAACCAACCGATTGCTCAGCCTTGCCAAAGGGCTGCCCCATTTCGCCCTCATCGCCTCGATCGACGGCATAGGCGGCGCGTTGGCGGCGCTGCTCTGCGCCGAGATCGGGGACCCGTCCAGGTTCAACAGCCGCAACGGGATCGTCGCGTACGCCGGGCTCGATCCGACGATCCTCCAATCGGGCAAAAACGACGGCCTGCACTATTCCATAACGCGGAAGGGCAACGCGTTCCTCAGGAGATACCTCTACCTTGCCGTGGAGAACATGATCATGTCCAAAGCGGACAACGCGATCACGAGGTTCTACTCCAAAAAGAAAAGCAGCGGCCTCTGCCACAAGGCGGCTGCGACTGCGGCCTGCAGGAAGCTCCTAGTTACCATCTGGGGAATGCTTCGCAGCGGGTCCTTATTCGAAAGATAGTTTAACAAAGCGCACGTTTTTTAAAAGGGGGATTCCACGCCCTGTTTTCGGCATGCCCTCAAAAGAGAAAGCGCAGAAAGAGAAAAAACTACTTGACTAGACTTATCCTATTTCTTATCTGCAACAAGGTGGTTGTATGTGCTCGCTTACTCAATGAGCCGCTGATTTGCGGGGGTTTTGGAAAACTATGCGTATGCTATACGCGAAGAAAATGGGCACGCTTTTCTTTGATTCTAGAAAGATTCTCCCTATAATCGTGAAGATGAAAAAATGCTGGGGAAAACTTGTGTTGGCAGGCTGCGCGGTCAGCCTGTTTGCCTGTGGCAATTTTCGTTATGCGGCGTATACGTTTGGAGCCTTAGACCAGACGCAGTTTCGGATGTCTTCTTATGAAGACTATTACCGGCAGGGGGAATACTCGGGTCTAAAAACCCTCGATAAGGGCGAAATCCCTGCAAAAATCGCGGATATTTATTCTTATGGGCCGAAACGGAAAGTGCTTCCTTCCACGGGAAAAACCTATCTGACGGTTATTCCCGTGGATTTCGTGGACGTCGGCTTTAGCGTCAACGAGAATGTCCATGATGCGATTTCGGAGGCTTTCTTTGGGGACTCCTCGTTTAACCAATATGTTTCCTTAGCGGAATATTACGACAAGTCTTCCTACCACCGCCTGCAGGTGGAAGGGGAAGTGACCAAAGATATTTTCCGTTGCCCGGATACGTATGCTTCTTTGCTCGCGAAGGCTAATGCTAGCCAGACCAAAAGCGCCTTGACGCGCATCTATAACGCGGCCATCGAATGGTATAACCAACAAGACTATGGAAGAACCCTAACTTCCGGGGACGCGGTTTATTTTGTCTACCTCGCGCCTTATTCGGGAATGGAAGATGGGCGCAGCGCCCGTTCCTCCATGATGTGGGCCTTCACCGTTAATGACCCGGCCCCGATTTGCTGGAGCTCTTATTATATGATGCACGTGCGCGATAATGGGGCGGTGGACGCGCATACCTATATCCATGAATTTGGGCACATGCTTGGCTTAAGGGACTATTATGACGCGAATTCGTATTCGGATTTGTCCGCCTGCTCGCCTTTAGGGCGCATGGATATGATGGATTGTTCCTTGGGGGAACATAACGCCTTCTCCAAGATGATGTTAGATTGGATGCGTCCTTATGTGCCGACGGGGGAATGCGAGATCACGTTGCGTCCAAGTTCGGGGAATGGGGATGCCCTCTTGCTTCCATTGACTACCTACAATGGCACGCCTTATGACGAATATTTATTGCTCGAATATTACACGCCGAGTTACCTTAACGCGGCCGACGCGACCTTGCGTACCGACCCCAAGATGTCCTTGATGAAAAAGTCGGGCATCAAGGCCTATCATGTGGATGGGCGCTTGGCCGTCTTTGATGAGCGGGGGAAGACGCCCGTTTCCTTCCTTGGGGAGAATGTCACGGTAGGCAACCACACAATCGACTTCTATTACGAGAATAGCGGCTATGAAGAAGGGGGTTATATCCGCGGCTTAAGCGGGTTCATGATTCACCTATTGGACGCCTCGAGTAAATCCATGGCCCTAGTGGAGAACTATATCGCCTCCGACCATAATGAAGATATCGCAGTGGGCGGGGAGGTCGCGCATCTACGCGACTGCTTGTTCAACGTGAACGAAGGGGTCGACCTCTCGACAAGCGAATTATCGTTCCATAAAAACGAAACCCTTTCCTATGGCTTCAAAGTGACCGAAATCGCCCCGACGCATGCCAAGATCTCCGTATTTCCCTTATCGAAATGAGCCGTAGGGTAGGGGTGCTATGACACGCCCGGTCCTGTGGTACTATATTACCTCTATTACTATAGTAAGGAAAAAATTGAAGAAAATAATTGACATACTTTTCCATTGCGCGTATTGTCTTGCTCGGACGTAAGTAAAAAGGGCTTTTGCCCCGTTTATTTACCCCGGTGGTGATACACCGGGAATTGTGTGAGAAAAAAGTAAGGAGAAAACACATGCCAACAATCAATCAGTTAGTTCGGCAAGGTCGCAAATCCGCTGTCAAGAAGTCCAAAACCCCAGCCTTAGGCAGAAGGTGGAACTCGTTGACCAAGCGTTCCTCCGGCCAGGCCTCCGCCCAAAAGCGTGGCGTCTGCACCCGTGTCGGTACGATGACCCCGAAGAAACCGAACTCCGCGTTACGTAAATACGCTCGTGTCCGCTTATCCAACGGCTATGAAGTCACCGCCTACATCGGCGGCGAAGGCCACAACTTGCAAGAACACTCCACGGTCATGATCCGTGGTGGTCGTGTCAAAGACCTCCCTGGTGTTCGTTACCACATCATCCGTGGTACCCTCGACTGCGCCGGCATTGAAGCCCGCCGTCAAGGTCGCTCCCTCTACGGCACCAAGAAGCCGAAAGAGAGCAAATAAGGAAAGGAGTAAACAACTATGCCAAGAAAAGGTGCTGTCGAGAAACGTGATGTCCTTCCCGATCCAGTATATAACTCCAAACTTGTTACCCGCTTGATTAACCGTGTCATGTACGATGGCAAGCGTGGTACCGCCCAAACCATCATCTACAAGGCCTTCAAGGCCATCGAAGAGAAGACCGGCAAGCCCGCGATCGACGTGTTCGCGACTGCCATCGGCAACATCATGCCGGAGGTCGAACTCAAAGTCCGCCGCATCGGCGCCGCCAACTATCAGGTCCCTGTTGAGGTTTCCCCTGCCCGTAAACAGACCCTCGGCCTTCGCTGGCTCGTCACCTATTCCCGCCTCCGTGGCGAGAAGACCATGGAAGAAAAACTCGCCGGCGAAATCATCGATGCCGCCAACGGCACCGGCGCTTCCGTGAAGAAGAAACAAGACGTCCACAAAATGGCTGAAGCCAACAAAGCTTACGCACACTACCGCTGGTAAGGAGAAAAGATCATGGCTGATAACGAAATCAACATCAAAGAAGCTGAAAGCTACGATCTCCCCCATACCCGCAACATCGGTATCATGGCCCACATCGATGCCGGTAAAACGACCACGACCGAGCGTATCCTCTATTACACCGGCCGTACCCACAAAATCGGCGAAGTCCACGAAGGCGCCTCCACGATGGACTTGATGGCCCAAGAGCAGGAGAGCGGCATCACGATCACCTCGTATGCTACCACCTGCTTCTGGAAAGGCCACCGCTTCAACATCATCGACACTCCGGGGCACGTCGACTTCACTGTCGAGGTCGAGCGTTCTCTCCGTGTCCTTGACGGCGCGGTGACCGTCCTCGACTCCAAAAACGGCGTCGAGCCTCAGACCGAAACCGTTTGGCGCCAAGGCACCAAATACAATGTCCCCAGAATCGTCTTCTGCAACAAGATGGACGCCACTGGCGCGGACTTCGATATGTGCGTTGCCTCTTTGCACGATAGACTCGCCGCTAACGCTGCCGCCATCCAATACCCGATCGGCCGCGAAGCTAACTTAAGGGGCTGTGTCGACATCATCGAGCGCAAGGCTTATGTCTATGGCGCCGATAAGTCCGATGCCCCGACCATCACCGACGTCCCCGAGGAACTCAAGGACAAATGTGAAGAACTTCGCAGCATCCTTCTTGAGAAGCTCGCCGACTTCGACGATGAGCTCATGATGATGGTCCTCGATGGCGAAGAACCTTCCGTCGAAATGATCAAGGCCACCATCCGCAAAGCCGTCCTTACCGGCACCTTCTTCCCGGTTCTCTGCGGCTCTGCTTACAAGAATAAGTGCATCCAGCCGCTCCTTGACGCGGTTGTGGACTACTTGCCCTCCCCGCTGGATATCCCTGGCGAGAAAGGCACCCTTGAAGGCGAACCCTACGTCTGCGAAGCGGACGACAAGAAGCCGTTCGTCGGCCTTGCCTTCAAGATCGCGACCGACCCCTTCATCGGACGTTTGGCCTATGTCCGCGTCTACCAAGGCGTCCTTCGCTCCGGGTCCTACGTCCTTAACTCCTCCAAAGGCAACAAGGAACGTATCGCCCGTTTGGTTCTCATGCACGCCAACCACCGTCAGGAAGTTGACTGCTTGAAAGCCGGTGAAATCGGCGCTGTCGTCGGCCTCAAATCCACGACCACCGGTGACACAATCTGTGATGAAAACGAACCCGTCGTCCTCGAATCGCTCTCCTTCCCCGAGCCGGTTCTTGAAGAAGCGGTGGAACCCAAGACCAAAGCGGACCAGGAGAAGATGACGGCCGCCCTCATCAAGCTTGCTGAGGAAGACCCGACCTTCCGTGTCCATACCGATCCCGAATCCGGCCAAACCATCATCGCCGGCGTCGGTGAGCTCCAGCTCGACATTCTCGTCGATCGTATGCGCCGCGAATTCAAAGTCGACGTTAACGTCGGCGCCCCGCAGGTCAACTACCGCGAAACCATCCGCAAGACCGGAGAAGCCCAAGGCCGCTATGTCAAGCAGTCTGGTGGCCACGGTCAATATGGTGACGTCTGGGTCCGCTTCGAACCCAACCCCGGCAAAGGCTTCGAATTCGTCGATGCCATCGTCGGCGGCGTCGTTCCGAAGGAATTCATCAAACCGACGCAACAAGGTTTGGAAGACGCCATGCAGCGTGGCCTTGTCGCTGGCTATCCCGCCATCGACATCAAGTGCACCCTCTTCGACGGGTCCTACCACGATGTTGACTCTTCTGAAGCCGCCTATAAGATCGCCGCGTCCTTGGCCCTCAAAGAGGCTGCCAAGAAGTGCGACCCGGTCATCCTTGAGCCGATCATGAAGGTCGAGATCACGGTGCCCGAGAACTACTATGGCGATGTCGTCGGCGACGTTATGCGCCGTCGTGGCGTCATGACCGGCGAAACCCAGCGCGGAAACGCCAAACAAGTCGATTGCGAGATCCCTCTGTCCGAAATGTTCGGTTACATCGGCGACCTCCGCTCCCTCTCTCAGGGCCGCGGCAACTTCACGATGCAATTCGACCACTATGGCGAGTGCCCGCGCTTCATCCAGGACGAGATCATCAAGAAGTCGTCCATGAGCAACAGGTAAGCAACTTACTACTTAGTAGTATTGCAAACAAAACCCGCTTGCTCTATCATTACTACGCCAATTCAGAAATCTATTGGAGGATTATTAATGGCAAAAGAGAAATTTAACCGTGACCTTACCCACGTTAACGTTGGTACCATCGGCCACGTCG
>JAGAHY010000145.1 GCA_017626815.1 Bacilli bacterium | reverse complement strand
GTGAACGGTTCATACCCGTTTGCCTTGGCGATCTCATTAGCCTTTTCGACGCGTTCTTTCTTCCAGTTGGAACCACCATAACCCCGGATTTTACCAGCGAGGCGATATTCATTAAGCACTTTTAGGATGCCTTCTAAGTCCGCCCGATGGTCATCGCGGTGGAGAAGATACATATCGATGTAGCCGATATTCAATGTCTTCAAGGAAGTCTCTAGGTCCTTCTTCAATGCGCGGACGTTAAGCCGCGAGAACGGAAGCGGAAGGCAGCCTTTGCTAATGACATAGTAGTCCTCGCGGTTCCCATGTGCGCGAATATATTCCCCAAGGACACGTTCGGAATGGCCATATCCGCGCGCCGTGTCAAAGACATTGACGCCTTCTCTGAGACAGATATCCATTAAGGGAGTGATGTCGCCGCCATCATGAAACGTACGAGAGTCGCAGCCAAGCGCGATTTTGCTAAGTTCTTTCATGTCTCCATTTATACAATAGAAATCGGTTTATAGAAATAAGGAAAAGGAGACAGGCGCCGTAACCATGACGCTTTGTCTCCTTGGAAGTTCAGATTTCGATATTCTCGCCAACTAAGCCAACATAGGCCCCCGCCTTAGCCTCGTTGGATTCAGGATGGGCAAGAAGCCACTTGTTTCTCGCCCAAAGGGATGGGTCACGCGGGTTAAGAGGAATCGCTTCGTTGGTGTTCCTTGGCAAGACGACAAGGGTTTTAAATCCCGAGCCATGGATGCCACAAGGGGCGTAATGAAGGGAAGTGGCATAGACTTCCACCGCCACCCCTGCGGGGACGCGGAAGGCTACGACTTTAGACGTATCGAGCTTCCCGTTTTCGATATCGAAGAAGCTCGCGAGCAATAGGATGAAGTCCTCGTTTGCCATGTTGATCTCGTTGCCCTTATGATATTCGAGGCAATTGAGTTTTTGGTTATGACCGTTGCAATAGCCGACCTGAACGGGCATGTCGCCATAGAAGTTTTGGGAGAAAGAAGAAAGGATGTCCGCTTCTTCTAATTGAGGGTCACTTCCCACATAAATCGTCCCCTGCTCAGGCATCGGGGTAGCCTGCAGCAAATTCAGGATTTTCTTGAAATCGCCCTGCAAAACCCTGCCGAATTGGAGGAAACGAGGATCGTGTACGTCGATGATTTCCATGGTTATTTCTTAAAGGGATTCTCCGCGGGATAAGGCAGGGCAGCGGGCTGGTTGTAGCCAATCTTCTCCACGCCAAGGTACTTATAGACTTCGTATAGAGCCTTGCCATAATGGCCGAACGCGACCGCGCCATGGTGGGGGAAGCCATTCTCAATGAGGAAATAACGATAGAAGCGTTCCATCTCATGGATGGCGAAGACCGCGATGGAACCAAACGAATGAGTCTCCACCGGGAGGATCTCCCCTTCCGCCACGTAGGCATAAAGGTGGTTGTCCGCGGTGGATTGGAGGCGGTAGAACGTGACCTCGCCCGGACGGATATCGCCTTCTAAGGTGCCGTTGGTCACTTCCCGAGGCAAACTTCTGGCCATGATTTTCTGGTATTTCATCTCCGGATGGCAGAGGAGTTTGGAGCACGTATTGCCGCAATGGAAGCCCATGAAAGTATCGCGGAACTTATAGTCGTATTTGCCTTCGATGTCCGCGCGGTACATCTCTTTCGGGACGGTGTTGTTGATATCGAGTAAGGTAACGGCCTCTTGGCTGATGCAAGAGCCGATGTATTCGCTTAAGCAGCCATAGATATCGACTTCGCAGGAAACGGGGATGCCTTTGCCGGTGAGACGTGAATTGACATAGCAAGGGACGAAGCCAAACATCGTCTGGAAGGCAGGCCAGCATTTGCCGGCGATGGCCACGTATTTGCGGTGCCCTTTATGTTGTTCCACCCAATCGAGCAAGGTGAGTTCGTATTGGGCGAGCTTGGGCAAGACGGTAGGAATCTTATTGCCTTCGCCAAGCTCTTTCTTCATGTCCTCGACGACTTCGGGGATACGCTTATCCTCCGCGTGTTTGAGGAAGGATTCATAAAGATCGAGTTCGCTGTTTTCCTCAATCTCGACGTTGACGTTGTAGAGTTGTTTGATGGGCGCGTTGCAGGCGAGGAAATTCTGCGGGCGCGGGCCAAAGGAAATAATCTTGAGGTTGTTGAGTCCGATGATGGCGCGGGCGATAGGCAAGAAGTCATGGATCATATCCGCGCAGTCTTCCGCATCGCCAACCGGGGATTCGGGGATGTAGGCCTGGACGTTGCGGAGCTTGAGGTTATAGGAAGCGTTAAGCATGCCGCAATAGGCATCGCCGCGATCGCTAGAAAGCACGCCGATATTTTCTTCTTCCGCCGCGCAGAACATCTTCGGGCCCTCGAAGTATTTCGCGAGCAAAGTCTCGGAGATTTCGGGACCGAAGTTCCCTAAGAAGACACACAAAGCGTTGCAGCCATGGGCTTTGATGTCTTCGAGGGACTCGACCATCTGCGTCTCGGATTCAAAGATACAAATCGGGCATTCGTAGATGTCCTCGGCGTTATACTTCTCCGCGTACTTGGCGACCAAAGCTTTCCGACGACGGATGGAAAGTTCCAAGGGGAAGCAATCGCGGGAGACGGCCACGATGCCGACTTTAACGGTGGGGATGTTGTTCATGTTAGTTATGCTCCTTCTGCCCATAGTAGGCGTTTTTACCGTGTTTTCGTTCGTAATGTTTTCGTTCTAAGTTGGGATTGATGCGGGTGGCCTCGGGGTTCACCATCAAGGTTAAGGCGGCCATCTGGGCGACTTTCTCCAAGATCAGCGCATGGTCGACGCATTCTTTCGCGTTCTTCCCCCAAGCAAAGGGCCCATGGCCAGAGACCAGGACGCCCGGGGTGGCTTTATAATCTAGGTTAGCGAAGGTCTCGACGATGACTTTGCCCGTATTGGCTTCATAGTCGTGCTCGATTTCTTCTTGAGTCATCTCACGAGTGCAAGGGATATCGCCATGGAACGTATCCGCATGCGTCGTGCCATAGCTGACGATAGGCTTTTTCGCTTGGGCGAAGGCCACCGCGTAGGTACTATGGGTATGGACGACCGAGCCAATCGAAGGGAAGGCGCGATAGAGTTCGAGGTGGGTGGGTAGGTCGCTAGAGGGATTTAGTTCCCCCTCCACGACATGGCCTTGAAGGTCCACGACCACAATGTCATCGAGTTTCATCCGATCATAAGGGACGCCCGATGGCTTGATGGCGATGAGGCCGTTTTCGCGGTCGATGACGGAGACATTCCCCCAGGTTAAGGTGATGAGCCCTTCCGCCACCAAACGTAAATTGGCCTCAAGCGCTTCTTTCTTTAATTGGACCGTGTTTTGCGGTTTCTTTTGGAATTTTTTGATAGCTGAACGTTCAACATCCAGAGCCTTTTTGTAGTTCTCCAAGAAAGCGTCAAAACCGCGAACATCCGCTTCCTCCGCTTTCACTTCCGTGCTTTCCTGGGCTTTAAAGACGCGTTCTTCCAGATAGTCTTCTAAGGTTTCGCCTTCGTTCTTTTCTAAGGCGTAAGCGGCGAGTATCGCTTGTCCATATGGGCCGCCTTCGCCCGCGCTAGGAAGCGTGGCGACGGGGACATCAAGGGAAGCGCTAAGCATCAACGAACCGACTTTCGGGGTCTTGAAGAAACCGCCATGTCCGACGATTTTATGAACCTTGATGCCCTCTTGTTCCCGAAGGATATCGACGCCTAAACGGATGGTCCCAAGAAGAGAATAGATATGGCTTCTCATGAAATTTGGAAGGTTCATATCGGCATCGGGTTCGCGAAGCAACAAAGGTTTTCCTTCGTTGACTCGCGTCACGGGCTCACCCGAGAAATAATCCACGGGGTAAAGTCCTTTCGAATCTTTATCTCCCTTTAAGGCCGACTCGAACATCAGGGTATAGAGTTGGCCATCGCTGACATTACCGTCAAACGTGTTGACCACTTCTTTAAATAGCTTCTCCCAGGCATTGATTTCGCTCGTCCCATTATTCACGTGGACAAGAGCGGCATTGACGCCCGTTGGGGTCGTGATGACATCGATTTCCGGATAAACGCCGATTTCGGCCGCGGTGACGATGGTCACGTTGGAGCTGGTGCCGATAGACGCGTTGCCCGTGCCGGCTTTAACTGAGTTGGTGCAGACCATGCCCGTCCCCATGTCGCCTTCTGGAGGACAGAACGGGACGCCGCAATCAAGCTCTTTGCTGGGATCAAGCAAGTCGCGCCCTTCAAGGGTTAAGTTTCCGGCAATTTCACCCGCGAGCTTGACGCAGGGGAAGATATCTTCAATCTTCCAAGGCACTTCTTCTGCCACCAAAGCATTGAAGCGACGAAGCATGTTTTTATCGTAATCTTTGTTGTCTTCATCGATGGGGAACATGCCGCTAGCCTCGCCGATGCCGACGACTTTCTCGCCCGTGAGCAAATAATGGAAATAGCCTGCCAAGGTCGTGGCAAAGGCAATGTCTTTAACCTCGGGTTCCTGATTCAAGATGGCCTGATACACATGAGCCACGGACCAACGTTGGGGGACGTGGAAGCCAAATTCCTTCGTCAAAGCTTCCGAGGCCTGCGCGGTAATGGTGTTTCTCCAGGTACGGAACTGAGCTAATTGATTTCCCTTCTCATCGAAAACCAAATAGCCATGCATCATGCCCGAGATACCCGCCCCGTCGATATGGGTGAGTTTCTCGCCGACTTTCGATTCATAGTCGCGTTTTAGCTCCGCATAGCAACGCTGCAGCCCTTCTTTCGCCAACGACAAATCATAAGTCCAGACACCATCGCGGAACTGATTCTCCCAAGTGAAAGAACCCGAAGCGATGATGCGATGATCCTCGTTAATTAAAACGCCCTTGATGCGTGTCGAGCCAAACTCGATGCCTAAGTATTTCTTCATGTTTTCTACCTAGACTAATTTTCTCCCTCCCCTGCGCGCACCTCTATGACAAAAGAAAAGATAGGACATGACAATCTTGCGATTCTTGAATCACCGGACATAATAATGTCATGTCTCAGGAATACGAAATCATCGGTTATCCAAAGCTTAGGCATGTCCGCATTTTTATTGACGAAATCCGTTACCGTAGCCAGCATCTTCACGCCGAATACGAATTTTGCTTTGGGCTAAAAGGGAAAGCCATGTTCCAAACCCTAAGTAAGAAGATCGAACTTCGCGAGGGAGAAGTCGTTTTCTTCGATTCGGACGAGGTGCATTCCATCAACGCCGAAGAAGGTTCATTTACCGGATTATTCGTGCAAATCTCGAATCATTTTTTAAAGGAATATATCCCTGAGATTCATACCAGATCATACCAAAGCATGAATCTTACACGCTTGTTGGACGCCCAGGAAAATGCGGTTCTTTTCCAAAAGACCCTCGAGATGGCTAACGTGTATTTCCAGCAACAAGTTTCCTATAAACTAAAGACCATCGCTTATGTTTTGGAGTTGTTCGCCCTCATTCAGCGGAAAATCCCCAATGTCCATCTGGCGCAGAAGGATCTGGACACGCGAAAGAAAAACGCCAAAAGGCTGAGCCGAATCACGGGCTATATCGATCAAAACCTCGATGCCAAACTTGGGCTAAGCGAAATCGCGGAAAACGAAGGCATCACCCCCTGCCACCTCTCGCATTTGTTCTCCCATAACTTGGGCATCACGTTTCAGGATTACGTCAATAACCGCCGCTTAGAACGCGCGGTCTCCTTAATCCAAATCCCGCAGAAACGCATCACCGACATCGCCTATGAAGCGGGCTTCAGCGATCCCAAATATATGACCAACATGTTTAAGAAACGTTTCCACTGCACTCCCAATGAATTCCGGAATCAAAACATTCCGGTGTCGGTGGAATCTTCCCCCTTAGATCGGGATATCCTGGAACATATCTTCACCGACGAAGAGGCCTTGAAGTTCCTCGACTCCTACTCGGTGACATCAAAATAGATTTCGCTAGAAGCGACGCCTTCCCCCTCAACTTTAATCTGGAGGTAGCCTTTCTCTTTGGGACGGATGACCAATAAAGCGCGGCCATAATAGGTCGTGCAGCGATAAGTGTAATAAGGCTCGGTCTGTTGCTGCTCGGCGCTACCAAAAGCCAGCAGTTCCGCCTTGGTGGAGACTTCTAATTTGGTGTCGGCGTTGGATTCGACGATGCCATGCTCATCTTCTAATGTGACATCGATGTAGACCACTTCGCCGACGTGGGCTTGTTTGGCCTCGGGACGGAGGTGGACGTGCAACGGGCCAAAGGATGAATGCAAAGAAGATTCCCCAATGGGTTTCTTCTCCGCGTCGAGCGCGACAGCTTTAATGGTTCCCGAAGCATAGGGGAAATGGAAGATGGCCCGATCTTGTTTCACCTTATGGGTCGTGAGTTTCTTGTCGTTGATATATAAGGTAACGTAAGCGGCTTCGGTATAGATTTCCGCTTGGCACATTTTGCCGTCGCAACCGCGCCACGCATAACTTTCGATGGCATTGGTGCCGCGCCACACGGATTTATTCACTTTATCATAGGGCTTATTGACGGGCATCAAGCAGATGACGGGTTTTTGGTTTAGCCCCCATACCGTCCTCGCCCAAGCTAGCTCCGCATTGGGGGTGCCGATGATATCGATGGCTCCGCTATCGGCGAGGATCCAAGGATAGGGCTTTTCGTAGATGAACGCTTGATCTTCCTCATACGTCCAACCGCCTAGTCCAACCTCGCCTAAATAATCCCAAGCCACCCACATGAAGTCGCCAAAAAGGTACGGAAACTCCTTCACCATCTGCCAGTTCTTGTAGATGTCTTGAGGGAACGTCTCCGAACCGAAAATGATGCGCTCAGGATGATGGAGGCCATCATAAACATACTTCTTGTTCGCGTAGTTATAACCAGCGATGTCTAAGATGTTGATAAAAGGGGAGACAGCTAAGTCGGTGGTCTTGCCTTTGGAACGGTCGTTCATCTTGGGGCCCACCTTCTGGGCGATTTGGTTGAAGAGGTCGCTGCTGACGGGTTTTTCCTTCTCGTTCATCTTAGAGTCGTCGTAGATACCAAGACCATGCGTCGCGTCCTCGATAATGAACAAATTCGCGCCTGCGGTGACAGGCCGAGTGGCGTCTAAACGATGGAGCAAATCCACCATTTTCTTCGCTAAATCCAATCCTTTTTGACTTCCAGGCTCGCTGATTTCATTCCCGATGGAATACATGATGACGCTTGGATGGTTATAGTCTTTCGCGACCATCCAGGCCAAATCGGATTCGTAGTTCTCCATGAAATCAAGGGCGTAGTCATAGCGCCTTTTGCGGTTATACCACATGTCAAAGCCTTCATCGAGGACATAGACGCCATACTCATCACAAGCATTAAGCAGATGCCTGCTGCAGGGGTTATGGGCGCTGCGGATGGCGTTAAAGCCCGCTTCTTTTAGCTTCTTGATTTTACGGTATTCGCTTTCTTTATAAGCCGCGGAACCGACGATGCCATTATCGTGATGGATGCAACCACCGCGCAGCAACGTATTCACGCCGTTAACATAGAAACCCTTCGTCGAGAAACGGAGCTCCCGGATGCCAAAGCGGACCACTTCTTCATCCATGAGTTTGCCGTTTTGGAGAAGTTTGGCCTTAAGGGTATATAGATAAGGAGATTTGTCGCTCCAAAGTTTGGCCTCAGGCAAATCGATGTCCGGGCTTGAAGAGGTGGCAATTAGTTTGGCCCCATCGTAGATTTCATAGAAAGCCTCGCCACAGGAATAAGCAGACTTCACATGAATCTTAGGAGGATTAATCGACATCGTCTCCACGCGTACAGAGTCTAATTCGAAACAAACTGGTTCTTGGATGATCAAGGTGACGTCGCGGTAAATTCCCCCACCCGTATACCACCGCGAATTCGGGGTCTTCGAATTATCCGCGACCACGCGAATGAGATTGCTTCCTTCCTGGATATGGCCATCGAGACAAACATCAAAACCCGTATAGCCATAGGCGTGGTGGCATAAGGATTCCCCGTTGACGAACACTTCCGCGTTACGGTAGACGCCGTCAAAACGGAGGTAGACTCTCTTCGTTAGCCACTCCGCAGGTACAACAAGTTCCTTTTCAAACGCGTAGACCGCACCTTCGAAATAGGCGTTCGAACCTCCCGCGGAAGAGTCTTTGTTTCTTGGGGAACGGATCATCAAATCCAAGGGCAAATCGGCCTTATCCCAAAACTTACCGTTATAGAAAATATTCCATTCTTTATTCCAATTGATCTTCATTTTCATTGTCCCCTTGTTGTTTCATTTCTTGGTTTTGCTATTCGCGGAGCTAATTCGCAATCTCAGCAATCTCAACAATCCCAGTCACATAAAGCTTTAATTCAGCGTTGATGTCTCCCTCCGCTTCAGCCTCTTTGGAGTAATCATCGATCTTCGGCGCAAAATGACGCTTGAACAAATTCAGGAAATCGACCGCGCACAAAAGGATCGTTGTCTCAATGACCTGTTCGGTCGCGATGGAGTCAAGATATCCATACCCATATCCGGCATGGGCCAACGCGCTGACGCTTAAATAGAACTCCACCGCTAACTTCTTATCCATAAAGTTGAAGTTATCGTCTGTGAAATAACGGTGCATGATTTTCGAATACGAGATTTCTTCGTCATAAAGGAAATAACGAAGCGATCCCCGCAAGTTCTTGGAAAAAGTGTCCTTGTCTACAACGGGGTTCAGTTTTTCATATAAAGCGCGAATACGCGGACGGAGACGTTGGTTTTGTTCTTCTAAGTCCAGCCGTTCATGAAATGCGGAAATGGAGGCCACCGCAAAAGATTCCGTCATGCTTTCTTCATCTTTTTTCTTCATGCGGTCATAGAATGCGTTAATCTCCAAGAATGGCTTGACGAGGGAAAGCGCGGTTTCATAAAGCGACACAGAAAGCAGATTCGAAAAGGAACGGAATATCGATTTCACTTTATTTAAATACCAGCGGTCTAGCGGGGTGAAATCAGGGCTTTGCAACAAAGTATCGATGCCTTTATAGAAGGAGGCACCAAGCCCCACGCGGAAAGGGCTCTTCTTCTTCGCGGCCGTGTAAGAAGGATAAGCATCAGGTCCGAACTTGTTATAGTACATGACCAAATCGTCGAGGCTTTGCAACGTTTTTTCGATATACTCATCCCGCGTCTTCTGAATGATTTCTTCCGCCTCCGCATCATCTACATAGTTTGGATGCAGACGTAGAGAGAAAAACTGATGCATTTCATAATGGCCCGTTTCCCCATACCTTTTGACCAATTCAGCATAGGTATGAATGTCTTTGGTTTTCTGGCAAAAACGAAGAAAGAAGGTCTCTTGTTCGATATCTTCCTCGATTTGTTTGTAAGGTACATTAAGGGCTTGCGCAATGGTCTTCTTAGTGTCCCTGATGAATCGTTCAAAATCAGTAACCGGCAATGGCTTGTCCGGTTCGATCCGATTCGCGGCGTCTTGCAACGAACGTAAGACCCGCCCTTGGTTGACTAAAGCCGTCCCGATGGAGGCGATGTCTTGTTCGCCCTCGCTTTCTTCGAACTGATTTAAAATGACCAAGTCCTCGATGACCGCGCGGCAGGCTAAATCAACCACAATTGAATCCTTATGCCCATCGAGTAATTCCGCGTAGAGGGCCATCGCGTTGGTAGCCATATCGGCGCCAAGAGAATCATAGGCATGAGCCCAGGAAAAGGCGTCTTCGTCCTCTAGCCGCAAGTGGCCTGGCGAAAACGATGCCATCATCGAACAAATCTTATAGAGTTTGTTGAGGTTCCTTTTCATTTAGCAGCGTCCTCTTATTTGATGCTATCGACAAACTTCTGCGTAAAGACATCCACGCCCGGATTGGCGCTGCCATCGAAGCCAAAAAGACATTGACGGTCCCAATCGTTCACGGGCGGCTCGGGCTTTAGACCGCAATAAAGCTGCCCCGCTTCATCCGCCCAGCCATTGTTTGGGAGATAAATCCACGTGGGCTCCCAATAGAAAACCATCTCGACACCCAGTTTCTTACAGACTTCAAGCAGTTTTGCCAAATAGTCCGCTTGGCCTTGCTTGGTATGGGGGAAAGGGACATTCCCAAGGATATCGGTGGGAATGGAGGCATCTGCTTTTTCATCCACATAATCGGGATTGGGGCAACCCGCGAATTCATAGCCAGCCTCCACGACCCAAATCGGCTTTTTGAATTTCTTGGAGATTTTGGAAATGTTATCCTCAAAGTCGGGGAAGCCACCATGCCAGAATGGATAATAAGATTCCCCGATAAGATCATAATCGACGCCGAATTTCTCCAGCAGCATGAAATAGCCATCCTGCATCTCATGCGAGCCGGAATGTTCTAAGTGGATCAGCGTCTTCGCGTTGGGATAGACTTCTTTACACGCGGCACAGCCTGCCTTTAAAAGCGCACAAAGCCCTTCAAAACCCCCACCAATTTTGGGATCAAAGGCATTAAGTGTCTCCCCATATGGCCAGACCGCCCCATGGGTGATTTCGTTGCCGACTTGGATGGCGGCGAGGTCGATACCTTCCTTTTTAATCGTGAGCAAGGTGTCGCGGGTATAGTCACCTAATAGTTGCACCATTTCATCAAATGTCTTGTTTCGCCACGCCTTAGGGCAGAGCTGGCGCGCGGGGTCGACCCAGAAATCGCTGTAATGGAAATCCAGCATGACTTCCATGCCGTTGGCGATGGCTTTCTTGGCCAAACGGATAAAGCAAGGGAGGTCATTTGTACCCCCGCCATAAGGTCGTCCTTGCTCATCGTAAGGGTCGTTCCATAAGCGAAGACGGACCATGGAGACACCAGAATGCTTTGCGAAGAAGGAAAAAGGTTCGATGGGTTTTCCCTGATAGGTATATTGCGGGTTTAAGGACTGCAATTCGTCCATCACCGATAAATCGACGCCGAGTTTCATGCTTTGGCTCCTTTCTTGGTTTCTTTGTTTGCCGGAGGCGGTGAGACGGGCGCCTCGAGGATGATGTCATAGGCTTTTTCAAAGCGGGCGTATGTTTTCGCCCGTTTTCCCTTTAAGCCACGGATGGCATTGACCAACAAGATCACGCCGGTAATCAACGTGTACAGAATGCCCACGATCGAGAAGATCAAGCCTAAAAAATAGAACCACTTCACCCAGATTTCCAGCTCTTCCAAAGGACGGTCGTTACGGAACCAATTGCCCAGATAGAAAAGGACGTTGGTGACGGTCAAGATGGTGAAGAGGAAGTCAACGTAAGCCCGCATCTTCATGACGGGGTCGCCAAGTCTATAGGCGTTAATGATATTACGGATACCCAGGAAGGAACGGATGATGGCTAACGGGACGAAGATGCCGTAAGTGAGGAAGGCCGATTTGGTGGTGTTGGCGTTGGTGGTGAAAATCCAGCCAAAAAAGCTTGAGGCGATGGCATAGGCCCC
>JAGAHY010000144.1 GCA_017626815.1 Bacilli bacterium | reverse complement strand
CTTCCACCCGCGCCGTTTGAATACGATAAGGATCGGATCGATTTCTCCGCTTTAGGAAAGGCGTTAGTCGCCGCCAGGGTGGATGCCGGATGTTCGCAGCAAGAGTGGGCCTCCCGCATCGGATCGTCCCCAAAAAGCATCCGAAAATATGAAAATAACGAGCAAATCCCGCCTTATTTTGTATGGGAACGTTATTGCGATGAGGCCAAAAGACTGCCTCGCGGATTGTTGAATATCCCGGTGCATCCGACCTATGCTTTGAAGTCGACGCGGAAGCCGCGTCCTGCCCTTGTCGCTGCCCTTGCTATCTCGGCGGCTATCGTCGCGGCCACGGCGATTGGCGTGCCTATTGGCATCTCCATGAACCGGAGCCCTTCGCCGCATAATCCAATCGGAGGGACATCAGAATCGAAGATTTCCTCCTCCTTAAGCGAAACAAGCGCCTATAACGCGAGTAGTGTAGTCTCTAGTTCCGAACCGCCCGTTTCGACTTCAAGCGAGTCAATGCCTACCTCAATCGTTTCCGGCGAAGAGTCAAGCGAAAACGAATCTTCCATCATTTCTTCGGAAGAATCCACCGAATCGTCCTCATCGGAAGAGTCGACCGAATCGCTTTCTTCTGAGGAGTCTAGCGCGATTGATTCATCCGAAAGCTCGATTGAGTCCATAGAATCCAGCGAGTCTTCCATGCCGAAGGTTTACATCACGGGCAGAACCAATACGACGGAAACGAAAGTTCTTACGCTTCCTGACGATTACGTCACTTATGAATTAGGAAACTATCCTCAAGAAGCCGTCACGGATGCCGGCCTTATTGCGGAGCTTTCTGCTTTAGAAGGCTCGTCTACCGTTGGCACGACCTTGGAACATGGTGGGAAACGCTACCTCGTGGCCAATTGCGTCGCGAATACGAAAACGACCACTGGTGTAGCTTTGCCCGCAGGAAAGCAGTTCTTCCATTACTCTCCCATCAAGTGGGTGCACTGCGCGGATGCGGAAGGACTGCATTTCCTCGTCAGCGAAAGCACGTTGTTCGTTAAATCCTTCACCGATTATCCCGTCTACCGCGAGGATGGCGGTCTTGAGACGGAAGTGTGGAACAACTATGAGCATTCTACGATTCGTAGCTATTTGAACGATGAATTCTATAATTCCGTTTTCTCCGCGGAAGAGAAAGCGAAAATCCTGCTAACTCATGTCGACAAGTCCGTAGGCACGACCATCAATCCTCCAAACACGAATCTTTCTAACGATACGGACGATTATGTCTATTTGCCTGCGTGCAACGAAATGAACCTCGGTGGCAGCGACAAGCGATTCCGTCGTAGCCTTGCGAGCGACTATTTCCGTGCGCAGGGCGGACGTTATGAAACCGACGATTCCGCCGCGGGGGCTGGAAATAGTTTCTATTGGCTTCGTTCGCCTTATTCCAAACAAAGCGATGCGGCATACGAACGCGTCTGTAGTCCCATCGGCATGATTTACGCCACATATGATCACGATAGCGTTCCCTATAACGCCACGTTCATCAATGACGAAGACTGGGATAGCGAGAGTGGACCTTATGGCATCCGCCCGATGATCACCGTCGCGAGCTTCCCTTTATAATTTGATTTCTTTTAATCGATAGGCGCCTTCTTCTTTTAGAAATACCAGCTCATAGCAGGGGCGGTATTCCAAAAGGAAGCAGCGGAAGTCGCTTAAGGCAAGGAAGAAACTTGACGGGGCCAATCCCGTCTTTTCAACTATTTCCTCCCTGGTGAAAAAACCTTTTTCCGTCAATAGGAAAGACATGAGCAAAATAGCGTTGGCACGTCTCATTTTCATGGTGTGTCTCCTCGTGAGTAGACAAGGATCCTTGGAGGCTTGTAACCTCTTTTCGTCGCGACACCATTATGTTGTAGGATGAGACGGGAAAAGCCTATCAACCATCTGAAAAGTTCGGAGTAAATTGGTTGTAGGGCAGGGAAAATGAGTTGAGTGGACAAAAACGTGGGTCCAGAGCGCGGCGATAATCGGCGTAGGCTTAGAAACACGTCAGAACTAGAAAAACCGCATTTTTGCGGAGAAAACAGAATATTTGCAGGGTTTCCGCAAAGGGTTTTCGCTTTCTTATAGGCATCCATGGCGGTCGTGCTTGCTCGTGAAGACGGTTAAGAATAAACAATGGTCACACTTAAAGGTTCGGAGTGATGTTCTTAGGAATCCACGAGAAGGTGGCGATCTTATCTCTTTCAAAATTAACGCCGGTCACTCTTGGCAACGATTTAGATAAGCGGTGTTTCTCCTTGCTCCAATGGATTTTTCTCGATGGGCAAAAAAGTCATCAAAACGTGGAATAGGGCGATGATTGGTGGAAAATATAGATGAAAGGGAAAAAGAATTTTCATCAAATTTTCTTTTCATTTATGAAAATCTTTTCAACAGCGCCAAAACTTCATATAATCAACTTGCTCCTAAAGGAGGTAATTCTATGCAGAATCTTAAAGACAGAGTCACCATCTACCAAGTCGCTCAGGCCGCTGGCGTCTCCCTCGCCACCGTCTCCCGCGTCATCAACAAATCGGATTCGGTCACCCCTGCGACCCGCAAGAAAGTCCAGGACACCATCGAAGCCCTCGGCTATAAACCCAGCGGCTTAGCGCAAGCCCTCGCGACCAACCGTTCCACCAATATCGGCGTCATCATCCCCAGTGCCAACTATGTCTACCTCGCCAACATGCTTTCGGGCATCACCGAAGTGGCGAAGGAGAAGAACTATACCTTAACTTTATTCACCACGTCCCATTCCCGCGACGAGGCCATCTCCACGATCGAGAAAGTCATCACCGCCCACGTCGACGGCACGATCATCTTCGACGACCAGCTTTCCGCGGACGATGTCACCAAGATCGCGTCCTATAACGTCCCTTCCGTCGTCATTGACAACAAGATCCAAGGCGACAAGGTCTGCGATATCCGTTTCTCCTACGATACCGCGTTAGAACGCCTCATCCGCGACTATTACGAACGCGACAACCAAAACCCCATGGCCTTCCTCCACGTCCATAACGCCGGTAGGTTGCTCGGCCGCTGCGAGAAAGTCTTCCTCAAGACCCACGAGGCCTTAGGCAAGGACTACCGCATCGTCAATTGCCGCGACTCCTATACTCAAACCTACAACCAATTCCAAGAATACTTCAAAGATCCCTCCAACCAACGCGGTTTCTATATCTGCTACCGCGACTCCATCGCCGCGGCCGTCCTTAACGCCGCCACCGATGCGGGCATCAAAGTCCCCGAACAGGTCGAGATCCTCTCCCTCGTCGGCACCAAGTATTCCTACATCGTCCGCCCGACCCTCACCGCCATGCACATCGACATGCAGGAAGTGGGCAAGAGGGCCATGTACATGCTCACCGATCTTTTAAACCAAGAGCTCGTCAACAAGACCGCCAAGATCGAAGCCAACCTCGTCTTAGGCCAATCCACGAAGAACTAAGACGCAACCTTCATATTCAATAATAATAACAGTACCGCGCGCGAACTTGCCCGTTCCTGCGCGGTATTTCTTTTCTCCTTAGAAACGCCCTCCCCAGAGACTATAATAGATACCATGAAACCGAAGAACCTCTGTCGTCTCCTATTTCCTCTTATCGTCGCCTCTTTCGCGTCCTCTTGTGGCCAAACGCCAGCCAAGAAGAACATCTATGTCGCCTGGAGCAACAAACAGACCAGTTATAGCTTCATCTCCACGATGAAGACAATCGAGGCCATCGGCTGTAACCCCGTGGTCTTGGACATGGTCCATTCTAGCGATCTTACTTATGACGAGGAGAATAAGCTAGTCGGCGCGGTCGACGAACATGGCATCTTGCTCTCCGATTTGGCTAAAGAAGTGAAGACCAACCTTTGGAGGCATTCCAACGTCGAGGAAATCGCCAAAGATGTCGACTGCGTCATCTTCTCTGGCGGCTCGGATATCTGCCCCACCTTATGGAAAGAAGAAGGGCAGTGGCACGGCATCGAAGGGGATACGGATTATTCCGCCGAGCGGGATGTTTCGGATTATCTGTTGATGTCTTATTGTCTCGAGAAGGATGTGCCGATGTTTGCTATCTGCCGTGGCATGCAGATGCTTTCGGTGGTCTCTGGGGCGAAGATGATCAACGATATCTCCGACTATTTCGATACCCTCGGGAAAGAGGACGGGGATATTCACCGCGACGCGGAGAAGCAAGTGTTCGCCGCCCATGATGTCGAAATCATCGATCAAGACTCACTGCTTTATCAGATCACGAAAACAACCACGCTTAGGAAAGTTCCCTCTTGGCATCACCAAGCCGTGTTATCCGTCGAGGGCACTTCGTTGACCGTCACCGCGGAGCACGTCACCGATGGCATCCCTATGATTGAAGGCGTGGAACGGAAGGATCTTTCCTTTTGCCTTGGCGTGCAATTCCACCCCGAAGTCGCGGTGAGGAAGATCGTCGATAAGGAAACCAACGCGGGTAATTACATGGATTACGAATCCGCCTCGAGCTTCTTTAAGGCCCTCGCGTCTTTCCAAAAGAAATAAAATTCGGTGATGCTTGCCGATAAATAAGAAAACGAATAAGAAACCTTTTTCCAAAGCAGCAGTCCATCGTTTTCTTGCGCGCATCGCCTCTTAGTAATCGCGCGCATAGAGGAATCGGCAACATTTTAGCAGTCTGCTATTGACAGTGCTAAATAATGTCCTAAGATTATTCCCGAACAAAGGAGTGTAACTTCACATGATTAAACCGCTTAACGATATCATCGTTCTCGAGAAACTACCCTCAGAGAAGAAAGTCGGCTCCATCATCCTCACCAAAGAGGAGAAAGCCGCCAACGTCGCGACCATCGTCGCCGTCGGTCCTGGAAAGACCTTAGAAAACGGCACCTTCGTCGCCAATACATTAAAGGCTGGACAGAAGGCCATCTACCGCGAATATAGCGGCACCGACTACGAGGAAGAAGGACATAAGTACATCCTTCTCAAAGAAGAAGACATCCTCGCCGTCATCGAATAAAGAAAGAAGGCATTCACCATGGCAAAAGAAATCAAACTTGGCAAATCCGCCCGCGACGAAATGCTCGCTGGCGTCGACACTCTCGCCAATACCGTCAAATTGACCCTCGGCCCCAAGGGACGTAACGTCGTCCTCGATAAGGGCTATGGCTCACCGCTTATCACCAACGATGGCGTCACCATCGCCCGTGAGATCGAGCTGCCCAACAACTTCCAGAACATGGGCGCCAAGCTGGTCTACGAAGTGGCCAACAAGACCAATGACGCGGCGGGCGATGGCACCACGACCGCGACCCTCCTCGCCCAAGCCATGATCCACCGTGGCTTCAACTATGTCGAAAAAGGCGCCAACCCCGTCTTCGTCCGCGCTGGCATGGAAAAGGCTGGCAAAGCGGTCGCCGACAAACTTCTTGAAGTCTCCCGTCCCATCGACACCAACGCCGACATCGAATCCGTCGCGACCATCTCCTCGGGCGACCCCGCGATTGGCAAACTTATCGCCGAAGCGATGGAGAAAGTCGGCAAAAACGGCGTCATCTCCGTCGACGACTCCAAGGGCATCGATGACGAGCTCGCCATCACCCAAGGCCTCGAATTCGACAAAGGCTATATCTCTCCCTATATGGTCACCGACCGCGAGAAGATGGTGGCCGAACTCGAAGACGCGTTAGTCCTCGTCACCGACCAGAAGATCTCCAACATCAACGATGTCGTGCCCTTGCTGCAATCCGTCGTCGATAGCCATAAGCCCTTGCTCA
The DNA here is from genome assembly GCA_017626815.1 of Bacilli bacterium. Taxonomy (GTDB): domain Bacteria; phylum Bacillota_I; class Bacilli_A; order RFN20; family CAG-826; genus Alloenteromonas. Next base: position 3,724 of record JAGAHY010000144.1, on the reverse strand, counting down.
TCATCGCCGACGACTTAGACGCCGACGTCACCTCGACCCTCGTGGTCAATAAGCTCCGCGGCACCTTCAACGTGGTCGCGGTCAAAGCCCCGGAATTCGGCGACGCGCAGAAAGCCGCCCTCCAGGACATCGCCATCACCACCGGCGCCAACTTCGTCTCCAAAGACCTCGGCATGGAGCTTAAGGACGTGACCTTCGAAGATCTTGGCAAAGTCCGCCGTGCGACCGTCCGTAAAGATAAGACCACTTTAGTTGGCGGCGAAGGCGATAAAGCGGCGGTGGAAGCCCGCATTGCCGAACTTGAGCAACAGCGTCTTGCCTCCACTTCCGAATACGACAAGAAGAACCTCTCCAAGCGCATCGCGAAGCTTGGCGATGGCGTGGCCGTCCTCAAAGTCGGCGCCCTCACCGAAGCCCAGCTCAAGGAGAAGAAGCTCCGCATCGAAGACGCGCTTAACGCCACCAAGGCGGCCGTCGCCGAAGGCATCGTCATCGGCGGTGGCGCGGCCCTCGCGGAAGTGTATAAGTCCCTCAAAGGCAATCTTAAGGACGAGAACCCCGATGTCCAAAAAGGCATCAACGCGGTCCTCGAGTCCCTCTATGAGCCGCTTCGCCAGATCGCCGAAAACGCCGGCTATGAACCCGATGAAATCGAGGAGAAGCAGAAAGAAGCCAAGGCCCACTTCGGCTTCAATGCCAAAACCGGCGAATGGGTCGATATGTTCGATAAGGGTATCGTCGATCCGACCAAAGTCACCCGCAGCGCGATTCTAAACGCCTCCTCCATCGCGGCCTTGTTCGTGACCACCGAAGCCGCCGTCAGCGAGATCAAAGAACCCAAGCCCGCCGCTCCCGCGATGAGCCCGGACATGTATTAATCCGAAATCAAGGCATGCAAAAACCCGACATCTCAAACAAATGTCGGGTTTTTGTGATGCTTGATGTCTTATAGGCAGGCGAGGATATTCTTCTCCACGTTAGCCATGTCGGCGGTTGGCTCATAACGGGCGATGACGTTGCCCTGGCGGTCGACGAGGAATTTGGTGAAGTTCCATTTGATGTCGGGGGTCTTCTCGTAATCGGGGACGATCGTGGGCAAAAAGGAACGGAGCAAGTCCGCCATCTTGCCTTCCCCAAAGCCTTCGAAACCCTTCTCTGACTTGAGGTAGCCATATAAGGGTAAGGCGTTAGGCCCGTTGACGTCGGACTTCTTCATGCGCGGGAAGGAGGTGTGGTAGTTGAGGGAGCAGAATTCGTGGATTTCCTCATCGCTCCCCGGGGTCTGGTTGCCGAACTGGTTGCAGGGGATGTCGAGGATCACGAGCCCCTTATCCTTATATTTATTATAGAGGGCCTCGAGGGGTTCATATTGGGGCGTGAAGCCACAGCCGGTGGCGGTGTTGACGATGAGCAGGACCTTCCCTTCGAAGTCGCTTAAGGGAAGCTCTCCTCCTTGAGGGGTCGGCAGGCGGAAATCGTAGATGTTCATTTGGGTACCCTGTCTCGGAATTTGGCTGGGAGCAATGCGTCGAGCTGCTCCATGTTGCAGTTGACGATAAGTTCTTTGGGGTATTCGAGTTTGTTCAAAAGCGCGATCGAGCGGCGGAAGTTACCGATGAGCTCGCAATAATGGGCGTCGGTGCCAAGCGAGATGCGGTTGCCGTTTTCCCTAGCTACGCTTAGCCAATATTCCAGGCGGTCTGGGGCGCCGGCTTCTTTGCGCGCCAAGGTGCCTTCGTTGACTTCGAGGACGATGTCTTTCTCTTTGGCCAAGATGACGAGGCGTTTGAGGAAGTCTTGGATTTCGGGGGTGAGCTCGCGGCCATAACGGCTATGGTCGATTTTGTGGAGCTCGCGCTCGATGTGGGCGAAGGCGTCGAACTTGGAGGCGTTCTGCTCGAAATATTGGAACAGTTCCTCTAAGGTCGTGTTCTCGCGGTCGATGAACCAACTATGGAGCCCATAAAGCTTCCAGTGCAGGTCCTCCATCAACCGTTTCTCGCGGAAGATGTCATGGCCGACGTTAAATTCCGCCCCGCCGATGACCTTGACCCCGAACTTATTGGGATTGGCCCAATCTTCGATATAGCTCATGTAGTTGGATTCGTTCTTCTTGTCCACTTCGCTGCCTTGGCCATAGTAGTGGTCGGTGATGGCGAGGTAACTCATGCCATGGAGGCGCGCCTCTTCCAAGCATTCCCTGAGGGTGCTATAGGCGTGCACGGACGCGATGGTGTGGACGTGAAGGTCGGCGAGAATATCGTGTTGGGTAATCATGGGCATATTGTACTTCCTTTGAGGGTAGATTGACAAAGAAATGCGGCCAACGATAACGGGGAGCTTGCGGAAAGAAAGATCAAAGGGCATATTGTCCAAAGAAGAAGCGCTTTCTCGAACTTTGAAGTGCTATCGAGCCACTTTTTCTTTATCATCATGAGGTCAAGGACAAAGTGACACCCAAAGGAGAAATTACCATGACCATCCGTAAGCCCCGTTTCAGTTTGCTTCTTCCTCTTTTGCTCGCCTGCTTTGGTTGCGGCAACCAAGCCCCGACACCCTATATCGGCATCATCTCCGCGATGGATACCGAAATCAAGCACCTGTTAAAGGAAGCGAAGATTCAGGAAACCAAAAGCGTCGGCAGCCTCGTGGTCCATATCGGCACGTTAAAAGGGAAAAATGTCGTCATCTCCCGTTCGGGCATCGGCAAGATCAACGCTAGCTCCGGCTTCACCTGCGTGCTGAATCATTTCGATATCTCTGAGGTTATCTTCACCGGCGTCGCCGGCGGGGTCAAAGACGAAGAAAATGTCTTAGACCAAGTCATCGGCACGAAAATCGTCGAGCATGATTATGGAATTCAGGGCAACGATGGCTTTGTTTGGTGCGGAGGGGATCCGGGAAGGCGGGAACCTGGCGAATATTACGAATGCGATTCCAAATTGGTGGATTTGGCCTACGAATCCTCTTTGGCGGTGGTGAAGGACCAAAAAACCTTCAAGGGCGTGATTGCCTCGGGCGACCAATTCATCGCCTCCAGCGAGTATGTCGATTACTTAGACAAAGAATTCGACGCCTATGCCTGTGAGATGGAAGGCGCGGCCATCGCCAAGGTGTGCCAGGCCTGCGATTTGCCCTTCGTCATCATGAGAACCTTAAGCGACAAGGCCGACGGCCACGCGAACGAGTCTTACGTGGATTTCATGGATGTCGCGGCCGACCAATCCAGCAGCATCGTGCTGAAGATGCTGGAGTCACTTTAAGATAGATAGAAATAAACTTTGGGCGCAACGCCTTACTTCATGGGCTGTAGGCCCCCCAAAGTTTTTTATCACAAAAGTCGACTTTGAAACGAGCTTTTGCATGGCTTCAAAAAAGTCAGTAGCCATCGGCATTTTTCGTCATTTGTTTTTGGGGTGGTCCTCTAAAAAGGGGCTTAGGCCCATGGTATAATAATCATTGCCAGAAAGGATTCCTTATGGCTAAAAACAGCTCGCTTGAAGTTTTCGGAGGTGGCAGGAGAACAATAGGAAAGGAGGTCACTCCAATGAGCGATTCCGCTTTCGTGGTAATCGTTCTGGTTCTTATTGCCATTTTGTTTGGCAAGTACCATGATGACGGTAAAAAAGGCCCTAAGGATTAACCTTAGGGGCCCCAAAACCTAATTCATTCTACAACCAAGGCCGGAAAATTCAAGATGCATTTTGATAACAATCATTATGCG
>JAGAHY010000143.1 GCA_017626815.1 Bacilli bacterium | reverse complement strand
TCGCCTCGTTTCTCTTTATGAGCGGGATAAAAACCGAACCTGCGTCATCATCTTCTCCTTAGGAAACGAATCAAGCTATGGAAAGATGTTCCATGCGGGTGCGGACTATATTCATTCCCACGACAATCGGCCCATTCATTACGAAGGCATCCATAACCTTGCGGATCGGTCGGACTATTACACTTCTCGTATCGACATCTGCTCGAGAATGTATCCAACATTGGAATCCATCAAACACGACTACTTAGAAGACGAACAAGAAAAACGGCCTTTGCTGTTATGTGAATACACGCATGCGATGGGGAATAGTTGTGGCGACGCCGCCGACTATTGGAAGCTCATCAACGAACAGCCTCGCATCATCGGAGCTTTTGTCTGGGAGTGGTGCGACCATGCCGTCATCGTCGATGGTAAACTGAAGTATGGTTCGGATTTCCCCGAACACTATAACGATGGCAATTTCTGCGTGGATGGGTTGGTGACGCCATATCGTCAATTCAAGTCTTCAACGAAAGAAATAGCGGCGATTTACGGTGGAAAACTATCTCCTGACGAGCCTAAATACCATAAGCGTCCGATTCTAGAAAAAGGTTATCTCCCAATTACCAATTGCCGCTTTGATGACGAAAACGGAACCGTGGTTGGACTCTATGTCGCCGGTAGAAATATCCTGAAGGAGCCCTTGACCCTTTGCCATCTCCGCGCGCCAATCGATAATGACGTCCCGGACCGAGAAGACCAGCGGAAGAGAAAACAAATGAATTGGACCGTCACCAACGTCACCCATCAAGAGAATAAACATGAGTTCGAATATGCGCTCCAAGAATCTGACATCACTTATTTGACGGCTAAACTATGCGTGGAAATCTATGAAAGGCGAGTTGAGATTTCCGTTTCTTACCGCGTCATGGAGGAACCTAGACCCTATCGTCTTGGCATTCAATTCGCATTGGTGAAACATCGCGAGTTTATCTACGAAGGGTATGGCCCAGATGAGAGCTATATCGATAAATATATCCACAGCCAATACGGTAAGTTCGAAGTGAAAGTATCCGACAACCTCGATAACTACCTTAAGCCTCAAGAATCCGGCTCCCGTTACTGCGTCTCTTATATGGAAATAGGTAGTATGAAGGTCGATGCGGATGACCCGTTCTCCTTCAACGTCCAACCTTATTCCATCGATCAGCTAAGCACCGCCATGCATGATTATGATCTTCAGGAAGAGGGCAAAAGTTTCATCAATCTGGACGTCGCTATGGCCGGGGTAGGGTCTCATGCCTGCGGACCCGCGCTTGCCAAAGAATACCAAATTAGAGACGAAGGACAGAACCGCTTCATCCTCCGCTTCAAGAACAAATAGGAATCCGAATCGTCGAATGCATGATGCCCTCTTTGAGCAAAAGTGGGCATCATTTTCATAATCGAATGGTTTTTGCTGGGGAAATTAAGATTTTTTAAGGTGATTTACGGACGAAAAGGATATTTATCTATTCTCGCATCCCTTATTTATATAAGGGAGGGATGCTGGTAGAATAAGCCCATGGCTAGCGAGTATCTACCTTTATATCGTAAATTCGGGATTCTTCCGAATAATGAAGAACTCTATGTTCTCGCCTTTACCCATTCTTCCTATAATGGCATGGCGGGCACCCGTCATCAGGACTATGAACGTTTGGAATTCTTGGGCGATTCAGTCGTCGGAATGGTCGTGTCTGAGCTTTGCTACATCTACCATCCCGAAATGGAACAAGGCAAACTCTCCATGTTGAAGAGCCAATTTATCCGTACTTCCGCGGAGGCCGACTATTGCAAGAAACTGGGCCTGAATGAATATATCCGCGTCGGCGCTAGTTTCGCCAAGGACGCCTCGGCTAACATTTCTTTGCTTGAGGATGTCTTCGAGTCCTTTATCGGGGCTTTGTATTTGGACCAGGGCCGCGAATTCTGCTATCACTTTGTTCGCGCAGTGTATGAAGAAGATATCAAAGGCGCCAAGGTGGATATTTCGGTCAACCCGAAATCCTATTTGCAAGAATGTATGCAAGCCGATAAAAAAGAATCCGTCACCTACCGTATCGTCGAAGAACATGGCAGCGGTGGCGATAAGATTTTCGTGGCCGCCGTCTATTTTGAAGGCGCCGAAATCGGCAGGGGCGCGGGTAAGAGCAAGAAAATCGCGGAGACTGAAGCCGCCAGCGACGCGCTTGCGAAAATGTCATTACCGGAGAGATAAACGATGGGATTATTTTCATTTTTAAAAAGCAAGTTCTCCAAAAAAGAGAACAAAACCACCGAAGAAGCGAAAACTTATGAAAAGGGATTAGAGAAATCCCGTAAGGCTTTCGCCTCGAAACTGGAGAACCTTTCAAAGCGTTATGCTTCGATTAACGAGGAATATTTCGAAGAACTCGAACAAATCCTTATCGAATCCGATGTCGGCGTCGAGCTGTCCCTCCGCCTCATCGAAAACCTTCTTGACCAAGCCAAGAAAGAAAAGATCTCCGAGCCGAAAGCCATCAATGAGCTTCTGGTCGACGCCATGTTTGTCGACTACGCGACCAAAGGCGAATCCATTCAAAACGAAATTACGTTCCGTACCGAGGGTCCGACGGTTTTGCTGGTATGTGGCGTCAATGGCGTCGGCAAGACCACCAGCATCGCCAAATTGGCCTACCGTTATCTCCATCAGGGTAAAAAAGTGGCCCTTGCCGCGGGTGATACCTTCCGTGCTGGCGCAGTGGAACAGTTAAGCGTTTGGGCCTCAAGACTCAATGTCCCCATTATCAAAGGGAAAGAGAATGCAGACCCTGCCTCCGTCGCCTATAATGCCGCGCATTACGCGAAAGAAAACAATATCGATTTGCTAATTGTCGACACCGCCGGTAGATTGCAAACCAAGAACAACCTCATGCAGGAACTTGGAAAAATGACGCGCGTTTTGTCGAAGGAAATTCCCGATGCGCCCCATGAGACCTTCTTAATCATCGATGCAACTACTGGCCAAAACGGTGTCCTTCAAGCCAAAGCTTTTAAGGAAGTCGCTCCAGTTACCGGCATCGTCATCACCAAGATGGACGGAACCTCCAAAGGCGGCATCATCCTCTCCATCCGCGATGAACTCGGCGTCCCTGTCCGCTTCATTGGCCTTGGCGAAAAGATGACCGATTTACGCGAATTTGATCTCGACCAATATCTTTATGGCTTATTGCTAGGGGAATCCACCGATGAATGAACAAGAGATCCTCTCTAGTTGGGACGAATCCATTGGTTTGCTCGATTGCTATGAACCGTTGCTTAGCTCTTCCCAACAAGAAACCTTGCGCCTCTATTTCCGCTTCAACTTATCCCTTAGTGAAATCGCGGAAGAAAAAGACATCTCCCGAGCCGCAGCCTTTGATGCCTTGAAAAAAGGAGTGGCCAAACTTCATTATTACGAAGAAAAACTCGGCTTAAACCGTAAGAACAAAGCCGTTCACGACTACTTAGAAATGTTAAATAACGCTGCAGATATCCAAGAAATTAAGGAACAAGCAGTTCATCTTAAGGAGGCCTTCGACGATGGCATTTGAATCATTAAGCGACAAACTCGGCGCGGCATTTAAGAAAATACGCGGCCAGAGTAAACTCACCGAAAAGAACATGGAGGACATGCTTCGCGAGATTCGCGTGGCATTGCTTGAGTCTGACGTCAACTTCAAGGTCGTTAAATCTTTCATCAACGACGTGAAGGAAAAGGCCCTTGGCCAAGATGTCTATTCCAAGGTCAACCCGAGCCAGATGATCGTCAAGATCGTCCATGACGACATTCAGGATTTATTGGGTTCCGAACAAGAAGGCATCGCGCTTGAAAAACCCTTAACCATCATCATGATGGTCGGCTTGCAAGGTACGGGTAAAACCACGACCGCTGGTAAATTAGGATATTACTTCAAGAATAAAGAAAACAAGAAGACCCTCGTGGCCGCTTGCGATATTTACCGTCCTGGCGCTATTGACCAGTTGCGTGCCGTTGCCGAAAAAGCAGAGATCGGCTTCTATGATGAAGGCGACAAGGTCGACCCCGTAAAGATCGCTTTGCACGCGAAAGAGAAAGCCTTAAAAGAAGGCTATGATGTTCTCATTGTCGATACCGCTGGTCGTTTGCAAATCGATGAAGCTTTAATGGATGAGCTTAAGCGTATCAACCATGAGCTTCATCCGAAGGAAGTGCTGCTTCTTGTCGACGCGGCCGCTGGCCAAGACGCCGTCAATGTCGCGAGCGCCTTTAACAAAGACCTCCGTCTTTCGGGTATTATCTTGTCCCGTTTGGATGGCGATGCCCGCGGCGGCGCG
>JAGAHY010000142.1 GCA_017626815.1 Bacilli bacterium | reverse complement strand
GAGGGATGATTCCTTCAAACTTATGTCCGCAATCTTGGCACTGGTAAAGCATAGTTTTTCCGCCGTTATCATAACGGTACTTTGCCGCACGTCAACGAAAACGCCTATCATTAATGCGGCAATCGTTTGCTCAGATTGCCGGAACGTAAATCCAAGGAGGCTATGATTATGAAAAAACGCACGTCCTTCCTCTTGTTGGCGCCCATCGTTCTTTGTTCTTGCGGCGGCACTTCATCCGCCAGTTCCAGTAGTCTTTCTTCATCTGCCAGTTCCAGTAGTCTTTCTTCATCTTCCCGCATCTCTTGGTCCGAGGAATCCTATGCGACGGGTTTGGTAGACGGTCAATACACCTTCGATTTCCGTTCTCGCCTTTTGATGGATGAAGACGGTTCCCCTTATCAGTTGCACTACACCATCCCCTATCAAGAGGATTTCTTCTTGCTCGATGGACGCCAGTTCCATCAAGAACTCGCCTTGCTTAGCGTCTCTTACGCAATCAGCGCCAATAACAAAAAGCAGACGGAGGAATTCTTCGTCACGTTAGGCTTTGATCATATTTTCCATAGCCCCGATTACGACGCGGCCGAATCCGCGGACACTGTTCGTTACAGTTTCGCCCACAAAAGCATCGACGGGCATGACCTCGTCGCCGTCATGATGGATGCTCAAGCGTATTTCAAGCCCTGGGCCAACAACGTGGTCATCGGTAAAGAAGGAAACGCAGTTGGCTTCCAAATCGCCGCCGACCGCGTTCTTCCCTATTTAGAGGAATATTTGGAAAAATACGCGCAAAACACTGCTAAAATTTGGATAACGGGCTATTCGCGAAGCGCTGCTATCGCCGACATTCTTTCACAATCTCTTTTAGAACGAGACATTGTCCGTGAAGAGAACCTTTACCATTATGGCTTTGGAGCCCCAGCCGTCATTGATGCTAGCCATCTTCAGCCTCACGCCTGCATTCACAATATCCGCGTTGGGACCAGCCTTCTTAGTTCCTTCTACCCAGAATGCTTCGGATTGGCCCATGGAGGTAACGTCATCGACATCTATGATGAGCGCGCTAGCGACATCGTCGCCGACTTCGACCCACGGGTGACACTGCCAGAATTTATCCCCGACAGTGAATACTACAATAACGATGCCGAATACCTCGATCTAATCCTTTCCTCCTTAACCGTTAAGGTGGACGTGGAAGGTGAAGGTTACGTCCCCGACATGCATGATCGATCTAGCTACGTGGACAATAACTACGAAAGTTATCTCAGCTACGTAATAGGCAAAGCCATGAGTTTATCCCTTGCTGCTCGGACGGAACTTTTGGAGTCCTTTCAAGAGAACGCCGTCAAACTCATCACCCTCAACGGCCTTTATCACTTGCTGAAGACAGTCTTAGATAAAAACGGCATCCCCTATGATGACGAATATCTAAAAACGGCTACAAACAGTCTGGTACGTTTCTTAACCACTGACGTCCCCATCACGATGTATTTGGTTTCCTCAAAGAAGGGGAAAAGCAATTTTGTCCGCGCCCTCGCGATGCATGCCCCGGAAGTTTTCTTCCCCTTGTTGTTGAACTATTTTTCCAAATAAGGCAAAAGAACTACCGCTCTCCGATCCGGAAACATCATACGTTTTGGCTTGCAGCGTTTATAATGCGTCCATGAAGAAAACAATCCAATCCATCCTCTGCCTACCTTTGTTGTCGCTTGGAGCGTTGCTTTTGCCCTCCTGCGCGCCTAAAACAGGAGCCGCTTTCCATATGCCGATAAAAACCGAATCCGGTGTTGCCCCAACCAAGCAAGAAACCAAATGGAGCCGCGTCAACTTTGGCTCCTACCCCTGCAAGGAAATCGTCGATTCCAAGTGGGACGGCATCGATGATTACGCACTTCTCGAGGGTGATATCCTAAAAGATGACACGTTATATCAAGCTCTTACTTCCAGCGAATGGACGGAAGATAAACTCACCCTGAATGGTGTCACCTATATTCGAGAGCAAGAACCTGGTCTTGATAACCGCGAACAGCATTATCGTTACGATGAACGTCCCTACCATTACTTCCAGGTAGAACCGCTTCGTTGGCGCGTCATCGCCCAGCAAGATAATGTGGTGACGTTGCTATCCGATAGGACCATCGACTGCGCACCCTTCCATGAGAAATACGAATCCGTGACCTGGTCCACTTCATCCCTAAGAAGCTGGCTCAATGATGAAAAAGATGGCTTTTTGGCCGATGCTTTTGATGAAAAGGAAAGCAAAGTCTTGGTTAAAGTCACCAACGAAAACAAACCTAATCTAGACTATGGCGCTTCCAGCGGAGACGCCACAGAAGATTATGTTTACATTCTCTCCAACGAAGAAGTCTTCGCCTCGGATAAGGGTAACCAATATGGTTTCTATGCCGGCTCTGGATACGATGACCCAGCCAAAAGATTCCGTTCCACTCCTTATGCCAAATACCATGGCACTTGGTGGTCCCCGGTCGCTCCATACAAGGGCAACTCCTTCTGGTTCATGAGAACGACGGGCTACACCCAATCCAACATCACCTATATCTGCGACTTTGGCTATATCTACCACCGTGGCACGGCGGTCAACTGCGATGATTCAGGCATTTTGCCCGTCATTAACGTCAATATGAATCAATGGAACTTCGATCAATGCGACGAAGTATCCTCACTCACCATCATGAGGTCCAATCAAGGAGAAGGGAAAGAAAATACCTGCGATCCCGATGCCATATCCAAAGACGAAACCTATGTGGACTTTGGGCGTTATCCTCAAAGCGAGGTAATCCCCACCGCGCCCACCGGCAACGACCGAGGCTGCATTATCGATAAGACTCTTTTCGAAGAGCTACAAGCCGCGGATTGGGAAAGCCCCGTCTATATCGAAGGAGACGAATATCGAAAACTAGATGACCGTTATTTCAAAGTAGAGCCCATTCAATGGAGAGTTTTATCCAAAAATAACGGCAAAACCCTTCTCTTTCCCAAATATGGCCTCGATGTGATGCCTTATCATAACGAATTAAGTGACGCCAACTGGGAAGACTCCTCTATCCGCGAATGGCTAAATAACGATTTCTTCGTCACCGCTTTCCAAGGCCAAGAAGACAAGGTCCAAATCGCTGACGTCGAAAACAAAAAGAATTTCTATTTCGACACCGACTGCGGATCCAATACTCAGGATAAAGTCTTCCTTTTGTCCGAAGAAGAAATCTTCTGTTCCAAGAAAGCTTCCGACTATGGCTTTGCCTGCTCCGACGCTGACGCAGACCCCCACCGCCAAATCCAGCCCACACGATATGCTTTAGCTCGCGGCGCCTGGGCGTCTGAAGTAGACGAAAAGGGTTTCTTCATGCTTCGAACCAATGGCTACACCGCTACTAACACCGTCTATGTC
>JAGAHY010000141.1 GCA_017626815.1 Bacilli bacterium | reverse complement strand
TCATACCTGAATAAAGAATTTAGAAAAAAATTTAGATGAAAAAGTATTGCTACATTTCATTGAAGTGAAAAGTCATCAAAAAAGTTCGAGCAAATCGAACTTTTTTTAATTGGAGCAATTATAAACTGTCAAAGATGTGTTTGTAGCACTGCTACACTTACAATTTAACGAAAAATAATGGTTAAAGCAATAAAAGAATTCAAATTTTATGGTAATAAACGGGATATTTCTTTCGTTTTAAATAATCTATTGGTCCTGCGTGTAATGATTTAATATCAAAGCCAAGTTTATTGATGTTTTCTTGGAAATAAGTCATTTCTTTTGATAAATCGTCGTCTTGATCATGAAACACAAAAGAAAGAATGTAATAAGGATCCCTATAATCATAGGGTCCAAATACACCTGCTTCATCAACAAAAACACTTAATTCTTTCATAAGGATAATAAAAAGGGCGTCCTGCCCTTAAATGGTGAACCCAGTCCTTTCGGACAACTCGCTATTATATTATCATAAACCAAATTTAATACCTATTTGTTGTTTAAAACTTTTGCCTTTTGATTATCGAACTCTTCTTGAGTCAGTGCTCCAGAGTCCAAAAGTTTCTTAAGTGTTTTTAATTCGTCAATATAATCTAAATCACAATCATTGCTGTTCGTCCGTGGTTTGTTAATATTTTATCTTTGTTTCGATATGCGAAGAAACATCCTAATCCTGTAAGAACCGCTCCTACTAATGTTGGTAAAATAACATATCCTGTTTTGCACAAATGTGCTGATAGACTTCATGTCACGGCGGCATCAGAATCAATTTGAGGGAGCTCCCTCACAAGGCTGCTTCGGTGGAACCTGCTTGAGTCTGGCGATTCCAGGTTCCACCGTAGCAGCGGATCGCCAGCACATATGAGAAAATCAGACAAATACGCCAAGCTTTTCGGCGCGAGCAAGCTCGACCGCCTCTTGGTCGCGACGATGGAGGAATGGGACGACGCCAAGCACCGCAAGCTCTCCGACGAAGAGATAGGTTACGTCAACTCCATCGACATCCGCGAATGTCCTTACGAGGGATGCGGCAGCACGATGGTCAAATGGGACGGGGTTTCCAAGCGGAACGGCGTCCAAAGGTATCGCTGCAAGTCCTGCGGCCGCAGCTTCACCCCGCTCACCAGCACACCTGTGCAAAAGAGGATGTGAATCAAAAAGAAGCAATGATGTCATAGTTTTCCTAAGCATTATTGCTGTGATGGTAGACGGAAACATAATGCAAAGAATTCGATTCCCACATAGCAATAAAGACCTTGGATAATTGATAAAATATTTAATTGATAGAAATGACGTAAAACATTGAGCGCGACTATGGAAACTACATATGGTTTTTGATAATATTTCATGACTTTCCAACACGATAAAAAGGGAACACTATGACGCAAAAAGAGAGAATGATTCAGGGACTTGTTTATGATACCTGCGACAAAGAGATCATGCTTATGCAAGCGCCCTATAAGGAAAGGCTTTGGGAATTCAATCAATTTAAACCTTCCGAGTCCGACAAAAAAGAAGCCTACATGAAGGAAGTCTTTGCTGAATGTGGCGAAGGAAACTATATCGAATCCCCCTTCCACGCGAGTTGGGGAGGAAAGAATGTCCATTTCGGTTCGAAGATCTATGCTAATTTCAATCTGACCCTAATCGATGATGGCCATATTTATATTGGCGACCGCGTCTTAATAGGACCAAACGTGGTCATAGCGACCGCAAATCATCCACTAAACGCCGAACTAAGAAGGAAAGAGATGCAATATAACATGGATGTCCATATCGACGAAAACGTATGGATCGGCGCGGGATCCATTATCTTACCAGGCGTTCATATTGGCAAAAATAGCGTTATTGGGGCAGGAAGCGTCGTCACCCATGATGTCCCCCCTTCTTCTTTGGCTTATGGCAATCCATGCCGTTTCATAAGGGAAATTGGCGCCATTGACCGCGAATTCCTCCATGGCGATATGCGCATTGACTGGGATGAAATCATTTCTTTGGGCATGCTCAATAAAAAAGGCATTTTTGAACCAAAAGAATAAAAGGAATCTCCGAAGGTGAACATTGTAAGCAAGGCGTTTGGCAAAACTAAAAGTGATGAGGATGTCACCGCTTTTACCTTGACTAATCATAACGGTGCTAAAGCCACGATCCTTGATTTTGGCGCCACCATACAAAGCCTTTTCGTCCCAGATAAAAACGGGAATATGGTTGATGTTATCTTAGGCTACGATGACATCTCTTATTACGAAATAGGGGGCTGTTTTTATGGGGCAATCGTTGGAAGGTATGCTAACCGCATCAAGGATTGTCTCTTTCCGCTCGATGGAAAGATGGTCCAATTAGAAAAGAACTCCAGCGAACCCAATCACGTTCATGGAGTCTTCTCCAAGCGTATGTTTAAAGCTTCCATTGAGAAGGATTGCCTTTGTTTATCTTATCTTAGTCCGGATGGTGAAGAAGGCTTTTCAGGCACTCTGCGCCTAGAAGTGCGCTACGTCCTTACCGAAGATAACGCTTTTGAGATCTCTTATAAAGCCACAACGGACGCCCCTACAGCGATTAACCTTACCAATCACGCATATTTCAATCTGAATGGACAGGACGGATCCACCGTTTTCGATCATATTGTCATGCTGAATTCAGATGCTTATACAGAATATGAGGATACCTTTGCCCAGACGGGAAAAATTATCCCCGTCGAAGGCACCCCCTTGGATTTCCGCAAGGCGCATGCCATTGGGGAAACCATTAACGAGGATTATTACCAGCTTAGGCTTTGCACTGGTTATGACCACAACATGATTATCAACGGAACTCCTGGAACGCTCCGATTCATCGGAAAGGCCTTAAGCCCTAAAACAGGGATATGCTTAGAGGCATTCACGACCGAACCAGCTATCCAATTCTATACGTCTAACTACGTTCATTTTGACCCTGCGCCCACAGGAAAAAACGGCATCCGTTACCCAAAACAAGGCGGTCTTTGCATGGAAGCGCAGCATTATCCCGATTCCGTGAACCACCCACATTTCCCCTCCACCATTCTTAGACCTGGCGAAACTTACACCCAGAAAACGATCTACCGCTTTTCCATTTCGAAGGAATAATCTATGTTTTACATTACCTCAGTTGAGACTTTTTGCAAAAGCAACGCAATCGATGACGCCAAACGAAACGAAGGTTTGTTGACTCCCGAAGGAGTCCAACGCGTCGATGATGTCCTTTATGGCGTCGACGTGGAAAGAAATCGCTTGGATATCTATCGACCCAAAGAATATCACGGCAAGTTGCCCGTCATCATATCCATCCACGGAGGTGGTTGGGTCTATGGCAATAAGGAGATTATGCAGTTCTATTGCATGAGTCTTGCCAAAAAAGGCTTTGCCGTCATCAATTTCAGCTACCGTCTTGCCCCAAAGCACAAACATCCAGCCCCTTTAGAAGACATTAACGATGTGTTTCAATGGGTCTTAAATCACGCTATAGAATACGATTTTGATACGGCGAACCTCTTTGCTCTTGGCGATAGCGTTGGGGCGAATATTTTAGGGTTATATTGCGCGCTTGCTACCGATCGAAAATATGCAGACCAACTCGGCATCCATCCTCCGAAAGGCTCTTTACCAAAAGCCGTCGCCTATAATTGCGGTATGTACGAGCTTATCCGCGGGCAAGAGCTTTTGATGGATAATTTAGCTAACGAATATTTGCCTTTAGGTGGAACTGACGAGGAATACGGTAGCCTTAGCCTTCTGCAAAAAGCAAACAAGCGCTTCCCTCCTTGCTTTATCATGACCGCTAACGGCGATTTCCTCCGTCCCCAAGCGAAACCGTTCTATGAACGGATGCGCGCGCTTGGGATTCCAGCTTTTTATCATTGCTATGGTGAAAGTGAAACAACGCCGACCCATGTCTTCCATATCAACATTAAGCTTGAAATCGCGCGTAAATGCAATGAAGACGAATGCACGTTCTTCCGCTCATTCCTAACGGAATAACGCCGAATTACAAAGCTTTGAAATAAACACCCTTATTGCTAAGATTTGCATTAATAATGACATGCCTCTTTATATTTGTTTTTCTATATAAAAATGCGGCGATAACCGCATTTAGATGAATTCAAATTTAAAGGGGTTAGGATCTTAGGCTAATTTTCTGATTGCTTCTTTCGTCGATGCATCACAAGGCAAGCGCTCAATATAATAGAGTGTTTTTTCCTCGCTGATCGCCTTGGCTTTTGAAAGCGCCTCTATGCAATGATTAACCGATCCACCGTTATAGATGCAAAGGGCTAGGCGGACATAAAAAGCCAAGCGAATTTCGTCTTCGTCATAACCGACAAGTGTGTTGTATTTTTTAGCAATCGTAACCGCTTTTTCAAATCCATCGGAATCGTTCTTCACCATCATTCCGTAGAAATCGGCGTTACGGCTTCTTGACCGGCTAGCGGTGCCGCTAGCAATGCGGTATTTGCCTTTGATATCTCGAAGAAATACAAATTTGCCTGGATAAGCTGCATAGCGGAACCAGGTATGACAATCCTCGGAAACGGATGCGTTTGGGAATGGCTCTGCTACGGCTAGGGAAGTTCTTACGGCCGTGCAGGAAGTCAGATTGGTGTATTTCTTCTTCATGGCGATGGAAATCCAGGCATTTTCGCCTTCCACCACGTCTTCTTTATGGCCATCGATAATTTCCAAAACAGTCTTATTGATTTTCGAAACAGGGACGAGGACGTTTTTTTCGTCGATAACGTCAAAACCGGTATAGACAACGTTCACCGTTTCGTCTTCGAAGGCTTTGCGGACAAGCTCTAGACGCCGTGGATCGGAAATATCATCGGAATCATTAAACAAAATGAAAGGGGCGCCGATTTTAGAAGCGTATTCCACGCCCTTGTTTCGCGCTACGCCGGTACCATAATTTCGATCCGTTGGAATGAAATGCAGTTTGTCTTTAAGCTCGCTTTTGATTTTTTCTATGAAATCGTAGACGGCTTTGCTTTCGGAGTAGTCGTCAACTAGGACCAAGACCCAATCCTTGTCGGTTTGGTTTTGGATTGAGGCTATGGCATCAGCAAAAAACAAGAGGTCTTTTTCGTCCTTAGTTAATCGAACGGGCATGACGAACGCCGCTGTATTTTGCACTATTCTTCTCCAAATGATATTGAGACGACGAAATGACCATGGCACCTTTCGCATTCATAATCCATCTCATAATGGTCTTCGTAATCGGTTCGGACTCCTTCGCCGAATTGGTGACCTAAGGCAGGGATGCTCACGAGGCGTCGATCGCTATAAGTCTTTTCTTCATAGGTAGCCGAGGCTAAATAAGTCCACGCACCTTCAAGAGTGCAAGTCGCAGGCGTTTCGGTAGAAGCTATCGTGGCGGAAATGGAATCGGCGACGATGGATCCTTCTTGGTCATAAAGAGTGAGGGTTGCATTTGAATAGTCTTCGGACCATGCCCAAGAACAGACGAGAGCAGACGTGCCCTTTTCATCAATATCGACCGATATGACAAAATGCTCGTGGCAACGCCCGCATTCATAATCCAAGTCGTAATGATCTTCATGATCTGTGCGGACAGGCTCAAGGAAATCATGTCCCAAGGCAGGGAGAGATTCTTCATAGACGTCCGAATAAGACACGTCCAAATAAACCGCGGTCGCGGTATAAGTCTTTGTCCCTTCTTCAACGCAAGTTGGATCAACGGTTGTTGTTAAGACCGTACCTGGCACTAAGGCGATTAATTCCCCTTTGCCATCGAAAAGTTCAACAGAAGCACCGCTATGATCGTTTTCCCAAGTCCAAGAAGAGGAAGCGACGACAGCTGAGACAGGAATTGCGTTCTTCGATGCCATCGTTTGATAAGCGGTTACGATGACGATGCTGCCGACAACCACTAAAGCAACCTTAGAAGCAATCTGCTTCACAACGGATCGCGTTAAATTTTTGTTGCCGTTTCTTCTGCGGTCATTTTTTCGCGCATTTTTCGATTGGGGCTGGCTTTGGGATGATTCCTGCTGCTTTTTCTTATCGTCATCATCTCTTTTTTGCGAATTTCTTTCGTAATAATGATGATATTCAGCTACCCCCTTGCAGGGATATTCTTCGGCGGCAGGGTTTCTTTCTTTTCCCTTTTTCCCTTTGTTATATAAATCTATTGAGGATCGTTTTCCACCTTTTCCAACGTTGCGCGAGACCCACATTTCATATTCATTTTTATTCATGGAAGGTCTCCAAGATGCAATCAGTTCTCTTCCGTGACCAATACGCCGGGATTGCCAAGTTTGATGTCGTTCCCGTCAAAGATGGTTTTTAGGCCATGATATAGAGCGCGTTCAACGTCATAGCGATCGGCCTCATTGCAGGCGGCGATGAAAAGCAGCATCTGAACGCCTTTTGGCGTGATTTCGCAAAGGCCGAGATAGATGGGATCGCCCACCATCTTATCGCAGGTTTCTCGAATGGTTTCAATATGGTTATTCTTAATGACTTCTTCTACGCGGGATAATGATTCTTCTGGTGCGATAGGAATACTAACCGCGGCGCAAGACTGTCGGTCGGTGAGATTGATGACGGAACCGATGGATGAATTGCGAAGGGTCAAAATATCGCCTCCGACGTCTGCAAGCTTTGTGGAGCGGACGCCGATAGTGACGATTGTTCCGCGGAAACCATCGATGACGACGATATCGCCAACATCGAAGAGACCTTCGGCGATGATGAAGATGCCGGCGACGATATCTTCGATAAGTGAAGTTACGCCTAAACCGATGACCAAGGTAAGGATCCCTAATCCGGCGAGGATGGCTGTAGCATCTACGCCAAGAGCGTTAAGAACAAAGCAGATGACAATGATGACGATGACGTATTTGACGAGGTTGCTTAGAAGGCTAAGAATCGCTCCGCCCTTTTTCTTCGCCTTGACCCTGCGTTCGCTTACGAATTTGATGAGAATGCGAATGAGTGTGCCAATGATTACCACGAGCAAGGCATAGCTAAGCAAACGTGCGTGAGGCACGGGGTTAGCGCCAGAGAAGATGTTGAAACTTTGGAAGAATTCATTGTCTTGCGGGATGAAAAGCTTACCGAAGGCAAGAATTACAACATAGGTGACGCTAATAAGGATTTCGACAATGTGCAAGACGAATAAAGGAACGTTTTTGATCCTCTTTGTTTTGTCTGCAACGGTTTTTTTCTTCGTTGCCTTATCGATGTCGTTTTTCGTAAGTTTGGAGTGTTGGCTTTCCATAAGAATGTCCTTTCAGTTGAATACTTTGTAGAAACGGCTATGTTCGTTCGGTTATTTGAACGTTTTAAGGTTGAGTTTTTTAGCGTTAATCAACGCGTCATGTCAGGTAGTTAAAATCGATGGGTTTTGGTGTTTTTTACGCAAATTGAGCTTATCCTAATGGGGTTTTAGTCTAAGCAGCGCTTTGTTGGATGGATATTGGCACCGCGATGGAATTATTCACCCCATCAACCCAAGTAATCGTCAATAAATAATCTCCTTTATTAAGATTTGCAAACGTGACTTGGTCTAAGGCGATATTCTCAAGGAGTGCAACGACTTCTTTCGTATCGGCCTTTTCAAGTTTTGCGTTCACGTTTCCGGAATAGCCTCCCAAAGAAATGTTTACGTTGAGACTAAAGTAAGGGGTATAGGCGATAGCGAATGAGGAGAATTTATTCGCGTAAATCCTTACTAAGCCATTCTCCAAATCGAGAGAGAACGTGTCGGCATCTTTGGTGGAACTTTCGACATAAGTGATCAATTCGCCATCATGATAGGAATAGACGGAGATTTCACTCCTATCGATGTTCTCGTAAGGAATGACAATTTCCAAGACATCCAAAGTCGTGTCAAGATAGGTCGATACCCCATCGACGGATTTTTCGACAACGATGTCATAGAATTTGAGGTTTTGTCTTACGGCTTGTTCTTCAAATTCATCTGCATGTTCAGCTTTTTCAGCCTCTTGCTGTTCGACGTTCATCGTCAAGGTCAAGGAAGAGTCGCTAGGAATTGATTCGGTATTTCGGATGGTTTTGGCTAATTTCTCAAGTCCGCCTACGGCAATCGCCTCATCGCCGATGACATTGACTAAGGATTGGGTGTTGGCGCCGCTTAATTCTATATTTTTATTAGTGGGGCCAAGCACCTCGACCAAAGTGGTGTCCACGAATCCGTCGTATTCGACGACAATGCTATAAATGCCGTTAGGGCAATCCAAGCGATATTCGCCATCATTATTAGTGACGGTTGATCCTAGAAGTTCTTTTCCCTTGAATAATTGAACAAGGACGCGGGTTGTGGGAGCAATTCCGTCTTCGGCATAGACATTGCCAGATAGATTCGCCCACTCTTCCGAAGCAATTGGGCTCCACTGCGCGGCTAACGTTGCATCTTCATCAAATGTCGCAATATCTCCCGGCGAATAGAACGTACCGCTCTTAAGTTCCTTCCAGCCAATAAACTTCATGCCCTCTGGAGCCGCGAAACCATTTTCTGGGATGGCGATTTTGCCATCGCTAATAGTGACATCCTCCATTTCCCCGCTTCCGCCGTTAGAAGAGAAGGAGACAAGAGGCAGGGCGCTCCACTGGGCTTTTATGGTCGTGTTTTTATCGACGATGATTTCTTCACCCGGCTGATAAGTGGTGGTATTATCATCGATCTTCCATCCATCAAAAACATGGTTTTCCGGAGCGACGAAACCGTTTTCTGGCAAGGTAAAGCTCCTTTTGGTTATATCGACATTCGCCATTGTTCCACTACCGGAATTAGCATCGAAGGAGATCGTATAATTCACTTTGCCGACAGCTACTTCGCCCTCTTTTAGGAAGACCTCGTATTCACCTAATAAAGTAGGATTGCTGCGTGTATAGATGTTGTTGCATTTTATAAAGGAATAAGGATCTTTATCACCCATCACTTTTGACCAATTTTTGGTCATGACCATGGGGTTAGATGCTTGCGTATAGGAGCCGCTTTGGTCGTTGGTTGGCACGATGTATATTTTTGCTTCTTCCGTAAGAGGCTCGCAAATATCGATGAAATTTTGGCCCTCGTTGATACCCAAATCCTTTAGGGTGTTCAAATAGTAGTTGTTATAAATCTTCGCGCTTCCGCCAATATGGATTTCGCTATTACCATCTATTTGTACCCCAGAAGGAATCCAAGTGTGGCCATAATTGCCAGTTATTTCCCCGCCTGTTATCGTAAAACTGCCGCCATCGCAGCGGAAACCGCCAACGCCAAGCATAGCGGTGTTGTCACGTATTACGCCGCTCGTCATAACGACCGTTCCATTATTAGATACGCCTCCGCCGCTACCCCAATCATTCGCTTGGTAATTTCCGATGACCGCGGCATCTTTTTCAAAAAGCATCTCGCCGCCCGCGGTTACTTTAATTCCAGCGCCGCTGCCGCCTCTATTTCCGAAGACGGTACCACCTGAAAAAGTAAGCTTGCCGCTTGTTATATGGATGCCGTTTGATCCGCCATCGGTAACACCTGTAAGGTAACCGCCATCGAAATATTGGTCAGTTGGCGTTTCGCTTAAAGTGGCGGCGCCTTCTCTATTAACGTTATAATAGTGTCTCGTCTTATCGGTGCTGCTATCTATGAGCGTGAGATTAGCGCCATTAAGCTCAATGATTCTAGTTGAATTGCTAAGGCAATGATTGTTTAAATCTAGCGTTATTGTGCCGCTAGTAAGATTCATGCCTCCCGTGACATCTTTTTCAAGCCTTAAAGTAGAGCCGTCCACCCAAGCGTTTATCGCGCTTGATAAATCGCTGAACTCGCTAACGGTTTCGCCAACAGTCACAGTAGCGACAGTGGCTGAGTCTAGATAGGCCAAATGATTGCCCGGCTTAAATTCCGCATGCTCTTGATAAACCGCCAATAGCGAAGCGCTAGAAATTGGCAAAACAGCAAGCGGAAATAAAAAGGCGATAAATTTTATTGGTACCTTCATATTTTTACCTCTTTACCATTTTGCGCGTTCAAAAAAAAAAAAAAAAAGACCCATTTTTAGGATTTGGCATCGTAGAATTAAATGCTTAGGCATTTTTCCCTATTAGCATTGACAAAATGGGGCTCGAGGTAACTAAAAAGGAGATCAATATCGCTATTAATTATTATCCCGTCATACAAAAATGTCCGCTAGAAGTCAGATTGTTTTCAAAGGAGGGGCTGTTAAGATACATAAAAGGTGATTAAGCCCCTTTAGTTTGCGTTTTAGTTTTAACAGATAAACTGTTAAGAAACCTTCTCTTTCTTTTATGCTTGCTCTGACACTTCTCCAACGGTAAGTTCATATCCGGTGAACCATCCGATAAAAGTTGCCCGTGATTACTAATAAATCTCTGATTAAAAGTCAAAAATGAAAATCCATATGAAAAAAGAATGAGGATTTTGTCACTCATTCTTCGTGTACGTTAATGATGGGGCGCAATACGGGAGTCGAACCCGTTCATGTTCGGTTCACAGCCGAATGTGTTCACCGTTTCACCAATTGCGCCACGGCTTGATTAATATACGAGCAAGGCAAGGGGAAAGCAAGCAAATTCAAGTATTTTTGGATTCGTTTCTACCAAATACGCCCTTTTCACTGTTTGATCCTCGTTTTTGCCTCGAGCAAAATCGGGAGTTCCCGTCTTTTCACCAGCCCTGCAACAAGACGATCATCTTGCTTTTGATATAAATCAATGGCTTCATCAATGGGGACAAACAACGTTTTCTGAATGAATAAATCTCCTTGTGAGGCGAAATGTTTTTCATGACGTCTTAGGATTCGAGCAAGGAAAAACCGATTATGGTTTTCCCTGCCAATGAGATTATAAAAATCATGAACATCTCCGAGAATTGCAAGGATTTCCACATCGCAACCGATTTCTTCCCCGCATTCTCGAATAAACGCTTCTTCAAACGTCTCGCCTTCGTCAACGCCGCCGCCAGGAGTCTCATAATACCATTGCTTGCAAAAGCGATCGTCACGATAGATTTGATGGATGGCAACATTGTTGTTTTCGTCTAGCACAATGCCACGGGTGACCTTACGTACATGCGTCACGCCGGTAAAGGGGTATTCTTCATCTTTAAGGTAGAGTTCCAACATGGCCATAAGTGTAACACTTTATGTCCGGGTAGACATAAGGGCGTGTGGCAAAGCAAAAAAAGGAGGGTACAATAAAGGCCATGGTAGTCCGAAACCGTTTAGTTGCCCTCTTATTACGCCTGACGTTCTTCGTCCTGCTTTGGATTTCCTATCCCGTTTATGTAGCTGGCTTTGAATCCGTCTGGACTGCCTTCTGCACGATGTCGGTTGAACTTGGGACTGTGTTTTTGATCATGGTCGGTTTCGAGCTTATCTTCAACCTAATCGACTTGATTCGACATGGCATCCATGGCGTCGCTGCTGGGCCTTATATGCCTTTTGCTTTACCCATCACCGTCTTCACTGTTATCTCTGGTATTTTCTACTTCTCCACATTGCTCCCTAATGGCGACGCGCCAGGCGGAGCATTCGGCATCATGCTGCACGTCGTGTTAATCGCGGCCCCGTTAATCGACTGGCTATTTCTCGATGAAAAGGGGACCTGCCCTGTATTTGCCGTCATCACCTGGCAGATCTACCCTATCCTTTTCCATATCTTCGGATACTTCCGAACGGTCATTTGGCCCAATGACGCCATCTATCGTGGCAACATGTACGCCTTACCGTTTTTAAATTATTTGGATCCCTTTATCGTATGGAAAAGCATCGCCTTCTTCGCCATCACGCTAGGCGGTGCTTGTCTGGCTGTTTTCCTAAACGATGTCTTAGCAGGTAAGTTCCGCCCCGTTAAGATTCAGATCGATTAACATGTCGATATAAAGTTAGAACCAACGGGATCATCGTGAATCCAACAAAATCGATAATAACATCGTTTACCGTCGGATAACGGCCTTGGACGAACATTTGGGTTATCTCTCCCATGCCGGAGAGAATGAAACCATAAACGATGAAAATCACCGCAAAAACGGCCTTCTTTTTTTGTTGACGGCAAAAGAGGTACGCGAATAAACCCGTTACCGCGAACAAACTATAATGGCCGATGAACTTGCCGCCGAAGCCGGTTAACGTTTCCACTTCTGTCGTGTTTAAGGAATTAAAAAGCAAATATTGATTCACCCACGCGCCGACGCGCCCGCCGACGCTGCCATAGGTTTCACCGGTATTCAATGAGGTGTAGATGATTAACGCGCTAAGCAGCAACGTTATGATTCCAAACACCCACTTTTTCCGCATGCGCTGATTTTACCCCGTTCTCTAGGTTCTGCCACTCTTTTATAAATCGGTCGGAAACATGTTCCATTTGAGCCTTCCAGAAAGCTCGGCGTCACATCGGCCTTGGTGATGGCTTCATATTGCCATCGGCTTGGCCTTCCTCGATGCTTGATGCGCACCGTCATCGCAATAAAATGCATCCCCTTACCATAGAAACGAATAAAGTTCATCTTCCTTTGCTCCGCATCGAAATGGACGAAGTCTGGGGAGCGGATGATTTCCGTGATTCCTTCGATCAGTCGAAGGTAAGTATTTGGATGGGCTTTCGCTAGCGTGTCCGCCTCGTTGCTTGGCAGATAAACCGTGACATCACCAGTCAAAGAAATCCGCAATCCCCGCTCTACCGCACGGGAAATACGCCCGATGCGGATGGGTTCGTTTTTCGTGTTCATAAGTCACACCTCCTACTTAACCTATAGACAGAAAAATCGAAAATGGACAATTTCGGTGCAAGATATTTTCTTAACACCTAAAAAGAAGCATAATAATGCACATGAAAAACATTCCTTTTGACGCAGAATTGTTCTCCGCGACCACCTATGGCCGTAACCAACCTCGGCCCAATGACGTCCCTCTAGCTGAAGACTTCCTCGTAAAGGCTGGCGAAGGCGCTTCCGTCGGTGTTGTCACCAACGATGAAGTCCCCTTAATCTTCGCCTGCAAAGGCCTCATCGGCGCCGCCAAGATCAGTGGCTCGACCGCCCTTGATGAATCCTTCAGCAAAAATCTTCACGCAGCCATCGTGCAGTATGGTCTAAACCCCAAAGACATCGAAGTCTATATGGGCCCATCCCTGACCTTCTCCCATACGCTTGTCCACCGCGAATTGATCGAGAAGCTCATGAATTCGGGATACCGCGCCGCATGCAAGCGCACCGACGGACTCGACTTCCTCGACGTTCCCGTCTTAGTCTTGGTCCAATGCCGCAAACTGGGTATTTTGATGGAACACATTCACATCAGCGACTACGACACATACGAGAATCCGGAATTCCTCTGCAGCTCCTTACGTGGCGATAACGACAAAAACCTCACCGCCGCAACCTTGAAGTAAAAAAGAAAATAACGGGGGCCAATTACTTGGCGTCCCCGTTTTCTTTTTTCTTTTTTCGCCTGGCTTTTGCGGCGTTTTTCTCTTTTTCTCGTTCGATTTTGTTTTGCTTTGCGTCTTCCATCAAACGCTCTTGAATCTCGCGGAAGGAGAGATCTTCGAAATCATCTGTCGTCAATGGTTTATAGGTCTGGGCACGCGCCTTCTCCTGACGCTTAGGCAAGGCATCGTAGGCCACGGGCATCCGGTCCACGGATTGCTTTTCCGCAACGACCAACTGCTTGAAGGGAATTTCAATACCCGCGCGTTTCAACTCTTCAAAGCCATGCTCCATCACATAGTAGAAGACATCCCAATAATCCTCATTATCGCAATAACATGTGCAGAAGAAATCGATGGAGGACTCACCCAGATTCTTCAAATGGCACGCCGGGGCAGGATCAGTGAGCACAAGGCCGGTGGAAAGCATGACTTTCATCAATGTCTCACGGACGAGATTGGTATCCGATTCATAGGCGACCGAGAAGGTAAACGTCACGCGGCGGATGGGATAAGCACCGAGGTTGGTGACTGACGAATTGACCATAGTGGAGTTGGGCAAAGTAACTTGGGTGCTGTCATAGGTCTTTAACGTGGTGAAGAGAAAATTGATGTCGATGATCATGCCGTCGACATCACCCACCTGGATGTAGTCACCGGTCTTATATTTGTTGGAGCCTACCAGAATGATGCCGCTAGCGACATTGGCGAGGAATTCCTTTAAGGCCATGCCGATGGCCAGCACCGCGGCGCTTAACGCTGCCGTTAGGCCGGTGATGGAGATGCCGATGATGCTCAGCAAAATAAGCACCAACACCAGTAGCAAAACAAAACGCAGAATCGCGGCCACGAAACGGATGGCCATTTCATCGACGTGTTTTCTTCTCATGATCCGCTTAAAGAGCATGAGGAACACTTTAATCAGCAATAAGCCGACGATAAGCACGACAGCAAACCACAAAATATTCCAAACGTGTGATTGGAAGTAATTAACCACTTTATTCCAGAATTCTTCCCAAGTCATAGACGTATTATCTAGGATTTCCCCCGAGGTGAAAAGTGAAATTCATCTTTAGATGAGTTTCTTCGTTAAAGAAATGACGTTCTTACCGTTAATGCGGTGGTAGGAAACCTCGTCCATGATGTTCATGACCATCATTACGCCAAGTTGTCCTGCCGGCGCGTCAATATCGCGTTCATCGACGGTCTTTTCCTTTACCTGCGTCGGGTCAAAGGGCACGCCGAAGTCGACCATCGTAATGGAAGCCTGTTTCTTTTCCGTGTGGTATGTAGTACGCACAATGACGCGTTGGTCTGAGTTTAAGCCACCATATTTGACGATATTGGAGAAGATTTCGTCCACGCAGATAAGGAACTGCGAAATCGTCTTCGCGGGAACCTTGGCCAAACGGCCTTGCTCCTGGATGAAATCACGTACTTTGGTGCCTTCGTCAAGGACCGGCAAGAACTCGCGTTCCTCAAAGCGCACGACTTCGCCGCGATAAGAAAGCAAGAAATATGTGATATCGTCGGACTGTTCGGCGCCATTGGCAAACTCCATGATATTGTCTTCGAGATCGTGGCCGAATTCGACGATGGAAAGCGGACGCGACGTATTGAGGAAATGAAGCAGTCGCTTCTCCCCAAAGAATTCGCCTTGGTCATTACGGGCTTCAGTGATTCCATCAGTGTAAAGGAAGATGCCGCCGCCTTTAGGAAGACGAACCGTCTCATCGGCGACATACACTTCCTCCATGCCACCAAGGACAAAGCCCTTCGCGCAAGGTAAGGGGAAATATTTGCCTTTGACGCGGAGGATAGGTGGGGTATGGCCGGCGTTAGCAAACTGTAAAACCCCGGTATTCAAATCCATGACGCCAAAGAACGCCGTGACGAACATAGATGAAATATTGCCAGCAAAAATCAACTTATTTGTTTTTTCTAGAACTTGTTTCGGGGTTAAG
>JAGAHY010000140.1 GCA_017626815.1 Bacilli bacterium | reverse complement strand
GTTCGTAAGGCTACGATTTCGCTATCCCTTCCTCTCGCCTACGCCTCACGACGCAAGCCTTGGGAGTCGCTTTGGGGTTCGTCGGCAACTACGCCCCTTGTGGACTTTCACCACAGACCGACGGCATGCCCGTCGTACATGTAAAAAGCGCGGCCAAATAACCGCGCATAATAAGTTACCGCTCCCCTATTGTCTTTCAATGGTAAGGACGCTATCAAAGCCGACCATAACGAGGATTTCGTAGATGGCGTCGGAGACATTGACCAGCTTGGTGTCATCGTGTTCTTGTTTGACCCCGAGGAGGATCCTTAATCCCGCAGAGGAGATATAAACGAGCTCGCCAAGGTCGAAGACGAGACTGGTGAAGGAATTATCCGCAATGATGCGGTTGATTTCCTGTTCGGCTTCTTCTGAGTTGCTGGAATTGATCTTCCCTTTCAGGAAAATGGTCAGCGTTCCATTATTAAGTTTGTGTTCCATGAGTAATCCTCCTTTTTATTCGTTGTTATCCAGGCGCTGTCTCTCGACCAGTTCCGCGAATTTGCCTTTTTGGGCAATCAAGGAATCGTAGCTGCCTTCTTCGATAATCTTACCGCCTTCGAGCATGATAATTCTATCCGCGTTTTTAATCGTGGAAAGCCTGTGCGCGATGACAAGTCGGGTGCAATTGAGCTTGTTGATGGATTCGGTGATGCTCTTTTGCGTCTTATTGTCGAGGGCACTGGTGGCCTCATCGAAGATCAAGATCTTGGGGTGATGGACAATGGCGCGGGCGATCATGATGCGCTGCTTCTGGCCGCCGGAAATGCCGCCTTGGCCTTCCGAGATGACCGTCTTCATGCCCATCGGCATCTCTCTGATGTCGTCGGCGATATCGGCGATTTCCGCCGCGGCCCAGGCATCTTCTTCGCTTGCGTTGGGGCAAGAAATGATGATGTTGGAGAAGATATCCGCGTGGAAAAGCGTACCGTTTTGAAGGACCGTGCCGATGCGCCTACGAAGCGACGAGGGGTCAAGGTCTTTGACGTCATGGCCATCCACCGTCACGCGCCCGCTTAAGGGCTCTTCGAACCCGAGAAGCACGCGGATTAGGGTGGATTTGCCGCATCCAGTTTGGCCGACAATCGCGACATATTCGCCTTCTTTGATATCGAGGGAGAGGTCGTTTAGGATAAGCGGTCCATTTTCGATGTATTTGAAGGAGACGTTTTCGAAGCGGATGTTACCTTTGACCTTTTCCAAGACGAGTTTGTTCTGAGCGGTCTCCGGCTCGGCCTCTAAGATGGGCTTAGCCATGTCGTAAGTCGGCTTAATCGAGGTGATGACGCCGACCATGGAAGTCACGGAGGCGAAGGCGCCGGAAAGGACGCCATAGCCGGTGACGAAAGCCATGTAGCTACCAGCCGAGAGACCACTTCTAGCGGCCACATAGTAGATAGCGACGTTACCAAGTAATGTAATTAATAGGGAAATTGCAGGGGATAAACGCAAAATCAGAGGAGGATGGTATCTCACCTCCGCGGAACGGGCATAGGCGCTCGCCCACTTGGCGAAGACGCGCTTTTCCGAGCCGGATAGCCTAATCTTTTGGATGCCGTTGATCATTTCATAGGTGACGCCGGACTCCTTGGAAGATAGCTCAAGGGTCTGTCGGGTATATTTCTTCTGAATCAAGGCGATGGCAACGCTGAAGGCCGTGGTCGCAAACAAGATCGCCACAACAATGGGGACTAGCGTAGACGCAAAGCCGGCGAGTTGGAATAAATAAGCGAGGGACATGACCACCGAAACGAGGGTCGTGAAGATGCCGTTGACAATCATGCTCGCCAAGCTATTGACGCTGGAGAAACGAGCGGTCAATTCACCGGTATTGTATTTCTTAAAGAAGGCAGCCGGAAGGTTCAAAACCCTCATCATCGTCGCTTCCTGCACGGATTTTTGAATTTTCAACATAATCCGCGTGTTGACGAAAGCCTGAACCGCCTTAACCAGCAATACGCCAGTCGCGGCCGCGACGACATAAAGCGAGACCGCGATGAATAGGCTAATGTCTTTATTGAGCACCACTTCACCCGTTAATCTTTGGGTGAGGTAAGGCACCAAAAGGCCAACGCCAGAGGAAAGCGCGGCAAAGACGATGAGGAGAACGATATCCAAGGGCCTTATCGACTTCCCGATATATTTCACGTATTCCTTAATAGAAACGCCTTTGCTCGGAAGGGGGCGATAGAAACTAATCGCATCAATTTCAAGACCATGGATCATGGCCGCGTCGATATAGGTTTTCTTGCCGGTTCCGTAATGGATGTAGTAATACTGATTGCCCTTGGCAGGGAACAAAATGATGGGGATTTCCCCGATGAGGGTATAAATCAATAACGGGGAGCCATTTTCATTCACATAAGCGTCGGTAAGTTGGACGTTATGATATTCGATGCCGAAATGGCCCAGGATGTAGTTAAGTTTATCTTTGAATTTCGTGACGCCGGCGGGGATATCCACCATCTGATGATGAAAATAGGAAAGAATCTGCGAGATGGCGAAATTCTCTCGGATTTCTTCGTCAGAAAGATTCTTCTGGTTTTTGACGTGAATACCGGCGAGCGACTTAAAAGAATCCTCGAACGTCTTCGCATCGAGTTTCTTTCTTTGCTTTACTTGCTCTTCGAACCAACCCATATGCCGTTTCTCTTTCTATTCGTTCGTCACCAAATCGTAATAAGCGCCTTTCAGGGCCATTAAGGTGTCATGGTTGCCCTGCTCGACAATATGGCCATGATCGAGGACGACGATCAAATCGGCGTCGCGGATCGTGGAAAGTCTATGCGCGATGACAATCGTGGTAATACCGCGTTCTTTGATGGCATTAACGACGTCAAATTCCGTTTTGGCATCGAGGGCGCTGGTGGCTTCATCGAGGATGATGATGCTCGGGTCCATCGCCAAGGAACGCGCGATTTCTAAACGTTGCTTCTCGCCACCGGAGAAGTTTTTGCCGTTCTCGAGGACGGGGGCATTATAACCGCCTTCCCTCGCGGCGATGGTCTTGTGGATTTGGGCATCAATACAGGCCATTTTGACTTCCATGTCGGTGATGGACTGGTCCCACATCTTCAAGTTGTTCATGATCGTGTCTTCGTAGAGGGTGATGTCCTGATCGACGACGGCGATCGAGGAAGTGAAGATTTCATGGTCGATTTCTTCAATCCGCTTTCCATCGAAGATAATCTCGCCAGACCATGGCGCGTAAAGCCCGGAGATCAATTTGGAAATCGTGGATTTGCCGCTGCCGGTGGAACCGACGATGGCGACCTTCTGGCCCTGTTTGATCTCGAGATTGAAATTCGATAAGACCGGGCGGCCCAATCGAGAATAACCAAAGGTGAGATCTCTAAGGATCAGGTTGCCTTTGATTTTGGAGACGTGCTCCATCTCGATTTCGCGGGTGACGTTAGAATCAAGAGGGTATTCCAAAACGTCGTCGACACGTTCCATCTGGGTGCGCATCTCCTGCAACGTCTGTCCGCTGGAGATAATGGTCATCGCCGGCGACATAAAGGCGCTTAATAGACCCTGGAAAGCCAAAATAGAACCGACGGTGAAACTGCCGTTAATCGTGAAATAAACGCCGAGAATCAAGACGGAATAGTTGGCAATCATCGACACAAGCGCCGGAACGAGGCCGATAAACTGATTGGTTTTGGCCATCTTCACGTTTTGGGCGTAGACGCTGTCGGCGGCTTCTTGCCAGGACGAGAAATAGGAGGTTTCCGCACCGTTAGACTTGATGGTTTCGATCATCTCGATGCCCTTGGAAGTCATCGCGCCAAGACGCGAATTATCGCGGGCCTGGACCC
Organism: Bacilli bacterium; assembly: GCA_017626815.1. Taxonomy (GTDB): domain Bacteria; phylum Bacillota_I; class Bacilli_A; order RFN20; family CAG-826; genus Alloenteromonas. The sequence continues at coordinate 60,612 of JAGAHY010000140.1, read as the reverse complement.
TGGAGATATTGACGCGGACCTTGGAAATGTATTGGGAGACGAAGATGTTGATGAGAACGGTGATGACGCCGACTAAGGCCAGCCACGCGCTCTTGCTGATCATGACCGCCAAATAGACGATGAGCATGATGGAATTGAAAAGCAGCGGCGCGAAGACGTTGACCAACGTTTCGGCGATGGAGGCGTTTTCGCTCTGGCGCGATTGTAAGTCGCCGACCATGCGCTGGGAGAAGAAGTCGATGGGGAGCCTTAAAATCTTCCACATGTAGGTGGTCGAACCAATAAGGTCCAATTTGCCCCTAATCTTATATTCATAGAGGGTTTGGACGGCCGTGACGATGACCTGAAGCAAGCCAAGGCCACCGAAAATGCCGATGAATGGAATCAGCCAATTCGGATTATTGCCGCCCAACAGTCGGTCGACGAATACTTGGTTTAACGCCGGATTGATAATCGTGAACAGATAGAACACGATCGTGGTGATCGCGAAGAAAGTAATCAAGGCAACCGCGCCTTTAAGCCTCTTTTTAGCGAAGGCGAAGATGGATTTTTTCTTGCCGCCGGGTTCGAAATTCTCGCCGGGAACGATTTCGATGTAGATGCCGGTGAAAATCTTGTCAAAAGTCTTCAAATCGACTTTGACCAACCCTTTCGCGGGGTCGTTGATGATGGCTTTGTTGCCACGAATGCCATCCAAGACGACGAAGTGACCGCCGCCCCAGTGGATAATCGCGGGGAATTTGCCCCTTTCCTTCAATTTCTGAATGTTATAGGCATAGCCTTTGGCCTTAAAGCCGTATTTCTCGGCGGCGCGGCAGATATTTTTCGCGTTAGAACCATTACGGGAGACGCCGCAATCGACGCGAACCTGCTCCAAAGCGACCCATTTTTCGTAATAGGCCATGACCATGCTTAAAGAGGCGGCCCCGCATTCGAGGGCCTCCAACTGCATGATGATCGGGACATCCGCGACCTTCCTGCCGCTTGTCGGTTTCTTGATTTCCTTCTTTTTCATGGTGTTACCTGAATAAATATTGGATGGGTCGAATCTTTTCAAGCTCGGTATCCGTGCGATAGGTGTATTGCCCGTCGCTGAGATCTATGTTTAAGACAACGGGGTTGTTTTCTTCGTCAAAAGAGAGATACCCGTCCTTGTCCAAAATGTAGATTTTTTGACCCGCCTCGAGTTTATCCTTCGCCCGTTCTTCCACGGTCAAACTGGCGATGCCGTTGGTGACGGAGGCGGCGCCTGAAATCATAATCGGGAGTTCGTAAACACCGGACCAAACAAACAGTCCAAGGATGAGGGCGATAACCGTGCCTAAAGCAATCCAGGTAATAGGAGAGGAAGACTGCAGATGCGCGTTTAGCTCATCAGGGCTAGAGATAGTGACGTTTTCTTTTTTCATCGGGCAATGGGGTTGATGGCGTTTTCGGCGTTTTATGCCAATAAGTCAGCCATCAGATGTTGAGGGGTTTCAATAGGCGCCAAGACGCCAATTCTTTTACTATTAAATCATACCAGCCATTTTCAAAGAAAGCACATTTTGTCACATCTTCATGATAATAATCACCGTTTTTGGAATAGAGCAATCCTAAGGCGGGGCAACCACCCGTGCAGGCCTTATAGTATTTGCAGTTGCCACACTTATCGTTTTCGAGGATTTGCTTCAGCAACGTCGCCATCGCGAGGTTGAGGTAATCGCTTTTGGTGACCAGCTCTTTTAACGGGGTTTTCAAGACGTTTCCAAGACTGATTCCCCGTTCGAGGAACCAGCCTGACATTTGCAAGCAGGGCACCGCTTCTCCACTCGAAGAAATCGCGATCATGCCACGGTTTCCTTTGCACATGGGGATGCGGATATTAAATTCGTCCTTGTCGCAGGCGATGGGGACGAGATCATACGTTTTCGCGGATGGATAAAGTCTCATCAACTGCCAAATGTCGATAGTCATGGTCATATCACTTTGCATATAATTCTTGGCAAAAGCCGTCATTTGCTCGAAATATTCCTCGATCGTCAACGAAGAATTGGGCGAATTCTTTTCCCAGCGGGGCGCTTCCGTGGTGCGGATGATGCGCATCTCCGTGACGCCCATGTCGTTTAAAAGCCTCGCGGTCTTTTCCATGGAATCGACGTTTTTACGGTTCACTTGGACTTGCGCCTTCACCGCAAAGCCGTTTTTGATGCAAAGTTCGATGGCTTTAAGGGTAAGCTCTTCCGCCTTAGGATGCTGGCGGATCCAGTTATGGTAGCCGACGCCATCGAAAGAAATCTTGATTAGCGGGTAGCACCCTAGTTCCTTAAAGACATCCAGCATCTCCTGGGTGATGAGCAAGCCATTTGTGTTCAATTCGAAGATGAACATATCTCTTTCATAGATGGCGCGGACGATATCGAGGAAGCGTTTGTGCACCAGCGGCTCGCCACCGGTGATCGTGAACGCGTGCACGCCGATATCGCGGGCCTGATCGAGGATATTCAGCACCTGCTCATAGGAAAGTTCCGTATTTAAGGGGGCGTTGTCTTTCGCGTTAAAACAATGGAGGCAATTCAAGTTGCATTTCCCGGTGATCATAAGGTTCATCTTCGGGAAGTAATAATTATCATAGGTATGGAGCAAGGACCACGGATTCGCCTTCTGGCCCTTTTCGCAAGGCTCGATGAGCTGGCGGTCGAGCAAGCCAGCCAAGTAAGGATTGGGCTCGATGTCCGTTTCCCCATCGCACTGCTGCAAAAGCTCGAATTCCGCTTCGGTCACACCGAAGGCGTTCTCCACGCCCTTGCGGTATACGGCGCGTTCAACGTATCTCCATTTTCGTAATGCAATAGTGTCTTTTAATCGATAATACATAGCAAAACTCCATTATTTTTTCATTTCATCCAACATTTTCTTCTGCCGCCTGAAGATGTCAAGAGCACAGTCGATGTACTCTGGCGTATAAAAACCTGTTTTGGATAAATAGTCCCGGATCTCCTCTTCCGCGCCGATGAGCCGATTGGGATCATACCACGAATAATCCCAATCGGGATTGAGGTCCCCATACACGAAATAGATGAGCAAGAAGGCCGCTTTATTCGCGTTAGCAAGGAATTGCCTCCCTTTCGCCGAAGAGCCAAAGGCGCCGCCGAAATCGTAAATCGGGGCGAGCCTTAATGCTCCGGTCTCCATGTTTTGGATCGCGGAGAGGTTGCCAAAATGCAAATCGGAAACAAAGCACAGGGAACGTAAGCACGCCACCTTGACGAAGAACGTCGACCACTCGGCGTAGCCAGTTTGGGCGAGCTTATCGAAAAATTCTTTATTCAGGTCTTTGTTCCTGGCCTTTTCCCGATAAAGCTCCGATAACTCCGCGGACAAAATAGAAGATAAGGGGACCAATTCCTCGTCCATTCCGAGGAAACAGGAAGAAACCGAAACATACTTCCCGTCGAATTTCCTTAGTTCGTAGGGAAGGACTTCGCCGCCAGGGATGATCCTGCTCGCGATGCTTGACGCTAAGACTTCACATATCGCCTCTTCGGAATGCTCGGGATCTAAGCCGCGCTTATAAAGCTTAGGCCCGTCTTCATAGAGCCAGCCTTTGTTTCCCCATCCCGGGGTGGTGATGTCAGGGACATTGAAATCGCATCCCCCTAGCGCCTCATAGTCACCGCGCAGGAGAGCCCTGCCGAAAGAATCATCCCATTGGTGGGTAAAAAAATTGATGTCCTCATAGCGGAGATTCTCCCCTTCCCGTTTGATCCAATAATGACTGGAGAGGGAGAGCCCATGCCCTTTAAACGATAGTTCCAATTCATTGCGGCAATGCGTCGCATCCATGATGGCTTGGAAACCGCTGCGCATGGAGGGAATCGCCCTACTGCCGAAAAAGCGAAGTAGGCCAAGGCGTTTGTCTTTTGCCTTTGCCAAGTCATAGGGGGCTTTATCAAAATGCTCTTTCTCTTCCAAGAACTGAAGGCCATATTTTTCGTAATTCACCTCGAAGGAAAGCACTTCGTAGTCCTTCCACATCAAGGTGAGGGTCTCTTTGTCCGTCATGGAACATAAGGTAACATAAACGCCCGCGCGAATACATAAGAAGATATGGTTTTTCGCAGGGCGGCTTTGTTAAAATAAGGGCCAACACGGATCTATTCGCGGCCTAAAAGGGGATTGGCCTGCCACGATATTTTCAAAAATAGAGGCGTTTGGTTATGGAAAAACAAAATAATACTGTTGAAGCAATCAGCAAAAGACCATGGCTGATTCCCGTCATGTTCGGCTTAATGTGCGCGTTCTTGGTCGGGGCCGTCGCCATCATTGAAATCTTTGACTACACCGAAGCGAACTTCGGTTTTTCCATCGGCGCGGAGATCGTCACTATCATGATCGCGATCGTCATCGTCGCCACCCTCCTTCCCGCTTATAAAAGGCAAGGCGTTCGCGTCGAAATGTTCGTCATCTTGCTGACCATAGGTTGCTTCTTGTGCTTTGTGGACATCTCAAAGATGTGCATTGCCGGAAACGGCCTGGCCACCCTAAGCCGCATCATGGTCATCTTGGTGTACCTCGCGGAAATAGTGTTCGGCTTCGGCTATTGGCTCTACATCTCCCACACGCTAAGCACCAAAAGGAAAGTCGCTGCCGTCTTAGATATCATCCTGTTTGCCTTGGGCGTGATTTTCGCCCTTCTGTCGTTCGTCAATTTCTTCTACCCCCTCTATTTCACCATCGATCTCGAAACCGGATTCCCCGTCGCTTCCGAGACCTATTGGATCGGCGACATCTATATGACGCTGATTTTCATCGTTGCGATTGTCTCGTTATTCATCTCCAAGCAGAAGTTGCGCAACAAGATCGTCGTCGTCGTCTTCCTTGGCATCCCCGTGTTTGGCCTTCTCGCCGCTTGGGGAGAAGAAGGCCTCTCCGTCTCCTATCCTGGCATGATGATCGCCTTGGTGCTGGTTTATTCTTTGCTGTCCTACGACAACGAAAAACTCCTCTATTCCAAAAGCAAAGAACTAAATCTCGCCACCAGCATCCAAATGGACGCCTTGCCCAACAAATTCCCGGCCTTCCCCGACCATAAAGAATTCGATATCTATGCGCTGACGCACCCCGCCAAAGAAGTCGGCGGTGACTTCTACGACTTCTTTCTCATCGACAAAGACCACCTCGGCATCGTCATCGCCGACGTCTCCGATAAGGGCGTCCCTTCCGCTTTGTTCATGATGCAAAGCAAAATCATCCTGCAAAACTACGCCATGATGGGGCTTTCGCCGAAAGAAGTCCTCTATAAAGCAAACAAACAGCTATGCGCCAACCATCAGCACCGTCTCTTCGTCACGGTGTGGTTTGCCACGTTAGACTTAAAAACCGGCCTATTAACCGCCGCGAATGGCGGCCACGAATATCCGATCATCAAAGGGGCGGGCGCCAATTTCGAGATCTATAAAGATAAACACGACTTGGTCGTCGGCTTTATGGATGGGGTCCCTTACCGCGAATACCAAATCCAATTAGAAAAGGGCTCCAAGGTCTTTGTATATACCGACGGTGTCCCAGAATGCGTCGGTAACGACGGCCAATATCAGCTAGAACGCGCCTTAAAAGCCTTGCAAAGATACGAATATGAAACTCCGGAAGTCATTTGCAAAAGCATGTTGGACGAATTAAAGGTCTTTATGGGAACCAACGACCAATTCGACGACATCACGATGCTGTGCTTGGAATACAGGGGGTGTGAAGAACAATGAAACATATCGTCATTCCCGCGGATAAAAAAGTCATCGCCAAAGGCATCGAGCCCATCATTGCCCTGCTGGAAGACCACGACGCCGACTTTAAGTTGCTCAACAAGATCGAGTTGGCCCTAGACGAGCTCTATACCAACATCGCTTCCTATGCCTATGAACCGGGCACGGGTGACATCGAAATCGATTATGACTTCGATGAGGAAACCCGTCTTTTGACGATCATCATCGCCGATAGCGGCAAAGCGTTTGATCCCTTAGCGAAAGAAGACCCCAATATTGCTCTTCCCGCAGAAAGCCGCCAAATCGGCGGGCTTGGTATCTTCATCGTCAAAAACGTCATGGACGAGACCACTTATTGCCGCGTAGACAATAAAAACATCCTGACGCTGAAGAAGAAAATTTGATTTTGCGCCCAATGTTCTCTTGATATACTGAAACTGAAAAGGAGAACCACCATGAAAGAAGAATTACTACATGGGCTGACCCAAGAACAAATCGCGAAAGTCAAAGCCTGCAATAATCAGGATGAACTCCTCAGAATTGCAAAGGAAGAAGGCGTCGAGCTTACTAGCGAGCAATTAGAAGCCGTCTCCGGCGGCAACTGCCTCAACGACATCGATTGCCCCAACTGCGGGCAAAAAATCGACGGCAGCAGCTGCGACGATTATTACAACTACACCTGCCCCCACTGCGGCCATAAATTCAGAAGGGCCAAAGGCGTCATATCCTGATCGCTTCAACCCGCAAAAGCCCATTAAAATTTCTAAAATCCAACAATTTTGCCATCCTTTATCGGATGGCTTTTTTCGAATTTCAGCGGCAAATCCCATGCCGATTATGGTTAAATCGCCCAATGATACGAATAAGGGGCGAAGAAATCTTTAGCGGCGCTTTTTGCCAATCTTCGACAGGACAATAAGGTGACGCAAGCCTTATCCCTACATTCCTGAGGCAGGATAAAGCAAACCAAACAAAAGCCAGGAAGAAATCTTGATGGTCGCCAAAGAAGAAGGTGTCGAGCTTAACGACGATCAACTGGAGGCCGTCTCTGGTGGCAATTGCCAGGCCTAACTCCCTCCATGCCCCCATTGTCAAAGCGCCAATACGTGTCGCATCCCAAGAGCCGATTGGGTGAAGGAATACGAATGCCTGAGTTACGGGCACAATGGGTTGTAGAAGACTAACGCGAAGTCGCATTAAGGACCCTCTCACCATAATCCCCTCTTATTTTCTTGTTTCCTTTTTGGTCACAAGCGGAAACCGTATTTTTCAATTTCCTAATGAAGCATACCTTCATATGATAGATTTCTCGTCGCCTATCAAAAAATGTGGTTTTATGCGCGTGTAATATACATCGTCAAAACGCTCCTTTCTGACTTTTTTCGAATTCAATTAGGTTTTAGTCGGATTGTTTGCCAAGTCAATCCTGGGCCACAGATTCATTGGTGTGAATATGTTTTGCTCGTACATACTTGCAAAACCCGCGTTTTACGCCCCCTACTGCTTTTGTGTGCGTAATCGGGCGACGAAAGCGGGGAAACGGCTCTTACTTACCTATGCCCAAATTCCATTCGCGAATCAAATCAATAAAACTTGCCTTCGTTCCAAAAAGCGACATTTCCAAAAAGTTTTGACGGCAAGCCTACTTTTGCGGCTCTCTCAAACTTAACATTGCAGCAGTCTCGATCTGCCCTGTGTAGGCAGTTGGAACATAAAGCCAAGAAGTTGAAACCGGAACCGGAACATAAGGGAAGCACAATAAGGCCTCCTCACAATGGCGGCGAAACTTCTTGGTTGGGGTGTTAGACCACCTTAAATCATTGTTGGATTGCGAGTAATCGAGCCCTTTGATTTGATCGGCAACCTCTCAAAAGAGGCGGGCGGATATCTTCTTCAGCGGTTCAAAGCCCCGCCTTTGTGTTATTTAAGCAACTCCAAAAACTCGTTGGCTGTAACTATCTTGATTCCTTTGTATTCGCGCATGCTCAGAAGATCTGAATCGCCGCTAACTACATAATAGGCTGCCCCGTCCAGCGCACAGGCAAGGAATTTGTCGTCGCCTGGGTCTCTACATTCTTTGACAACGGTGGAGACTGCAACAAATTGCAGCTTCAAATAGAAGGGGTTTAGAAAACGGAGTCAAGGGTGCCGCCCTTCTTCTCAACCATTCGTTTAACGATTCCTCGGTATTCGTTCAGGATCTCGACGCTGCACAGCCCGCATACCTCGCCGTCGACGGTTTTCTCCAAAACCCTTTGCGGCTTCCCTCCGAAAAACACGCCGGAAATAAAAACGTTCGTGTCAACGACAACCTTTATTTCTTCCGGGCCTCTTTGATGATGTCCTTTACATCACTTTCCGAATAACCGTTATCGATGGCCCATGCCTGCGCTTTTTTTAAGGATTCGCGGAAATCGTCGGCAGAAGGGACGGAAAGCGGTTTGAGCACAATTGCGCCGTCCTCGCAGAAAACAGCAAGCTTCGAACCCGCTTCGAGAGAGAGCGCTTCCCTCATCTCTCTTGGCAAGACTATTTGGCCTTTAGTAGACATCGTGATTACTTGGACTGGCATAAAATACTCCTTGGTAAGAAAGTCTTACATTGGCTTTTTGCGCTAGTCAACCTTGTAAAAAGTGTTAAGTCGGCATAAAGATGAATGCGTTCGGAAATCTTCTTTCAATGGCGTCGAGGGTGTTCACATGTCAACGGCATTAGAAGGGGGCCGTTTGTCGGACTGAACGCGGGTCGCGCCTAAAAACTTGCATTTAGTTTGTCAGTTGGCATGATTTATAAAATTATCACCAAAACGAAAAACAATACTCAATTTCAGTCTTTGTGACCATGATAGTGTCGGTGTTAATTCTTCTTTTTAAGATATCCACCAAGGAGATAATTTCTTTTTCATCAATATCGATGATAATGACTCTTAAACTGGTCTCGGTTGTATAGCCTTTATGATGTTTATAACCCCCGTCTTGTGTTAACAGGGAAAAGTTGATTTCTTTATCTTTGCACACTTCTTTAAGGATATCTTTAACTTCATCAATGCTTAAAGTTTCTAAATAAGTATCCTTATCTTTAACACCAATAAATATTTCGTATTTAAAACCTTTTTTGAGCATAACAAAATCCTTACAAAAGTTCTATTTTAATAGGGTTTTTAATGATCAATGAGCTTTCTTGGCTCATATACATTGAGAGGTTTTTCGCTAATTGGAAAATCTCCCCTTCATCCGCGCCGATAATGTTGACACAAACAGAATTCTCAATTTGAAAATTTCCATCCTCATATAAATAGCCACCTTGCGCATAAAACAATGAAAAATCAACTTCTCGCCTAGCAAAAAACTCAACAATCAATTCTTTGAGTTCTTTGCTCGTCACATATTCATTATTAAAATATTGGTCATGGCATCCGATAAAAATTTGATACTCTATTTTGTCATCCATGAAATCATTATAATATTCGATTCATAGTTATCGATAAATACTCGGTATTTGTGAGGTTTTTCGGTTTTTCCTCTTTAAACGGTGGTTTTTATTATCTTTTTAATTTATTGATAGACAATTCGCTGTTTTTTCAGTTCCGGTCTTTTTTCAAAGCCTTGCTTGTTTAAATTGTTTATCAGCTAAATCTGTTAAGAGTTTTTTTGTTTTTGCTGAAATCCTAAATCATAGACATAGAATTCATCATGATAAAACAATACCTAATAGAAATTAATTTGGGATGTATTCATCCTCTCCCCAGTGATATTGGCATTTACTACATTCATATTTGCCAATACCGTAGCAGCAAGTATAATCGCTACCGCATTTAGGACATCTGCCACCTCTGCATCCTCCGCCAGAGATGGACGCTAATTGTTCATCAGTTAATTCAACGCCTTCCTCTTTCGCGAGACTTATGATTTCTTCTTGTGTTTTGCATTCTTTTAATTTCTTTATTTGCTCTTCGGTTAAGCCTTTTAATAATTCATCTCTCATATAGTTGTTCACTCCGATCATTATCATTTAGCAAGCATATCTATTGCTTATATAGGTATCTTTTTGACGAATTATTTATTCTTATTGATTTGAAAATATTTTCTATCATTGGCGTTATATTCACGGCCACAGCCAAAGCATCTAAGGCGGGGGTACCCTATACTCTCGGCGCCCCAACGATAACCACAGTAAGGGCATCCCCAATACCCTGTAGTAGTACCACAACCGCCATTGACAGCTTCGAGTTGATCATCAGTAAGTTCAATGCCTTCTTGTTTAGCAAGAGCGAGTAATTCTTCAACATTATTACAATCTTTTAATTTAGCCATTTGCTCTTCGCTTAGGGCTTTAAATAACTCTTCTTTCATTTTAGTGAACTCCTGTTTTTTTCATTGTATCAAATAAGTTCAGGAAAATAATTATTAATCTAGATAGTCGAGAAACGTTATCTGTTGGTCGGTGACCTTCCGGTTTATTTGTTGAGTGATATAAATTTTAAGGGGGTTATTGTATGGCTTTAAAGTTTTGTCCAAACTGCGGTAAGCAGAATACACTCGGTTCGAACTTTTGTTCTAATTGTGGCGCTAATCTACAAGAAAAAGGTAACCAAGTTTTTGAGATTGTTGATGGTGTATTAATAAAATATAACCTCAAAACAAGGAGGGTGTTTTTTATCTCAGCCAGCGATAAAGTCTCAATAAACCCGAGAGCGTTTTGGACCAGTGAATTAATCCGCTTCTTGCAAGCCGGGTTTAATCGAACCAAAAAACCTTTTCTAGACGTTTTGCCGTTTCCTTCCCATCTTCGTCTAAAGGAGGTAGCAGCACTTTATTTCGCCATGATCCGAATATTATAATCCATCCGTCTTTGCGCGTTTCCGTTTTAATCGGTTTGATTGATTGCGGCGGTAAATTTTTCGATGTCAAAACAAGAGTTCCATTTGTCGTGATCTCAACTAGAAGCGAACCGGCAGGCCGAAGATAAAAATGGGCAACAATTATACCAATGCCAACAACGATAAACGCAATTCCTCCAATAATACCAACATAATTGAAACGGTTATATTCGTTGGATGTTGTAATGCCACGAACTAAAAGGAACAAACCTAACATGGCGAAAACAACATAGCAAATATAAAAAGGCCAATCTATCGTGATGTATTTTTTCCGCGGAACCTTCACATAAAAAGAGTCAACCATTTATCTAATCCCCCAAAAGACTCTTGACATCATTAAGTGATTGTATGCCTCGCACGGTTCCGTCTATTCCGGAATCCTCGATTTGCCATGTAATAATGTTGTCGTTATAGAAATTATAATCGGTGCTTTTGTAAAACGGGGACCAGTCGAGATAGTGTCCAGATGAGTTATCGAAACGATAGCGAAATCTAAGGATTTTCACCTCGTTATTGTTGCTCCCTTGTCCAACTGCGAAGGTTTGCTGAACACTTACTAAATAGTTTAGAAGGTCTGTTTTCGTCGTAGTAAAAGTCGGCTGCGATTGATAGGCAAGAAGATAACCGGCTTCCGCCAGAACTAGTCCTATCGTCGAAACAGCAAACCCTAAGGCCGCTAGGGCAAGCCCGGCTGGGCCAGTGACTGCCAAAGATATATAAGAAACAGCGTATCCGCTCAAAGCCACAACTAAATTATCGCGGTTAAAATCTATACTGGCTTGTTTGGCTTGGTTTGCTTCCCAAGAAGCACAATCATTCACCAAATCATATAATTCGCCCGCTAATTGGCTGATGGAAGCCCGCAACGGAACGTCCCAAACATATAAGACTGCGTAGTTAATTGCCGTAGTACCATTGTATTTATCCGCAAGATGGCGAATAAAAGGATAGGTGTCGTAGTTGATAATTTGTACCCTCGCTTGATCGTTCGACAAGGTTACAGGCGTGTGCCCGAGTGGTGCATAATCCGATATCCACAACGCCCCTCTGTCGCCGTTGAGTTTACCTTGAGAAATAGAATATGAACTATAGGGGCGAGTAACATCCACGGTTTCTTCTATATAAAGATGATAAGGGTTGTCTTCGTCATAATTTGATAGATTGGTGTCTTTGTTTTTTGGATATACGCAGAAAAAATATGTACCAGGAGTAACAGCAAGCGTAAGTGTCTCGTTCGCGTTTCCGGAATTTATACTTTGATTAAAGGGCTGATTAAAATTCAGGTCCGAAGTCGATACGTTAGGACCATCCCACATCTTCCAAACTTTTAGGTCGTAATCTTTGCCCGATGGGATATTGGTCAATTGGGCAGACATCGTTCCCGTACAACACGCGTCAAAAATATAGTAATCTACATCTAACCAAGTTGTTTCCCACCACCAGAATCCGCTCCGTTTTAGAGAGATTGTGGCATCAAGCCATGCGCTATGTTGATATACTCCACCTTCCCATAAACCAACCGGGCTCATGCATGATGCTTCTTGAAATGAGTCGTTGTCTTCTCGATTATCGTTGAACGTCCTTGTTCCACCTTCTCGATTCGCAAAATCAATTTGCGATTGCCAAGGAAGTTCGGTTCCTGTCTCATCGAAATAAGCGAATCCTCCGTGCGCCGAATCACAAAGATCACCGGTCTCTAAATCATCGACAAAGGAAAGATCATCGCGTCTATAAGATGCGTTTCCCGCGGTGGCGCTATCCGCCGGGACTGTTGATGTCGTTGTCGACACCGCAAGCAATAACGTTAAGAGTTGCATTTTGTATCCTCCTTTAATCTAATGGCTCTTGAGTAGGAAAAACCGCGACCTCACAATTTTCCAGGCGTTCTTTGAAAATAATCTGACTTTTCGCGCGTAAAAATCTTTGACGTATAACACCACCGCTGCGATATGCGCGAACTCCGTTGGCCTGGCGTTCCGCCCAACGCGTGCCAGAGATATCTTTTGAAAGCCTGAATTAGCCCATCTTCACGATAAATACATATCGCCTATTTTTTGAATCGATAGCTCGCGCCTAACCTAACGCCTTTTTCAGCCCATAAATCTCTATTCCCTTTTTAGTAATGTGGCTGCCCCTTTTTTCTTGAGACCAACAGAATTGGCAAAACACATCAATAGCACCAGAGCAATCGACCCAAGCCCCATTGTCACAACCAAGGCGACAGGGAAAGTGAAAACAGGGAGCATTAATCCTGTCTCCACCATAAAGTTTGCATTTATTGAGGCCGAAACAAGCACAGCGATTGTAGCGCCAACCAAGCAACCTATCACGGATGATATGAATTGAGAAAATGAGGAAAAGAGGTACAAATGTGCCAACCTCCCGCCGATTCCCAGCAAAAGCCCTGCTGTCTTCCCCTGGGCGTCTAGTCGGATAAGAGCAAAGACGACTTGTAACAGGATGTTGAATGAGAAGAGCCCAACGGAAAGCCAAATCATGACATCTTGGAGATTCTCAAAGCGCTGTTTGAAATCTTGGGCAAATGAGAATTGGGCAATTTCGGATCGATAGGCCCTCTTTGAAGAGCCAAACGATGCCTTATATTGCGAAAACAGAGAAGTAACGGCATCTAAAGAAGGTGTTTTAAAGCAGCAAGCGGTCATCGTTCTTCCGTCTGGGAGAGCCTGGGCAACCGTTTCAAATATTCCATCTGTTAAATAACAACGTTTCCCGTCTCCGTCTCCGGGCAGAACCGCGATGCCTGCGCAAGGGAATTCTTGATCAAAGCTAAAATCGCCTTCTATACGCAAAGAAACATTACCCTTTGGGAGGAGATCGTTTTTCCGAAGTAGATCTATCGTCGCCGCCCTAACGATCGTTTCTCCGGTGATGCCAATATCGAAAACGTCATTGTAAAAGGAAGAGGATAGAGGGTATTGCTCTATTCCGAAGTCCCCCATAGATAAACTCCACGCGAAATAGGTTTTCAGAACGTCCTCGCCTTCTGGAGTTCCAAAATCCGGGATTTGGACACTACTGTCAAATGCCTTAAGTTTTAAGAAATCCTCATTGGCCTTCACCTCCAAAAGGTATCGATTGGATGGCAGGCCTTGCTGATTTACATAATCGCAACATGCCGACAGCACAAAAGCGTTATTAATCCCTAAGTCAGGCAATGGCGCGAAGGCTTTTCCCGCGACCGAAGTTTCACTCGAAGTGATGGAAGAAAAGCGCGGAATACGAAAAAGGCTCGCATTTTCGAAATCGTAAAAAGGTGCTTTTACTTCAAAACCTGCGCTGGCGCGTAGCATTTCCGCCGAGGCGAAAATGCCTTCTTTTTCTTCGGTTTGAACGCCAGCCGAACACGCTCTCGAAAAAGAGGAAACAGATGATTGGCCATCCGTCCACGAAGCGATAGCGACGGCTCCCTCAGGAATTTCTATAAATCTCACGGATTTGGCAAAATTGTCGCAAAAGTCCTGGCTTCCAAACGCGCAGACGTGGAGAGAATTCTCGATACCTGTTTTATAGGCGGATTGGCAAATATTGCCAAAAAAGTCTCGCTCGTCCGCCGAAACATAAGAAAATAGTTTTTCCGGAAGATGCGTGTCGACAATCCCAACGATTTCCATCTGACGGCCGAAAACAGAAATGGCGGGGCGATAAGATAAAAAGCTGGCCGGGTCAGCGATGGCTGTGGCAGGGATACCGCCCGATGTTCCGAGGAAACCCGCGTTTGCATATTCCTCATATTGGCAATACGGGACCACGATCTCGCTTAATCCAGTCGGAAGGGCGCCGGCTATCAAATCTAGGCCTACGTTTTTTAAGTTCTCTAAATTTGTCGGGAAGCAGTAACGGATACGGGACGATTGAAATAACGGATTATGAACGCACGGCTTAGAAACCTCCAAGCGGTAACTGTAACTATCGTAGGAATATGAATGAGGAATGTTATATAGAGGTACGCAGGGGGCTTTGCACAATTCCCCAGCCTCTGCAAGATCAAGGGGCCCAAATCCAACGTCGACCCCCTTTATCGTGTTTAGCGCTACGATGCTGTCAATGCCAGAGGCGATCACAGACGATGCCACATTCGTGTCTGAAGCCCCCATCCCAAGCCCGAATCCAAACATTGCCGCACCAAGGGAAAGCCCGGTCAGCAATATGGTCAGCAAAAGGGCAAGAGGTCGACGAAAAGCTTGGCGCCATGCAATCTTTGCAACAAGGCCAGGGTTCGGCGCCAATTTGTCTTTGAGCCTGGTTAATCCGTCGGAAACAACTATTTGGTCTTGACGAAAGACATCAGTAATAATTCCATCTTCGATTCGGATGATGCGATCGCCGTATTTTTCCGCCGCCTCTTGATCGTGGGATACGACAAGTACCAATCTAGAATCCGAAATCTCTTTGAGAAGATTAAAAACTCCAAGCGAGGAGGCACGGTCGAGCGATCCGGTTGGTTCGTCTGCCAAAACCACATCAGAGTCTTGATATAGTGCTCTGGCCAAAGCTAAACGCTGCTGCTCGCCGCCTGAAAGCATATATGCCTTACGGTCAGACAATTCGGATAGCCCAATCTGAGCAAGAATGTCCTTTGCCTTGCCTACGCTTTCTTTTTCTTTCTTAGCTTTTGCAATCAGAACATTTTCTAGCACCGTGAGTTCGCCAAAGACGTTCCCGCCTTGGAAGCAGAACGAGATCTTCGGTTTTTCGCCTTTGAATCCGGAAAAGACAATAGAGCCTGCGCTCGGGGAAATAAGACCCCCGATTAAATTGAGGAGGGTGGATTTGCCGGAGCCGGATTTCCCTAAAACGAAAACCATTCCAGCCTCTGGAAGTTCCAAGGAGGCATGTTTAATTACGTCAATCCTGTTCCTGCCGGGTAGATAAAAGGATTTCCTGACATTGTTCAGCCGAATCATACGCCAGCGACGCCAACCACTGAGTAGGTATACTCTGTCCCCAAAGACGGAACGGTCCACCACAGGACTGGTTCGGGATATCTGTTTTGTGTCTTGAAAGAGTATAGGTAGCACATCGCATTTTCCCCAACGTTGATTGTCGCTTTCGACATCTCAAACATAACGATGGTATGGAAGTCAAACGTGGTAATTCCGGATCCACCGTAAACCGGTTCAAAAACCCATTCGTTGACATAATGGTCGTAATTCGTGTTCGAGGAAGAATAAGACAAAGGCACGTCGTTAATCGTGTTAGTCAATTCATAGTGGTTGTAATAATGGCTGACGGCGTTTGATCTCAAGTACTGTACCTCGAAGGGGGTTCCTCCGTTTTGGGGGACAATTAGATTCGACCCATATCCTAAGACATAAGATTTATCTTCGGTCGATTCATTGACAAATATGCCAGAATAAGAGTCGCCAAAAACGGCTGAAAAGGAGAAAGCTGTTCCTGTATCAGCAGTTGGCCAAGCGGCGATTTGGCGCATGGATCCACCGGTTTTGTTGTTTTCGTTGTCAACATACCGATAGGGCTCAACGTGAATGGTGCATTTTCCAAGCTGAGAATCGGTGTAATAAGGGGATCCTAAAGCCTTTCCAGGTTCCCATTTGAACCAAGTATCCAACACATAAATATTGCTGACGGAAGTGAAGCCGATTTTGTAAATGTTCGTATAATAAGTCAGCCTTCCGTCGGCGTTGTCAATCACGAGTTGATCACCGTTAGAAGTAGCGTAGTGACTGAAGTTCGTATTGATTCGAATTGGATTATGATAAGTTGTGGCGACTGACATGATCAGCGCGCCTGTAGTAAGTAAGGTAGTGATATTCATTTTTTCTCCCTTGATGTCTTGTCATCGATGAAGGCCGAGAATTGATCCGGAATGCCTTCGCTAACTAAATGTCGCATTTTCAAAACCCTCCGCCAAAAATAAATAGATATGGGTAATCAAAAAGCAAAGCTCCCAAACGATATTTAGAAGAATCGGTTCGATTGTTAATAGCTTGGGTATTCTTTATCGAATGCTGCTTTTGCTTTCGTAAAAGACATGTTGCGATGCGCATTCAAAAAGACGGCCAACTTTGGATTGGCTTTTTGCCTGAGGATTTTTTCATCGCAAAACACCGTCAATGAATCGTAGAGTTTTGTATTTGTTGTTCGCAATGTTTCGCTCAAAACCATGGCAATCGTTATCAGTTTTCTCCGGAAACGGCAAAGGGCGTCTTCGTTCCCAAGAGCGTGCGTTGCATTAATGGGACATTCGCCTCCGCAGAAGTACTTTATGTTGCATCCCAGGCAGCTTTTGGCTTGGGCCTCGATTGAAAACTCAGCGGATAATCCTCCGTCGACAAAGGAACGGACGTCCAATCCTGCTTCGCAACAAGCCGGGCATGGATATATCTTGCCGTCGATATCCAAAGCGAAGCGGGATATCGAAGCGTCGCAACGGGCGATTGTTCGTTTGAAGCCTATTGCCCGAACCAGGTATCTCCCAAAATAGTCTTCGCCGTTCATTAGGGCGAGGAAAATAGACGCGTCTCCCCGTTCGATGTCTTTCAACAGCCGAAACCCCAATCGCTCGTATTGGTCTTCCCAAAGTTTTCCGGAAGAATCGTCGAAGGCATACGCGCCGCGAGCCGGCCGAAAGCTGATCGTCTTGAATATCGGCAGCAGCGAATCTATCGCTTCGACGAGCGGAAACACGTCCTTGGTAAGGGTGGCTGCGCAACCGACGTAGTTCCGAAAGCGTATCGATTTGACGTTGTCGATAATCGCGTCGAATGTGGGATTTCCGTTCGCGTCCCTCCTATGCGAATCGTGAACTTGCTTGTTTCCATCCAGGCTGACCCCAAATAGAATCCCTTCGTTTTGGAGAACCTCCGCCACCAAAGGGGACAGCATCGTCCCGTTGCAGACGAACTGCGGCAGAACCTCTTTCCGGATTTCGTCCTGTTTTCTCCTGCACCACCTCGCTATCTCCAAAACTGTTTTCAACGCGAGCAACGGCTCGCCCTTGCCGGACATGTCGACGAAGTACTTTTCGCCGGAGTCGTATTTATGAAACATCGCCTCCAAATAGGAAATCGCTGTTGCAGCATCGATCGTTTTGCCCGTTTTCGTTTCGTTGAAGCAGTAATCGCAGCGTAGGTTACAGGAATCGGACACGTCGACGCAGAACGTGTAGGCGGTCGGCTTCGACGCGGCAATCAGCTCTTCGATTGGTGGGATAGGCGGGAAGGATTGGACCTCTTCTTGCCTAGGCTCATCCAAAGAAAAGAAAGTGGATCTTTCGTCGTAGTATACCGTTTTGCCTAACGCCCGAAATTTCAGCATGTTCATTTAATTAGGTGTCTGGAGCCCTGGTTGTTCCGTCAAAGAAAAGAGAAAAATTTTTTTGCTGAGCAAAATGGCAAAAAACGAGCGGTAATCAGAAAGATATAGACATACAATTGACGAAGGCCCAAAATTTCCCCGAAATGGACGCGGAAAGAGAACTGAAAAGGGCCATAAAAAGCGGAAACGGCGCGAGGATTGCCAAGGCGTTCGAGCGCCTATACGAGGACAACGTCCGCCTCGTGTACCGCGTCCTCATCGATTCGTTTGGGAAGGATGGCGAAACCGACGACGACATCCAGGAATCCTTCCTCGGGCTGCTCAAAGACCCGCAAAGGCTCCTGACCGTGGACCGCGTCGCGGACTATTGGGTCCAAAGCGCCAAGTACATTTGCGGACACAGGAAGGAAAAACAGCGGCGTTTGGACCAAATGGACGACGAGAGCGAGACCGCGGACCAGGGGCAAAGCATTCCGGATTTGCTCCAAGGCAGGGAATTGTTCGCTAAAATCGAGGCCTGGCTCGGGCACCCCGACTCGGACATCGTGATCTTAAAGGCAGCCTATGACTATACCCAAAAGGAAATCGCCGAAAGGCTGGGAATGGGGGAGGACGCAGTGTGCTACCGCTACAGAAAGGCCATTAAGGAACTAAGGAGGAGGCTCAGGGATGAAAAGGAATAGAACCGAGAGGCGCGTTTTCGAGGCCGCGGACGCCCTGACGCCAGAGCCGCCTTCCTTTGAAAGCGTCACCAAAGGCGTCGATTGGGATACCGTCGCGCAAAACGGCCGCCCCTCACCACGGAGACGTCGCATCCTGGTCCCAATGGCCATCGCCGGTTTGGCGGTTTGCGTCACAGCGGCCATCGTCATACCTTTAGCGATCAATTTTTCGAATGAGCCAAGTTACTATGGGGAGGGCGGCCAAAGGCCCGTTCTATATGGCACATTTGCCGCCAGCCGATGGGTCTGTTCGGATCCAAGCATTGACTTTTCCCTTTCCACTCTCGAAGTGACGGAGAAAAGAAACGACGCCCCGTCTACTGCCTTGCTTTTTGGGAAGGAGGGCAACTATGTCTGCTGCGTCCGCTTCACTGAAAACCCATTTGGCTCATTCGAATTCGGGGTTCTCTCTTTCGAGCTGGGCGAATATCGAGGCGAAGCTTCATACTTGAGCCAAAAAACTCCGTTCTCGATTTCCTTTCCTCTTGAGGAATCGAGCGAAAAAACGATAACCATCAGCTTTGGTGATTCCTCATCTTTCGCGCTCGGAACCGTCTATTACACCCCAATCGGTTAATTCGCTTGGCGGTTTTTCCAGGCTTTGCCCCACTTTGTTGTTCGGAGGTTAACTCTATGCTCGAACAACTAATACTGATTTCGTCCGCCTTGGTCGGATGCGGGGAAGGTACTACAGAGCTGCCCCTAGGCACCGCGATGGAAAGAATCGACGCCCAACTATCGGCTTATTGCGCGGAAAGGGGGTTTTCGTATGATTCCGACGTCGCCCCCATTCTCAGCCCATCAGGCGAGGTAACCGGATTCCGGACTGAAATCAACGGCGAGGAATTGACTTTCGACCTTGACGGCTATTCCATGGACGCGTCGCCGAGCTCTGAGGACCCCGACTATTATGCGTCCACGCTGGCGGGAATGACCCCGCTTTCGGATCTTATATCCTCAAACGGCTTCTCCGTTAATTCCTGCATTTGTCGGATCCCCTCTCTCGTTTCGATTTATGGCTCATCTCCCTTCGGGAATTGGACTCCCGTCTCTTTCAACTGCGACATCGACGATTGCGCCCAAATCGCCTCGCTCGACCTCATATACACCTATCGGCTTACGAACGCGACGAATCCTTCCATCTATTCGTCCGCGTCCGCTTTGTATTCCGCACTGCAGTCCTCCCAAAACTACCAACCCGGGCTAGGCATTGTGCTTTCGGATTACCTCCCAGGTCTCAGCGCAACATTAACGTCCTCTTTCCAAGCGTCAAGCGGATCCTTCAACGCAACGAAACCCGTGGTTTGCGCCTACTCCCCCGCTTCCGGGAACGTCGGCCATTTCGCAATGAAAATCGGGGAAGCAGAAACCACTGCCTTTTGGTTCATCAAGACCAAATGGGACGTCGTCGTTTCCTCAAACAAAAACTATATTGGGACAGAGCCGGTCATGATTGACAACACTAATGAGGCCTGTTTTTTCGGGATTGAGGCAAATCGTCGCCAGGCCACTTTTGTGCTATTTGGATGCTAAGCGTGTTTTGCTGCTCGCTTTCCGAATGCAAACTTTAAGGTTTTTGGCGGAATCCCGTTTTCTAAAAATCGCGATTTGCAAACGAATAGTGGATTGAAACCGTCAACGGAATACAATCTTGGCGTTCCGAAAGGAAATAAGATCCTTTTGGGCATCATTGCCTTACGAGGCTTCAAAGGGGACGACCTTCGTCCCATCGACTTCATCCTCATGGATCGAAGTAAACTCGGAGCAATCGGGCGCGATGCGATCTAGCAGGGGAATCAGAAATCAATAACATCGTCTTGCCAATGTCCGCGACGCCTTTCCCAGCGCCATTGTTAGTGGCGCCGATATAGATGGTCCCGCCTTCTTCGTTGAGGAAGGAGACGACTTCGGCCTCGAAGTCCTCATGGTCGAAGAATTCCTTGAACTCAGATTTCTCGTTTTCGTTAAGCGGCATACGATCGTCTCCTTTTTATTACTGGGGGTCGTCTCGCATAGGAACATGTTCCTAGGACGTACAGGGTAAAATGCCGATGAATACTGAACTTTTTCACACGTCCCAACGTACGACGTTTGTTTTTCGTCCTTCTGGGGAGACCCCGTTTTCGGCCTGAAACATAAGAAAAAGGCCCTGTTGAATAAAGTGGGGCGCAAATTTTTAGTGCTCCCCATTTTTTTCAACAGCTTTACCTACCGATTTCGACTACCTGCTGCTTGAAATCAGCCAATGCGGCCACGTTCCATGGCGCGACCACGTTGGGCAGCCCCTTTCTGACGCGGGTCTTTCGAAGAGGAAAGAGCCACAAATGCCGAATCCGGAGCCCTCGTCTGGGCGCCAGCGGGGCGGCGGGGCGCGGCAGCCGCGGCTTATGCCCATTCCATTAATTCAAAAACCTCCTAAACTGAGTTTGCTGACACCAATATTAGGAGGTATATGAATAATAAACCAAATCCGAATTCCTTTGTAGTCGCCTTTGGCCTGGGCCCGGGCCAATTCGAGCCATGCTCAAGAAGCTGTCCAACGGCCTCACGAACTTCGGGAGGTTCCGGAAGAGGGCGCTGCTAATCTTCAGTTACTACCCATCCCTAGGCACATAGATATTCCTACACAAATGGCGTTAACCTTCACGCAATAAAACGAAGGAAAAGCCCGGTTTAACATCCAAGTCAATGGTGTCAGCACCGGGCTTTATTATTCCTCTGTATATTCAACAGAAAATCAGGACTATTTTTTCAGAAAACCTTTCAAAGCCCTTTTTCTTTTCAACGGGGGCCGCATTCTTTGCAAAATGCTTCAGGGAATGTAACTATCCGCCCGAAGCAGCTTCTAGTTGTTCTTCGGTTAAGCCTTGTAACAATTCTTCTTTTATCGTTATTACCGCCAAAACCGATAATCGCACTCGTTACATTTATACTCTTTTTCGGAGCATAGATTCTGTCCGCAATAATAGACATTCGTCGATTTGCACCTAGGACAAGGGACGACGGTCGGCGTTCCACAGCCTCCATTAACGGCTTCGAGTTGCTCTTCAGTGAGCTCTATGCCTTCCTTTTTAGCCACCGCCAAAATTTCTTCTTGGTTCTTGCATGCCTTAACCTTAGCGATTTGCTCTTCGGTTAAGCCTTGTAATAATTCTTCTTTCACAGAAAACAATCTCCTTGCTTGGTTTCATTATATCAATATCGTGTTGCGAGTTCTCTACAATTCTATTTATCAGATTTGCCCAATCGGGAAAGCGGGGTTTTGCTGCTTGTTGGGGAACATTTTTAAACGACGGCCTTTTCCACAAAGATCCATCACTTAAGGCATTAGGCATCCCAAGGGCACGACATATACCCCGTCCTTTCTGCGTAAAGCGACATTGCCTTTTGTGATGACCATCAAGAAAGCGGGTCTACCTGTTTTTTCGGGATCGATATCATCTCTGATTGCAATTAACTTCGCTGCCGCGTCTTCGACATCCCTGTCCCCGCCAAGTTTGACCTCCATCAAGGCATAGCTTCCATCCCTGAATTGCATCACGATATCGGCCTCCCGCTTACTCGAATCCCTGTACTTATAAAGCTTAGCCCCCAGGACATCCGCATACACCCTTAAGTCCCTAACAGCCAGCGATTCAAACAAAAAGCCGAATGTTGTCATATCTTTGAAGAGCCCTTCGGGAGATACGCCAAGCGCGGCAGCAGCAATTGAAGGATCCACGAAGTGCCTTGTTGGTTTCGTTCTAATTGCGGTTTTGCTTCTCAGGTTTGGATTCCAGGCCGGTAATTCTTCGATGACGAACAGGTATCGCAATGCCTCCAAGTATTTAGAAAACGTTTCCTCGTCGAACGTTGACTCGTCGCTTACGCAATCGGACAAAAGAGTCTGATCGCTTGCAGCAATGGAGACATTCCTAGCATATGACCTCATAACTTGCCTCGCCTTAAATTCGTCATGCCTCAACGGTATCGATTTGATGGAAAAAATATCGTCGGTGACAACAACGCTATAATAATCAATAGCCTGCTGAAGCGCGACCTCCCTGTCTTTGTGGATGGCAAGCGGCCAACCACCTCTGCAGATATAAAAAGCATAGTCTTTGATTGTCGCCCTGGAAAAGCATGGCGTAAAGCTCCCCTTTAGTAAGTCGCTAATAGAAACCTTCCCGTTGCTCTCTCCGCTTTCATAAAGGGTCATCGGGCGCATCATCTTTCTAACAATACGCCCGTTCCCGGTATGCCTATCGCCAAGGGAAAAATCCGCATAGGATTCCCTGTCGGTAACGCTTCCCGTCAAAATATACAGGCCGAATTCACCCGCGTTATCCACCTCGGCCTTGATGTCATCCCAAATAAAAGAAATGTGCTGCCATTCGTCAATGAGCATCGGTTTCTCTCCGTCGTTTAGGAATTCGTGGGGAGCCGCTTCGGCATACTCAACAATGTTTTTCCTCGTTTGCCTAGGCATCAAGTCAATGATTGTTTTAGCTACTCTTTTCGTCGTTCTGGACTTACCACACCATTTTGGCCCCGTTACTACAACCGCGCCTTTGGTCTTCAAGGAAAAATCCAAAATACCATCAAACAGTCTTGGCATATAATCGTTTTCCATCGGCAAAAACCCTTTCTTTTTTTCAACGGTATCATAGCATAAAACATCGTAAATCGGAAGAAAAGCGAAAGGTTAATCGGAAGTTTGTGATAATATTAATCGGAAGTTTGTGGAAATTGAACGTGGAGCTTGTATGGCTTGTTTATGGGCATGTGGCCACATGGTCTGAAAGTATCAGCGCGGGCGAAGGCTGGGCTCATGCTTGGGGCGAAGGGGTCGGCGGCGTGGGCGTCTGGCGTATGGATGGGCGTCGGCGTAAAGAAAAAGACCTGGTGCTTGGTTGAGTTTCTATGTGTTTTGTTGCTGCGTCGTCAGGATGGATGGTTTTGTGCAAAGCTAGATGGTTGGGCTTGGGCGGCGACAACTCCTGTCGTTGCCCAGCCCCACCCATACTCCCTTTCCTTTTTGGGGCTCGAGGACACCTACAGTGAAAAGGATTTGGAGAACGCGATCCTCGCCGAGCTGCAGAAATTCATTCTAAAGATGGGGAGCGACTTCGTCTTTCTCGCCAGGCAGAAGCACTTCATCCCCTTCGTCCAAGTGAAGATAGAGAACGTCATTGTAGTTACGGTATTCCATGGTTGGCCTCCTTTCCCCCGCCATCGGCAAGCAAGGGTCATCAAGGCGTCTGCTTCATGATACCGCGGTTTCAAAACTACGCTACGGCTCTATCTGCTGGTTTAACCTTTTGAATTCCGCGGCGCTTGGCAAGAACCTTTTCCAAAGCAGCACGGCACAAAGAGACAGCACGAGTAGGACGGCCAAGGAAACTCCAATGAAGAAGGTGCCGATGTGCAGTGTCAAATAGAGGCTTGCCACATCGCTTCGCCCCAAGAAAGCGACGATCAATACCCCAGAGAGTGAGCCGACGGCCATCAAAGGAAGCGCGCCAGAGAATACGCCCAGCAACGCTCTCTTGAATAAGCGGGATCTATTCACTCCTAAGCTACGGTAAACGACGTATTCGTTTTTGTTGTCTTTGAAGTAGGCCTGCAAATCGACCGCATAGAAATAGGACATAAGGGCAAAAGCCGCTAATCCGACGCCGCCGACGATAGAACCGAATATGGCTTTTGTTTGGTTGATACGCCGCGCCTCGGCTTCATGTAGATTCTCAGAGTCAACATTTTCGTAAGATCGGATGAGTTTGCTAAAAGTGTCATTGTCCCAAGCATAGGCCCAAGTGATGGAATCGCCCGCGATCGCAGAAGCCGCATAAGAGGGCAGAACAAGTTCCTCAAACCCTTGCAGCGAAGGGGAAACCTCGACCTTGTAGCTTCTTCCTCCAATCTCCATGAATTCCCTTTTGGCGACGGGATGGTCCTTAGGAGCATAGATTTTGTCTTCGCCAAGGTCGATGCCGGCGAGATGAACGAACGCGCGAGAGGAGAAATAATTGAAAGCATAATATTCTTTTGTTTCGCCATCGCCAGCGAATATCGTGGCGCCTAAGCGATAAAAACTTCGCGGGCTGATATAGCCCACGTTTTCCTCCCCGGGCAAAATCGCGCGGATCGTGTGCCCGGTTTTGAAACGTAATCCAATGAGATCATCCGCTTTGTTGATCCCATATTGGGAAAGCATGAGGTTTCGATAGGAATTGCGCAAACTTGAATACGACTTTTCTATCAACGTTTTCGCGGCGCCGCTGGTGAGGACGATGGAGTCCTC
Source organism: Bacilli bacterium (assembly GCA_017626815.1). Lineage (GTDB taxonomy): Bacteria > Bacillota_I > Bacilli_A > RFN20 > CAG-826 > Alloenteromonas. The sequence goes on along the minus strand of JAGAHY010000140.1, from coordinate 35,688 downwards.
GTCATATTCCCAAGAGGTGCCCGAACCATAGAAATCAAACGGGAGAACGACGGGGCCGCCGACGAAGCCATGCTCCGTCGTTTCGCTATCGCCAAGAGAAAGCCCGCCCACGGTTGGGCAGCTACGGAAAAAAGCATAGGGGGAGAGGACGGCGCGGTCTTCGGCGTCCATGGGTTTGGTCATCCGATAAACGGTTTCCGGATAACGGTTTGTCGCCTCGGCCTTGCCGGAAACAAAGCCAGCGATAAAGCAAGAGGCAATGATGGCGATGCAGGATAAAATTCCCGCCACGATATTGGATTTTTTGCGCTTTGTCCTGCGCAAAGGAACCTTCGTATCAACGCATTTTCCAATCGAAAATGCCGTATTTGCAGCGAAATCGGAATTTGAATCGCTAACGATGGAACCGTCCTCGATGCGGATGATCCGATCGGCGTATTCTTCGACAAGATCCTTTTCGTGGGAGACCAAAAGGACGAGGGTGCGCTTCGAAATCGACTTCAATATGCGCATGATGGCGACGCGGTTTTCCCCATCGAGGTTCCCCGTTGGTTCATCCGCGATGATGAATGAAGGGTTCCCAATGATCGCCCTAGCGATGCAAACGCGTTGCTTCTCGCCGCCCGAAAGTTTGGACGCCTTTCTTTCACGCAAGCCAAGGATTCCCAAACTAGAGAGCGTTTCGTTGATGCGGGCATCGGTGATGGAGGGGTCGAGGAGACGGACGTTTTCCGCTACCGTAAGCGAGTCCATCAACACGAAATCCTGGAACACGCATCCCACATGGTTTAACCGGAACGCATCATCCACGCTTTTCCCATCGACGAGGACCTTGCCTTTTGTTGGGGCGTCCAATCCGCCGATGAGGTTCAATAACGTCGTTTTGCCACACCCTGAAGGGCCAAAGAGGCAGACCAATCCGGCGTTGCCGATCTTTAAGTTCACGTCATTGACGGCCGTCACTTCACTAATTTCGCCCGCATCATAGGTCTTCGTTACGTTTAGTAATTCAATCATCGCTTATTCCTCCATGGCCTTCCTTATGGCTTTGATGTCCCCGTTGCAAAGGAAATAAGCCATTAGACCGATCTCGATAAAGGAAAGGGTAAGCAAAGCGGGGCTAACGAATCCGACGATCCAGAATGTCGTAAGATAAACGCAGCATATAGCAAGCATTGGCACCGTTTGCAGCGCTACGAAAGACGCAGACACGTCCCTTCCCGAAAAGCCGATCCTGCGCCACAAAACCATCTCAGGTCTCTGTCCTTTATAAACCAGGGAGGAGAAGCGGCGCGTAAGAGGGATCAATATCACGGTTAAGATTACGGAAAAGAGGGAGAACAACGCTTCGTTTGAGAAGAGGACGTCGTTGCCTTTGATGCCGCCAAGTTCGTCTTCGGACGCTAAGACGACATAACCCGCGTCCCTTAACGCGGACTTCATCGTTTCTTTCTTCCCCGCGGGACAAAGCAGATTCATCTCCGTCACGCTAGAACGAAAATGCGAAAGGTGCGCTTTCGTAAAACCAACATAGCTAGCGGGCAATCCAGCGCCTTCGCCTTCGGAGACGATAACGTTTCCCGTCACCGACCCATCTGGGAAAGTCAAAGAAAGGAAACTCGAAGCCATAGATGCGAAATCGTGGTTCACATAAACCGCGTCCGATTCATCATCGATCCGGAAATTGAAGCAGAAGACGTTGGACGTGACTTCATTTTCGCCGATGACATACTTAAGCACCGTCGTCTGTTCCGTCCGTTTGCCGAAATAGGAAAACACCGGCGCCAAAGCAATATAGTCTTCGATGGAAATCCTCTCCCGATACGTTTCCTCTTTCTCGCTAAGACGGGTCTCGGTGAAAGTCACCGCAAAAGTCACTGGATAACTTTGTCCAAAAACGGAGTCCTTGTTTGTACAATAGCGCACCCCGGGAGAGACGCTTGGATCGGCAACATAGGAAAATCCGGGGGTGGCGTGGGGCGAAGCGATGAAGGTCCCCTCCACCATGGAGGCGATTTGGCGCATTTCCTCATCGGAGAAGCCTTCCTTCTTCCGAACATAAAGCTCGTTTTCGGCAAATAGGTGCTCCGTGGTTTGGCGAGAGGTTTCGCGATAAGCGTAATCCAAGCCGACGTTAGCCGCGATGATGGCGGATGCGGGAATGAGGCAAAGCAAGGAAAGGCCGAAGACCAGACCGGCCCTATTTCGCCAAAGTGTCCCAAAAGCACGGAAAGGATTCGGGCGGTTCGCGCTTCGGTGAATTCGGGGAGGCGTAACCGATGTCCTAGGGGTAATCTCAATAATCTCATCCCCCACTACCGCACCATCGGCCATGGTGATCTTGCGCGTGCAGAACTCTTCGACCTCTTCATAGTGGTGCGTGACCAAGACGACGAGTTTCCCGTTAGCGTTAGCGAAGAGCAGACGCAGCACCTCCTTCGCGCTTTTCTTGTCGAGCGACGAAGTAATCTCATCCCCGAGGATGATTGGCGAATCCTTGAGCAGGGCGCGGGCAACGGCAAGCTTTTGCTTTTGCCCACCGGACAATTTGGAGGCCTTTTTGCCGGCGAATTTCGCAAATCCAACCTTTTCGAGCATGGCTAACGCCTTGGCTTTGGCCTCTTTGTGCGTGTCCCCCATAAGCAGGCGGATAAGGACGAGGTTATCCAGCAACGAATAGTCTTCCAAAACGCCATATTCTTGGAAGATATAGGCGATGAAATCCCTTCGGTAGAGCTCATAATCCTCCTCATCAAAACGAGAAATCCCTTCTTTGCGGATGAAAATCTCGCCGCGCTCGAAATGATCGATGCCCCCAATCATCTTCAATAGAGTCGTCTTGCCTGAGCCAGACGGCCCGGTTATGGCGACGCGCTCGCCAAGATTCAGCGTAAGGTTGATGTCGGAGACGCCGACGTTGACTCGGTTTCCTTCCGAATAATATTTATAGACGTGTTCGAGCCGTTGAAGGTCATCAAGCATCGGGGAGTCAGATAGAGCTTTCCGCTTCCCATCCAATAGCTCTTCGAGCGAGATTCCCAAGATTTCGCAAAGCCGCGGCATGATTTTCGTGTCAGGCAGGCTTTTCCCGTTCTCCCATTTGGAGACCGATTTGTCCGTGACGCCCAGGGCTTCGGCGAGTTTGGATTGGGTCAGTTTCTTCTCTTTTCGGAGCTCGGTGATCAGATTGCCGATTTCGTATTGTTTTTCCATTGTCGTTCCTTTCGCCTTAATCATCCGTGCGAAGGCGTCTATTCGCAAATTATCCGCGTCATTTTTTCTCTACTTTCGGTAGAACTTATTGTCGGATGCCGCTTTTCTGCGTTTGGTTCTTTTGTCTATCAAAGATCCGCTCGAACGCGAATTCTACGCAACGCTCTGCGTGAACGAGGGATGGTCGGTCCGAGAGAAAGGCGAGATATCCGTCGACGTCGCCTTCAGGGGCCCATACGTCCTTTCCTTTGCACGACAAACTTTGAACAGAGTAAGGGAAAACAAGAAGACACGACTAGGAAAGAGCGACTAATAAAGGTCGGAAGTTGGCGCTGCCTTAAACGCAGTTTTTGTTCCAATTCAATCAAAACACGCATCGGCCAACCCTTGCGGCCTGGCTGTATCTATTTTTATATACGTGAAAATTATATGCCTCGGCTTGTTATTCCTTGTCTCCTCCTTCCCCGCCTTCCTCGCTCAGAGTAATGAGCAAGCGCTTCGATTGAGACAGGGAGACGTCTTTCATTTTGGAATCGTCGACGAGAAATGCCGTTTTGATGCCCGCTTCAAAGTCCTAGACGGAGAGAATACAAGTACCGGAGAAGAGGGACTATTTTTGCTTCTTGAGAGCCTCGTTTCGGACGATGGAAAGGCCGTAGCGTTTCGAAAAGAGAAAGACGAAGAGCACAATTCGTATACGGGGAGCGACGCGAAGGCGTGGTGCGCCCGTTTCTTCGAAGACCATTTCAGCGCATTAGAAAAAGAATATATCCTTCCGACGTTCTGCTCTGATGAGCCTTATTCCGTCCCTGCCGCCTTCGGGTTTGGAGGCAAAACACCAAGCGTCGACTTCGCCGCGGAGGAAAACATCCTTGATGGCGACCACGTGTTTCTTCTTTCTGCAAAAGAGGCCTCGAGCGAACGCTATGGGCTAATCGACTCCCAAAGCCGTCTTGCGTCCTATGAAGGTGTCACCGCTTCCTATTGGCTCCGCTCACCACATGACCGAAGCAACTTTCCTAACGACGTAGGAATCGTTTTCTATAACGGCTGGCTCATGGACTTCATTCAGCATAATGACAATGTGTTTGGGGTGTCTCCAATCTATATGCGTCCTGCCTTAAATCTACGCAAAATCCCCAGCGAGGAACTATGTATCATCGGGGAAAACCAGTATTGCCTGAAAGAGGACAAAGAGCGATTCCCCCTCCCTAGCGAAGCTCCTTCCTACAAGCAGCGCGACCCACTTCCCATGCTTCTAGTAATCGGCATTGCCTCTTTGTTAATCCTAATCGGAACCCCAATCGTAATCGTCATCCTTGTAAAGCGGCATAGAAAAAAGAAGCGCAAAGGGAATTAGTTTGGCGCGACTAAATCGCGTCAAGAAGTTTCCGCGAGCGCCCGGAAAGCTTGGTCGTCCGCGGGGCGTCATGGGCCTCGTTTCGGCGTCGGGTGTTAAACGTCAAAGATTTTTACGCGCGAAAAGTCAGATTATTTTCAAAAAACGCCTGCAAATTGAGATGCTTTTTGAAAATGATCTGACGGCGTTTTGCCTTTTAATCTGACGTTCCCTGCCCCATAATCGATTCTTCCTTTTCCCTCTTCTTCTCTTTCCTGCTATCACCAGCAAGGTGGATGGGTTCCCTTGACTTGCCGTTTTATATTTCCGTTGTTCAGCGCGAGAAAAGAAAAAGAAACACCTATCTTTTTCCATTCTAAAAGGCATAATCGCATCAACGCCCACGCCCCTAGTGCGCGCGTTTTATATATAAAGAAAGGCAGGCAATGATAGGACATCGTTTTTGGTTTCTTTTTACATTGGCTGAACCGGGTATTGAAAAACCTGCGATACCTAAATATATACGCGTATACGTTATTTCAATCAGGCTTACTTAAATACCAGATAGGTTTATTTTTTAGTGAAGACCGCGATCAAGGATAGCCGATTCTAAAATGGTTTTAGCTTGATTAGCGTCTTCTAGGCTATAGATCTTATAGATCTTCCCGCCTGTCGTCTCGATTTTAAGGGAATTTACAAAACGGACGAAGGGAATCACCGAAACAGACCTTATATTCTCGTACCTAATAAAGACGTCCTTCTTGCGCGAAAGCGAAATTCCGTCATGGTTATAAAAGATGGCAGACCTTTTATATGGGTAGTAAGCATATAGGAAAAGCGGCCCAAAAATCAAAGCCACCACACCCATCGCAACAGCAAACCCGATGCCGGCCCTTATCCAAAGCATTTGGCTCATATTTGGAAAGGCAAGGGACGGGACAAGAATAAATATCGCAGCCAGGATGAACGCCGAGCCAGTAGACAAACCAAGGATCAATAAAGGCTTTAGGGTATGCCTAGCCAAAACAAGCAGTTCTTCAGAAAAGGGCCTTCCTTTAGGCGTCAACAGTTCTTCTAGGGGCACAGAAAACTCTTTGGCGATACACTCTAAGGATTCCGTTGAAGGGAGGCTTCTGCCTTTTTCCCATTTGCTAACCGCTTGACGAGTGACAAAAACGCGGGCGGCGAATTCGGTTTGGGAAAGCCCGTTTGCCATCCGGATGTTTTTGATTTTTTCGCTCAGTTCCATGCCCCCATTCTAAGGCGGTCCGCATTGTCAAACAAGCAACTGGCTCAGTTGCGGGCAAAAATAGTCCCTTTTCCTTCGCTTTTTTCTTTGCCCATAAGCATTTGGTATATTTGGCGATCCTCGCCATAGCAAAAAAGAACAAGAAGCATATGACATCGCCGTTACCGCAATCTCAATATTAAATTTACGCCGAAAACGGCAAGGATATGTTTTTGTTTCTTCGTCGATACCCCACTTGTCTAATGCTGGATAAGAAAAATAATCTAAATATTCTTTAACTGTATCTTGGTCATCTAGACATGTGTCAATTAGGCAACTGGGTTCCTGATTCCAGTTCTTTAGACCTCGATAATTAATTTTTTATATCAAGAATGATGAATGGGACGATGTTGTTCTTCAAACATTCTTTAAACGCAATTAATCTACCCACCCTACCATTACCATCTTGGGAATGGACGGATGCGTGCAAAATTAGCGTAGAACTCCACTATTTTTAAAACGAATGACTGGTTTTCTTGTTATATTCACCAGCAAACTTTCTCATTTCTTTTTCAGCGTCTTTTGGGTCGGTTGTGACTCTCTCGCCGACTTCGTTATGCATCAATTTATAATCTCCTGCAGAAAGAGCAATTTTTAAAAGTTTCGATGGCAAATAACTTTGCTCGCTTTCGGCCGGCTTGTTTTGCACGGGTTCGTCCATAAATGATCATATCGCGAGCGGGCTTTTCGAACTTTTTTCGGACGGCCGGTAGACGTTTACTTAGGCTGGTCGATTCGGTGCGACGTGGAGCTTGTATGACTTGCTTATGGACGTGTGGCTACATGGTCTGAAAGTGGCTGCGCAGGCGAGGGTTTGGGGCGAAGGGGTCGGCGTGGGACGAAGGCTAGATTAGGACGTAGACGATGGCGTCGTATTAGAGAGTAAGAAACTGTCGTATATATAGATGAAGCTAGACAATATGACTGATCTTTTTTATAGGGCGGGGCGGGGAGGAAAAGAAAAGACCTGATGGTTGGTCAGGTCGGTCTTCTGCTTGTTTTGTTGCTGCGGCGGCAGGACGATCGAGCTTGTGCGGCGACAATTTTTTATCACTTGATATTCCTTAAGGATAATCCCACAATGGTCTCAACGTGTCACCAAGTTTTTATGGACCAATGCCCGTAAAGGTAGAGGCATAAAAACGATATAACTTTAGTATTCTATTTACGATAATACCTCGCATCCTTATAGGAACCTATTTTAATAATTTTTTCTTCTTTTATAAGTTTAGACAAAATGGTTTCGACAAGGTTCTCGCTGACATCTGGTAGTTGTTCTAATATTTGCTGTTTATTTAAAGGTACAAAGGTATTCAGCAAGACTTGCTCGATTCTTTGACTCTTGTTAAGTTTTTTATCAATTTGGTTGAAAACATTCTCATCTAATAACTTATAGCAGCGATATAGAACTTGTATCATATAAAGCATAAATGGAACATAATCATTCTGATTTTCATGCCAACCAATAGATGATTTATATAAAGCTTCATAATAATCGCCTTTAGTGTCGTTAATGACCTTTTCAATAGATATAAATCTTCCAACATCAAAACCTGATTTGTAAAGAAGTAACAGGGTTAATAATCTAGACATCCTGCCATTACCATCATCAAAAGGGTGGATACATAAAAAATCCAGAATGAAACAAGGGATAAGTAGTAATGGGCTTATTTCAGGATCATGAATAGCTTCATTATACGCAAGTAAGGCCTGTTCCATTGATTCTTTGACATCCTTTGGAGAAGTGGGAATAAAGATAACATGGCTCCTGCCATTTATTTTTTCGCTTATGACATTCGGCTCTTTTTTATAATTGCCACGGCCACCAACTTCAGCAATATCAAGTAATTGTTTGTGTAACGCTAAAATGGATGTCTCGTCAAATATGATTGTCTCGTTATAGGTATGGATGTTATTAAGTGCGTTTCTATAGCCAATGATTTCTTTTTCAGGATGGGTATAAGCAAAATTATCGCCACTAGCGATGTCATCAATTCTTTTTTCTGTTGTATGAATATTCTCAATAGCGTTACTCGCTTTAATGGAGTCTCTAATTGCTTTTTTCTTGAGTTTATTGAATAAAGCAGGTGTTGATATTAGCCTTGCATTTTCTTTTCCTTTGATGTCATAAACAATAGAAAGGAGGGAGACGATTTTTCCCGGAATTTTATCTTTAAGAAACGAATAATCAAATTTTCTAACCATAAACGCTTTTTACTAACTAAAACATATATTAAATTAGGCAATAAATCAATACAATTAGGCAAAAAATATTGAATTGACTCTATTATTCATATCTCACCAAGATTAAATAGAAAGACATGTTACCGGCGACAAGGGGTAACTGGTTTTTAAGAAACATAACGATCAATTTTATTAAGCATATGATCGTCTAGGGAGTATTTCGAAAAGATGTTCCGGAATCAATTCTTTTAAAAGCATAGGCTTATCCACCTTATGTTTATGTATTATCCTCGTATTTTAACTTGTTCACCAACTTGTTCACTAACTTGTTCACCAGCTTGTTCACCACTCATTCCCTCTTGACCAACCGAAACCACAAATCTCTTGCACATTTATCGCCGCCCTGGTTCATCTTCGGCTTTGGATAATCGAGATTAGGATTGTTTTTCCGGAAGCGTTCAGCGACTTCCGTCACGCCAACGCATGTCCTTTGTCTATTTAAGACTCAAAGAAAGCCGAAGCCCCTTCGCGCCATAAGTTTCTGAATATCTTCGAGGCGGTACTGCTTTGACATATTTCTGCGCAACATCGTTTTCTTTCATGAGATGGGACACACCATGTTTCGAGCCGAAGCACAAGAGAATGCACGCAGCGCCAAAGCGCCACTTCAGAGAAAAGCAACGTAAAGCCTACTTTTTCGGCTCTTTCAGACTCAACATTGCAACAGTCTCACGTGCCCCGTGCGGGGATTAAGAACATGTCAGGAACATGACCGGCAAGCCAAGGTCGGGTCGTCACGTTCGGTGGATATGTGTCCTAAAGACCTTCCAAGCAAGACAAGATTCCCGTCATAGCTTCTTCGACCGATGCATCAATCCATTTTGCCTTGCCGGCGGTCGCGATTAGCCTTTGATACATCGGATTTTCAAAGGTCGATCTGACCCTAAGGACAATGTCGTGCGAATTCCTTTCCTTCATGCTGCGATCAGTGAAAATCAGTTTATCGAGATAGACGGCGAACAAGTTAGAATCGATGCGCTTCGAGAGGTAATACAAATCGAATACGTCTTTATACCTGGTAGAGGTCGGCCCGAACCGCAACAAAGATTTGAGTTTCTCCGTAAAGACTTGTTCCGGAGAATTCGCAAGAAGGGTTGCGCCCTCCTCGTTGCAGCATACATCAAAGCAGACGGGGATCTGACTAATCGATAGGTCTTTGTGGACGCCAAGATCGATTTTGCTTGATATCGACGACCCTTCCCCATCGGTAACCGTAACGAAAACGCGCTTCCCTTTATAGTCTTGCTGTTTCAGTTCTACGATTTCCCCTACGATCTTGAACGAAACGCCTTCCAAAACATTTAGAGAATCCACAAAGCGCGAGATTCCTTCGTTGGTCAGCGGAAAGTGCATGAAATCCATATCGATATCCATGGTAGCCCTTCTGGCGGAATGACTAAGCTCGCGCATCAGGACACCGCCTTTGACGGTGATATTTTCGGAATACGGGCCGCTCGCAATGGCCTTGAGAACCAAGTCTTGGAAAACGCGCGCGCCGACTGCGGGACCGCTATAACCCTCGCCCCTAATCGCCGCCATCAATTCGCGAATCACAATCATAAAAGCTCCTCCATCATCATTCTCATCAAACGTTCCTGCCGCGGCATCTTGGAGATGTAGTCCTGAAGTTTCCGAACGTCCATTTCGCCAAGGCGGGATCTAAGATTACGTAAAACCTCTTTGTAATAGTCATAAGGGAGTTTGGACTTATAACGGAACAAGTCGATGGCGCATCTCTCCAAATCGTAAACAAAGATTGTTCCGTCCTTTTGGAGCCGCGTCTTCCCAACGTTGAGTATCTTCCTCGGCGAAAAGACCTGCCGAACCCTAGGGTCGTATATTTTGGCCGCATCACGCGAAGTTGCCATTTCGTAATAGTCCGGCGCCGTATCCGTGAGGCCATGGAGATAGAACGCCGAGGAAAGGGCCAAAACCGCCTTTGGATACCTGAAACACAGCGCGGCTTCCTCGGAAACAATCAGTTTCGTAGAATAGACGCCGACATCGATGCGGAAAAGCTTCTTCTCTTCTATGGCCTTTTTAATCCCATAGTCGTTTCCGTAAGCTTTAATTGCACGCGCATAATCCATCAACATTTTAGTAAACCTCCGCTTTTTTAATCTTTTTGCGGATATCTACTAAAATTATACCCGTCAAATTGCCTATTACAATGGCCCAGAAAGCAGAAACGGTGTACGTTGAAACGTGTCACTGTGGGAAGGGACAAAGGGAAATTATATCGATGTTATCTTGCTTTTTGCTTTAATTTCAAAGGGGCCACCGTCTCGACGTGCCCCGTATTGGGATTAGGAACATAAGAACGCGTCTGTGCCACGTGATTAGGAACATGTCAGGAGCATGACCGGCAAGCCAAGGCTGGGTCGTCGCGTTCGGTGAATGTGTCGGTTTTATTGGGGAAAAGAGCTTTCGGCATTCAAAAGAATGAAAGAAAAGCTAAAATAAATCGAGAGAAACCTTTCGCGTGGAGAAGATGAAAACATTCGATGAATTCTTGACTCTATCAAGCATATACCCAAAAAAGGAAACGCTTTCTTGCGGGCCTTTTTTCCTTTTGGATATCCTAAGGGTGCTTCTTAGCTGAAAAAGGAGTTGAAGATGGAGTCTGGCATTGTAGGAGCCAACATCAAACGCCTTCGGAAAGAAAAGGGGCTCTCGCAGAAAGAACTCGCCGAGAAACTTAACGTCATCGACAAAACCATCTCCCGCTGGGAATGCGGCTATGGCCTGCCAGACGTTAATCTTCTGCCGGAGATCGCCAAGATCTTCGGGATCTCGATCGAAGAATTGATCGGCGAGGAAAGCGCGAAACCCGTCAAGCCTTTCCCCAAAAAGCGAGCCATTGTGATTTCATCATGCGTTCTCGCGGTCGTCGTTGCCTCTTCCATCGCCATCCCGCTTGCCTTAAGAAAAAGCAAAAAGGATGCGCCCGCGCTGGCGGAGAATTGCTGGTCTAGGGCCTTGGCCTCCCAATCCGACTATTCCTTATTCACCGCTTTTGGAGCAGAAGAAGTCATGTCTTTGGAACTAGACGGAGACCTCCAAAACGGGACCTTCGTCTGCCAAGAATCCTGGCTTGAAAGCAATGACGCCGATCTCCTGAACTGCCTGGTATTTGGCCGATATCAGGCAGCCGATGGCCAAATCTGCTTTTACGCCGAGGAAGTCGATGACCCCAATGGAACCGAGAAGCTGAGGACCAGCAGCCAGCTGGGAATCCCCTATTTCTTGGCCAACTATGAGGGCGGCTTCGCTTCGATCCGCTTCCTGCAAACCGAAAAAAACTCCATGGATTCGGCCTTTGGCAGGTGGACGAAATACGAACGCTACTTCTCCAATGAAGCCGGCAGCATCGATTTCGAAAGGATCGTCGATGGGTCTTTCTCCGAAGAGCAATTCCAAAGAATGCCTTCCTTCGCATTGATTGCCATGGGGCAGATCATCCCGATGGAGCTTATCATCGACACCTGCGGCTATCCGTTCTTGGTTGGGCGGAAGGTCGACGCTTCTTCTTTCTTGGCCCGCGCCGTTTATAGCGATGGCCACGAAGAAGACGTCAGCGGCGTCGCCAGCTTCGATTTGGAAGGGGAGATACTGACACCGGAAGACGCCTTCCTTCATGCCGAATTCTCCGATGGGGCATTCTCCTTGGAGGCGGAGGTTCCGGTGGAGCCTTTCTTCCCCTACCCCTGGGATTTGGTGGAAGAAAGCAAAGCATCTGCGCTTTATTTCACCCATTACCTGACCGAAAGCATCAAAGCCTTCGGCATGATCGAATTATATGGCAGTCAAGACGAAGGAGACTTCCTCTATTCCGAGGCTTATGGGAAGCAAACGTTCGCCTCTTTCGCAGTGTTGAGAGGAGCCTATCGACAAGATGGTTCTTCCCTCTATTTCACCGTCGAAAGGGCGTTCTCAAACAAAGCGAAATCGGATCGATTCGCCGCCAATAGCATCCCCTATGTCTGCCAGATAGGAGAAGAAGGCTTCCTTTCTTTTGAAACATCGGCCTCTTCCCGCACATTCTTCGGCTATTTCTCCAACACCGATAATTTCGATAGCGTCGAAACCACTTCCTTCTCGCGCTTCAATGGCGAAGTCTACTTCGAGAAAGTGGGCTCAAACGGCTTATCGGAACGGGCAAAGGAGGCCATCGCGGCTTATGGATCCATGATCGTTGATCCGAAAGGAAAGAACTATCATGAAACCATTCCTTCAAACCAAGCGCCTCGGCTTTTATATCACGCTGGGCATATCCCTATTTGACCTTGCCCTCGCATTGGTTTATTTCCTTATCTACCGCGGAAGCAATGAACTCAATCCGTTCGCTTGCTTTGCGCTGCTAATCACCGGGGTCATTTCCCTTGCCTTCGCCTTCATCCCAAAAATCGGAAGCGTGTCCCGTTTCCTGCTTTTAATTGGGAATGCGGTCGCCTTTTTCGGCTATATCTATGGGATTTATTACTATGTCTCCGTCGTCATCGCCGATATCGATCTTCATGGCTATTCCGCCGAATTCATCGCTTTGACGATTCTCTTCTCGCTTGATTTGTTTGGGGCGATCGCCGCTTTGTTCGTGCCTTTCGAGTATGGAAAAAGCAAACTCCCCCTCCCTCTTCGCCTTTCTTCTAAGATCCTCTTCGGCGTGGCTGCCGTTGCCGTGAGCTTTGCCTATGCGGGCGAGAAAATCAGCTTTGAAAACGAAGGCTTCATCAACGCAGAGCTTCACATCAACCCTTATGTGATGGAAAAAAGCGAAGGATCCCTCAACACCGACTATTTCGAAACCAAATATGAAAACGTCGCCTCTTTGAGGAAAGACGGCGAAAAACTCGTGGAAGACATCGAAGCCGAAGGAGCGGTTCTTTTGACGAATGGCAACGATGCCCTCCCGCTAGAAAAAGGAAGCAGGGTTTCTTTGTTCTCGCTTTCTTCTGTCGATCCGGCCTATGGAGGAGAAGGCTCTTCCGCGGCGACAAGGCCGGCGCCGCCCACCACCCTAATCGAAGCCCTTGAAGAAGAGGATATCGAGGCGAATCCGCTGCTTTCCGACTGGTATCAATCCCATAAAAGCAGCTACACCCCCACCGGATATCAGATCAAAGACGCCCCTTGGAGCGCTTTCTCCGGCGATTCCTCGATCGTCTCTTCCTTCTCGGAATATGGCGATGCGGCCATCTTCGTCTTGAAGAGGATCCGCGGCGAGAATACGGACGTCGCCTACAAAGAAGCCTCCTGCGATGGGGAAGGCGGGAACTACCTTTGCCTCAATGAGAACGAAAAAAGCGTCCTTGCGGCTCTTAGTTCCGCCAAAGGCACCACTTTCTCCAAATTGATCGTCCTCCTCAATACGCCCAATCAGCCAGAGCTCTCCTTCTTGGAAGATTATGGCATCGATGCCTGCTTATGGATCGGCTCGGTCGGCCAGACTGGCTTCCGTGGGGTCGCGAAGATCGTTTCGGGGTCGGTCAATCCCTCGGGAAAACTCTCCGACACCTTCTATTACCATCATCGGGATAACCCCGTCATGGCGAATTGGGGCTCCTTCACCTATCAGAATTACGAGGATTATCTGGACCAGCTCCCTTCTTTCGGCGGGAAATCCTATTCCTCGATGCAATACGCGAGCTACGTCGCTTATCAAGAAGGGGTTTATGTCGGCTACCGCTACTCGGAGACCCGTTATGAAGATTGCGTGATGCAGCGTGATTTATGCGGCGACTTCGATTATTCGTCCATCATCGCCTTCCCCTTTGGCTATGGGCTCAGTTACACGGACTTCTCCTATTCGGATGCAACCCATTCCTACGATTCTTCCCTCGGCCTTCACGCTCTCAGTTTAAAAGTGAAGAACGTCGGAAGCGTTCCTGGGAAAGAAAGCGTTCAGCTTTATCTGCAAAAGCCCTATACGGCCTACGACGAGGAAAAGGGCATCGAAAAGCCTGCCATCGAGCTCGTCGATTACGCGAAGACCGATTTGCTTCAACCGGGAGAAAGCCAACTCCTTTCTTTTGAAGTCAAAGACGAGGACTTCGCCTCCTATGACGCTTATGGAAACGGCTGCTACCTCATCGAGGAATCGGACGAATATCGCTTCGCCTTCGGGGCAAACGCCCATCAGGCCATCAACAACATTCTCGCTGAAAAAGGCTATTCGACCGCCGATGGGATGGACGAAGAAGGCGATTCCACTTTGGTGAAGAAGGTGGCGATGACGGAAAAAGCCGACCCCTCCGTCAAAAACCTCTTCGCCTCAATGAACATCAACCGCTATGAAAACGCGGAAGATAATCGCATCGAATACCTTTCCCGGAAAGACTGGATCGATACCCTACCAAACACCAACGTCAAACTGAATCTGACCGATGGCATGATGGAAGATCTCCTTCGGCAAAATGGGGAAATCGAAAAAGACGATGAAGCCTATCCGAACTATGGGTTGGACAATGGCCTGAAATTAATCGATCTCAGAGTAGATGAAAATGGGGAAGCCGTCCCTTTGGATAACCCGATTTGGGATGATTTGCTCGATGAATTGACCTTTGAGGAGACAGCCAAGCTCCTCGTCACCGGCCTTAGGAAGACAACCGGCGTCGAATCGATCGCCAAGCCCGCCACCGTCGACCATAACGGCCCGACTGGTTTGGTGCTTCCTTATGGCCAAAGCGATGGCTTAGCCGCCCGTTTAGGCGATCCTGACGGCGATTATTCCCCGCCTTATTACCCGTGCTTGGGGATCCTTGCTTCCACTTTCAGCAAAACCCTTGCCGAGAAAATGGGCGAGATGCTGGGTGAAGACGCTTTGTGGGCCGGCTTCTCTGGCTTCTATGGAGTCGGCGTCAACACCCATCGCTCCGCATATGACGGCAGGGCCTTCGAATATTATTCCGAAGACGGCGTTTTATCGGGAAAGCAAGCGGCCAAACTCACCCTCGGCTTGCAAAGCAAAGGCTGCAACGCCTATCTGAAGCATATCGCCGGGTATGAGCAGCAGAACAACCGCGTCGGTTTATCGGTCTGGTGCAATGAACAAGCCTATCGCGAGATTTATCTCCGCCCATTCAAAATCGCCTGCGTAGAAGGCGGGGCGATGAACGCAATGACTTCCTATACCAGAATTGGCACCACGTTATGCCCGGCCAGCGCAGCGCTGCTTCAAGGCTTCCTGCGCGAAGAATGTGGCATGAAGGGGCTCATCGTCTCCGATATGTGGACGGGGCGTTACCTCAATTCTCAACTCCCCCACTGCATAAAAGCAGGCATGTCCTTGACGGATTCCGATTTGGATCCATCTATCCTCGAGCCCTTTAAAGAAGGCTATGGCGGCTTTGCCCAGGCAATGCGGGAATCCGCCAAGCACATCCTCTATGCGACGCTTCATAGCAACGCGATGAACGGCTTCAATTCCGGCACCGTTCTCCGTTACATCACCCCCGAATGGAAGAAGGCCATCACCACCGTCAAAACTTCTTCCATCATCGCTTTCGTTCTTATTTCTTGCGCGGCTTTGCCCATCGAGATCCTAGCCGCGGTCAAGAAAAAAGATAAAGAACCTATGAACCAAGGAGGTATCCAATGAAAAAAACATGGTTGAAAGTTCTAAGTCTCTCCGCCCTTCCGGCCGCCTTGCTGATTTCAGGCTGCGGAAATAAGCCCTCGCCCTCGGCCAGCCAAGACGCCGCTTCCACCTCCACCGACAAAGGAGGGGATGATTCCACCACTTCCCTCGCCCAAGTCACCCTTTCCAAGATCGAAGTGACCAAGTTCCCCAACAAACTGGAATACGAAGAAGGCGAATTCCTTGATCTGACCGGCATGGAAGTCACCGCGACTTTCTCCGACTCATCCACCAAAATCGTCACTTCCGAATGCACGACCAACAAAGACGGGGTGGCCTTGACGGCGAACGACAAAAATTTCTACGTCAAATACGTCTACGAAGGAAAGACCAAATCCGTGGCGGTCACCATCACCGTCAAAGCAGAAGAAGTCCCGGTCGCCCAGGAAATCTCCTACGACCACGAAACCGAGAGCCCGTGGGATCATTTCTCCTATCCTTATGACATCGTCAAGACCAGCGATGCCGATCTTCTCTTCTACACCTATTACGATTCCACGACCATGCGGATGGACGGCGCGATGGAGCTTGATTACGAAGAAGGAAGCCAAGACAAAGGCAGCTTCAAGTACACGGAATTCAACGCCATCGACCCCGCCGTGGGCGTCAAAATCGCCTCCGTCAGCGGCAATTGGTCCATCAAAGAAAGCACGATGACCTTCTACACCACCCTCATCGAGCATATGGATGGTACCGCCAAATTAAGCTCGGCGGGCAAAGAAAGCGCGGAAATCATCAAAACCGGCGATGAAATCAGCGGCCTTTACTTCGGCTCAATGCTGAATTCGGTCGACACCTTCTTCGGTTGGGGCAAAACCAAGGAATCCGCCTTCATCGAGTCTTTGGCCACCCAATATGACCGCCCTGCTTCCACCGTCTATATGCAGCGGATCGAAAGCAACGTCTTCGCCGACAACCTGAAGACCTATTATGGTTCTTCCGAGAAAGTGGTCGCCTCGATCGCGGTCGAAACCCAGCCCTCGCGTCTAAAATACTATGAAGGCGACACCTTCTCCGCGGATGGCTTGACCCTGGCGGTCACCTACGAAGATACCACCAAGGAAACCATCACCGAAGGCTGGACCATCGATAAGGAAGGCGCCCTCACCCTGGAAGATGAAAAAGTCACCGTCAGCTATGGCGGCAAGAGCGTCGAAATCGCCATCGAAGTCGAAACGGCTCCGGTGGAAGCGACCTTGGTTTCCATCAAAGTGGAAGACGCGCCGAAGAAATTGGCTTTCAAAGCCGGGGAAGAAAAGACCCTCGCCGATTTGGTCAATCTTTCTTCTTTGACCGTCAAAGGCGTTTATAGCGATGGCAGCGAAAAGACGATCACCGGCGCTGAAGTCGTCGATGGCGATACCCTCATCAGCCTGACTTCGCTTACGGAGACCGGGAAATCCTACACGATCTCTTATACCGAAAGCGAAGAAGACTTCTCTTGCACTATCAATGACGTTTCCATTTCCTACTACGCCCCGATCGATGTCTTCAAGAATTCGACGGCCACTTATTCTTTCTTCACCTACTACACCAAAGGCAGCAATAAGATCAACGGCGCCCTCGAACTCACTGGCGACTTAGAATCCGGGACTTATTCCTACTATGCTTTGGCGACTGCCTCCAAAGGCAAAATCGCCACCGGTACTTATGCCGTTGCCGATGGCGTTATGACTTTCGCCGGCGAATTGAGCGCTTTTGGCGGGCTTGGCAACGCCGGGGCGATCGGAAGCGGGAATACCTCGGCGACGATCGTCAAAGATGGCGATAACCTCGTCGGCCTCAATTTCGGTCAGATGAACACGAAAATCGATGCAAACGCCACCGGCTTCTTCGGCTATACCGCCACCAAGGACTTCACCGCTTCGTTGGCCGAAGTTTATCTTGATGACGAAAACGCCGTCTCCATCGGCTATGCAGCGGAGAAAGGCGCGCTTGATCTAACCAACGAAAAAGTCGCCGCCAACATCTATTACGCCTCCGTCTTGGACTAAGGCGTTTCTAGTGGGAGGTCCCCAAAAAACGGGGGCCTCCCAGAAAGGAATGGATTATGAAGAAAGTATTTCCTTTGTTTTTCTTGCTCCTGCTCGCTTCCTGCGCCAAAGAAAGCCCCGCTTCGGCTTCCATGAAGACCTCAAGTCAGGAAGAAAGCATCAGCCCTTCTTCCAACCAAGCCGAGGATAAGGAGAAAGAGGTGGACGTCTTTGTCTTCATGGGCCAGTCGAATATGGCTGGCAGAGGAGACAAAGAAAAAGCCACGCCTTGCCCCGAAGGCCATGGCTATGAATTCCGAGCCGTGAGCGACCCCAGCAAGCTTTATGATCTAGAAGAGCCGTTCGGGGTCAACGAGAACAATTCCCACATCAATGACGGAACGAAGAAGACCGGGTCGCTCGTCTCTAGTTTCTGCGAGGCTTATTACCAGATCCGGAACGTCCCCATCATCGGGGTCTCCGCTTCCCAAGGCGGGACCAGCTCCACCCAATGGCAGCCAGACGGGGGAATGGTCGAAGAGGCCGCTTCCCGCTTATCGGATTGCTTGGATTACCTCTATTCGCTTGACGATCTTTCCATCGCCCACATCGAGATGGTTTGGCTCCAAGGAGAAAATGATGCCGGCAACGCCGTGAGCTACGAAACATACAAAAACAATCTTCAAAACATCGTCGATGTCATGAAGGATGCCGGCGTGGAGCATTGCTTCACGATCCAAATTGGGCCGTATATGGCTTCCGAATCCCAGGAAAAGCACGATCTTTACAAGATCTTCCACCAAAACCAAGTCAAGATGGCGGAAGAGATGGAAGATGTCGATTTATGCTCCATCAAGCTTTCCGGCGTCCCCGAATCGATGATGCACGACAAAAACCACTTCTACCAAGAAGCCTATAACATCGTTGGCCTCGATGCCGGGGCGAATGTGGCCAAATACCTTGAAGAAGGCGCAATGCCTGAGCTGCTCCCTTTTCAAGAAGGTGATGCTTCATGAAAAAGATCATATTCCTTCCTTTTGCCCTTATCTTGCTTTCCTGCGCGAAAGAAAGCGTTGCCCCGGGCTCCTCTTCTAAGGAGGCGGCTTCTATGAGCGTTCCGGAAAAAGAAACCCCTTCGTTTCGCCTGCTAAGCTGGAATGTTTATCTTGGCAGGGGCAACATGGACTATGTCGTCGAGATCGTTACAGAGAAAAATCCCGACATCATTCACTTCCAAGAATGCACCGTCCCCTGCGATGCGATGAAGAAGCAGCTGCTCGATGAGAGTCCCGATTATGTTTTGATCGACGATCAGGTGAACAACATCCTCTGCGCAACTCCGATCATCTTCGATTCTTCGCGCTTCAACCTTCTAGAAAGCGGGACCGAGATGCTGGTTGATGCTTATCCAGGTGTCACGACGAAATCGCTTGCTTGGGCGGTTTTCGAAGAAAAAGAAAGTGAGAAGATCCTCATCGACCTCAACTTCCATGGCGCGGTCTGCACCGCCAACTACGATGGGTATGAAGATTATACCGACGAGGAGCGCCAAGCCATCGCCGCCAAATGGCGGGAAGGAAACGCCAAGCAGCTGATGGCAAAAGCCGAGGAACTGAAGCTCCAATTCGGGGAAGCCGGCGTCTGCTTTTCCGGCGACTGCAACTTCGACGAAGATTCCAAAGCATACCAAGCGGTGATGGAGGGCGGCTATTTCGATGCTGAAACCACCGCGACCGATGCCCGTTGCCAAGATGGCTTAAAGAGCTCCCATACCCTGGCGGCGGCTCCTCATGTGGGCAAAACCATCGATCATATATTCGCCGATGGGAACCTTTGGCTAAAAACCCACGACATCGAGCGGGGCGCGAAGGCGTTGAAAGCCTCAGACCACTGCCCCGTCATCGCTGATATTTTGATGGAGGAGGCCCCTTATGCGTAAATATTGGCTGCTGCCGCTGCTTCTTTTGGCTTCCTGCGGCAAGGCAGAGCACATCTCCCAAAGCGAAAACGAAGAAGCCGGAAGCACCACATTGTCCTCCTTGCCTCCTTTGCCAAGCGATGACCACGAAAGGATTCCCCTTTATCGAGCCGGGAACGTCCCTTATGACGGTGGAAATGGGGAGAAATACGCTTTCTTGACGCCTTATTTGGCCAGCAATTCTACTGGAGGCGCAGTGATCGTCCTTCCCGGAGGCGGATATACCCATTTATCCAATTCAACCCCCGAAGAAGGAAGTCGCTTCGGCGGCAGCAATAACGATGGAGACCCCAAAGAAGCCGCGGCGATCGCTCCTTACTACAATCAAGCTGGAATCTCGGTATTTGTCCTCAATTATCGGACGACCGTCATCGACCAAAACCTCGATTACCATGGCTTGCTTTCCGATGTGCTCCGAGCGGTGAGGGTCGTTTCTTCTTTGGCGGGGGAATACCGCTTCGACCATTTGGCGGTCCAAGGTTTTTCCGCGGGCGGGCATCTAGCTTTGATGGCGCATGAGCAAAAAAGCTTCGACATCGATGATGCCTCTTATCAAAAAGACGACATTGACCAATTGCCGATTGAAATCGATTCTTTGATCCTTGGCTATCCGGTCGTTTCTTTCTTGGATGGACTGACCCATGCTTCGACAAGAAAGACGTTCACCGGAAACGATCCTTCTCTTTATGAAACCTTTTCGGCAGAACTCCACGTGACCGAAGATTTTCCTTCGACTTACCTTTTCCATGAAGAGAAAGACCCGACCGTTTCCATCCAAGGAAGCGAAAGGCTTGATGCGGAACTTACCTTTTTCGACATCGGCCACCGTTACGACCGCTTCGCCGACGAAGCAAGCGATGATGCGCCCCTGCATGGCTTTGGGGTGAATGAAGGGCTTGCCGAAGCGAAAGCGTGGATGCAAACAGCCACCTCATTTTTGAAGGAAAGGAGTTTTTGATATGAAAACGAAACACTGTCTTATCTTTTTGATTCCGTTTCTATTCGCTAGTTGCGCGAAAGCCCCTTCTTCCTCATCGGAGAGCCAGCCTTCCGCCAATGATGCCATCGTTTTGAATGAAGTGAGCGGCATCGTCGATTTCCATTCTCCGGTCCAAAAAGATTACCTTGATGGCGGTATCCCCGAGGAAATCGACCATTCGATCGCCGATGGGAAGCACGAAAACTCAAAGCCCGTTCCCCTCAATCTTTCTTGGGAAAGTACGCAAGAGGAGGGTTCCTTCGAAGTCCTCTTAAGCGAAGACCCCTCCTTTGAAAAGGCGAAAAGATTGCAAACGGAAAGCGAAAACGTCGAAGTGTCGAATCTTAAATTGGCGACCACTTATTATTGGAAAGTGCGCCAAGGAGGAATGGAGAGCGCGGTTTCTTCTTTCTCCACGATCGGCGGAGGCCCAAGGAATCTCGACGTCGATGGCGTGACCAACGTCCGCGATCTCGGGGGCTGGGAAGTCGGCGGAGGCAAAAGAATCCGCCAAGGTTTGCTCTATCGGGGGGCCAGATTGAACAACTCCTATCCCGAAGGCTGGACGAAAGATGGAGGAGATCTCGGCTATTCCTTTGAAAAGGAAATCACCGAAGAAGGTGAAAAGGCATTTCAGGAGGATCTTGGCATCAAAACCGAGATCGACCTGCGCCTCTCGCAAAGAAATGGCTATCCAGGCCTTCCTCCGGAAGAAGAACTTTTCTCGGCGGTCGATGGGGTGAACTATATTCCCATCCCCACCGGAGGCTCCGCCAACATCAATGCCTGCAAAGAGCAAATAAAGCAGGTGTTCGACCTCTTCGCCATCGAAGAGAACTATCCCATCTACTTCCACTGCAACATCGGAACCGACCGAACGGGGATGATCGCTTATTTGCTCAACGCATTCCTCGGCGTGAATGAGATCGACCTCTTTTATGACTATATGTTCTCTAACTTCGGTTTGATCGCCGTCCCAAACGCCTATGATAGCGACCCGACTTACAAAGATCTCACTGACCTCACCAAGGCAAGCGGCGCTTCCGGCGTCGTCAATTCCTTTTCAGGAACTACTTTATCCGAAAAAGCCAAGAATTGCCTTCTCTCTTGCGAAATCGAAGAATCCACGTTGGAGAAAGTAAGGTCAATCCTTCTTTAAAACGGTCAAAGCAAAAAGATAAAGCGCCGCCGTGAGAAATGATCCAGCGGCGCTTTTCTTAATTCGGAATGGTCACCATTTCGCCGAAAGTTAACCCGGCGTTTTTGTTACAGCCCCGTTTTCAAGAAATTGATGCGAATTTCAAAATAGTTGAAAAATCGCCTGCGAGGCGTGCGCGGGCGATTATGGCCGTGGGCTTCGCTTCGCCGTCGGGGCTGGCGTTTGCTTAGGCTACGCGGCGTGGTTTGCGTGTGGACTCCGTGGGGCGTCCTGGGCGAAGGTGAAGCGAGGGGCGATCTGCGGCTATCGATGTAGCTATCGACGCCAAGGAAAGCATCAAAGTTGTCATATGTAATCTCCTTTATAGTTATCAACAACATCTCTAAGAACAGCGTTTTTAAATTCTGCAACCAATGTGGCGTGGGACTCTTTTTCCGATTTAGAAACAGCGGAATCAAACTCCAGATTGTAATAATCAATCCCGCAAACGATCTGGCCAACCGAGCCATCGATAAGGTAGTCAACGCGCAATTTCTGATCTTCCCCTAACACGTTGTGGTATGCCACGTAATGAAGGGAGAAATCCACGGCGTAATTCCAGTATCGCCCACCTTCTTCTAGCCATTCAGGCGGGATTTCTTTGCTCCAGTATAGAGACGGGGCAGAGGGCGGATCAAACAACAAATGCTGAAAATAAAGATTGACTGAGTTCCATGACTTATGCCCGGCGTTTGCGGATTCAGAACCGGATTTGTCGGGATTGGAATTGTAAGTTGCGCTCATCCTGGTTATCGCAAGCTGCTCATCCCCGTTGCGAATATGCCTTCCCTCAATGGTGAAATACGGCGTCGACCCAATTAACGTTTCCGCGTTTTCAGTCCTAACCAAGAACGGGCTAAACGACCTATTCTGATAATTCTGGAGGGCGTTTGTCGTATAGTCAGAATTGTCAGCCACGCAAGTTGAGAAATCTGAGTAATCGTCGAAAGTCAGTCGCGATCTTATCCATCCATGATACTCATTTCTCGTCACGGAGAAAAACGTGACGATTGCAGCCACTGCAAGACAAGACATTGCGACAGATGCCATACAGGCGGCAAGCATAGTCTTCTTGGTAGACAGGGCGTTTTTCTTGAAGGCGACGAACGCCTCTCCCTTTGGCAATGAGGCCTCAACATTATGCAGCAGGCCGTTTTTAAATGCGATTTTGCAGCTATGGTTTGTCATTTTTCCAATTCCTTTTTAATTTTTCCCAGCGCCTGTTTGCATCTAAGCTTCGCGGTCGACATGGGGATTCCAGTGAGATCCACTATCTCTTTCCAGGAGAGCCCAAAGCCAAAACGGTATCCCGCGATGGCCCTTTCATCAGGGTCCAAGGAGAACTGGTCCAGATAGGAGTCCAAGTTCGAGTCGCCGCTAGAAGGAACGGTTTCTTCCTCAAAGGGCTCATAGATTTTGTTGGATTTTTTCCTCCCGAAGTCTATCGCCGTCGTTTTGGCGACCTGGCAAAGGTAATAATGGAGCCCCTCCGCTTTGGCACAGTCGCAGCGATGTTCGAAGACCTTCGCGAATACCTCCTGATAGACATCCTCTCTATCCTGCTCCCCGTCGACATAGTTGGAGATTATGAAAAACAAAAGCTTCCGGTAAGCATAGTAAACCTCGGAGGTGGCGTCTTCGTCGCCTTGAAGAAACAATTTCGCGGTTCGTTTCGATACATTCATTTGCTGTTGTTTGAAAGCTGCTTTCACTAGTTTAGACTGTTTTGAAAGACAAAACGTCTAAGAAAGATGATGATTCTTGGCTGAACCAGCGACTTTTATCTTCCGGACCGTTTATGAGAATGATTTGCCAGATTCAAATATACTTTCACTCTCTTTGAATTTGCGCCTAGGCTGTTTTAAAGGCAGGCACTAAATTCTTTGTGCCTTTTGCGCCGCTAACCTCTAAGTAGTGCTCGCCTTCACCAAATAGTATTTGATGGAGTTGAACTCTATGGGATTGAGGCTCGACATGAAGGAAAAGACCGGCTAAGCAAATGGTGCTTAGGCAAGGAACGATCAAGACTCCGTTATCAGGTTCGCCCTTTTGAACTCAGCGGCGTTGCCCATGAATCTCTTCAGCGAATATAGATAGGATACGCCAACGATAATGGCCGCGGATAAGATCGCGCCGATGGAAAAGACTCCGATATTTGGGAGGAAATAAAGGGCCGCCAGTTCATTGCGGCAAATGAACAGCGTTAATACCGCGCCTGCCAAAGAGCCAACGCAAAGAGAGGGCAGGGATCCTAGGAAAACGCCAAGGACATTGTCGTTAACGAGTTTGGCTCTGCCGACGCCCAAAGCGCGGTAGACGACCAGTTCGTTCCGACTTTCATCGAAATGCGTGGATATGTCGACAAAGAAGAAGAACTGCATTAAGGCAAAGGCGACGAATCCGACTCCGCCAATCACCGAGCCGAAGAATACCTTGGCCCCCTGAATGGAATCCTGCCTGCCTTGTCTCAAGGACTTCGCCTTGACGCCATTTTCCTCTATCGCGGCAAGGAACGCCTGATTGTCGTAAGCGCAGGCATATCCATTCGAATCGAGGAAATACTCTGCGATCGGTCCGGGCAAAACGATCCTTTCAAGAGATGGCAAAACCTCAATGGAATACTCTCTTCCCTTTATCGAAGCCTTCGTTTTTTCACCAAAAATGTCTGCAGAAGGCACGTAAATCACATCGTCACGTATTTCCTGCTTGGCGAATCGCCTATAAGTGAAGCTATCATAGAAATCGCCGTTAAAAAGAACGTCCCCCACCTGCACGGTCCCGCTTCGAGCATAGAAGCGCCGTGGGCTGATATAGCATCGATCCTCGTCGCCATCAACAACGCCTTTTATGGTGTAGGCTTTGTCCAGCCTATTTCCGATTAAGTCTTCGCTGCGGGTTAGGCCAAGCGAGGACGCAGGCAAATCGATGCCGCCCATATAGGTTTTGACGTAAGCTCCATCGATTATCGATTTCGCAAGCGAAGAGGTGATAATACATTCGTCTTCCCCATAAGGAAATGGATCGGAGGAATAGAAATCGTAAGCAAGGAGCGGGGCGACTGTAGGCAAAGGCAGAGCGTGGAAAGTCAGTCCATCCCCCACTTCAAGTTCAAAGGCAAACCCCTGATTGCCAAAGAAAGCGACGTCGGAAAGCTTCTCCCTCTTCTCGTCTTCCAGATTCTTGTCCACTGCATAGACGATATCGCTTTGATGGTTCGTTGCGTCCGCCACCCCCGCCACGAATGACGAGACGAAGGAAGTCGCCATCACGACAATCGCGGACAGAATCCCGGCGACGGTGTTCATTCGCTTTTTCCTTACCCTCTTCTTAGGCAGGCAGATCTTGGCGTCGCGCCCATCTTCGAATTTGCCCATCGACTTTTCCGGCGCGCTATCGGAAACGACCTTATGATCTTTCATGAAGATGATGCGGTCGCTATACCGTTCCACCAATTCCTTCTCATGGGAAACCAAGATCACCAAATAATGATTCGACAGGGATTTCAGGATATCCATGATAGCGATCCTATTCTTCTCATCCAGGTTCCCCGTCGGTTCATCGGCGATGATGAACGAGGGCTTCCTCGCGATAGCCCTAGCGATGCAAACGCGCTGCTTTTCCCCTCCGGAAAGCCTTCCTGCCTTGCGGTCACGCAAACTCCCGATCCCCAAACTATCGAGCAATTCGTTGACCCTAGCATCCGTCATCGATTTATCGAGCAACCGGATGTTCTCCGCGACCGAAAGCGAATCCACTACCACGAAATCCTGGAATATGCAGCCTATGTGGTTAAGGCGATAAGCATCATTCACCTTTTCCCCGTCGACTAGCACCGCGCCCGAAGTCGGATAGTCCAATCCCCCGATCAGGTTCAGCAATGTGGTCTTTCCGCAACCGGATGGACCAAATATCGATACTAACCCCTTTGAGGCGATGCTTAGGCTTATCCCTTCGACGCCGACGGACCTTTCCCCGCCAAGCGATTCGTATATTTTCGTGACATCTTTAAGTTCAATCATCGTTCCAACTCCAATAACTTCTTTATAGTCTTCGCGCTGCCCTTCATCAAAAACGCGCAGCAGCAAGCAAGCTCAATGAAAGACAGCCAAAGCAAAACCGGACTCGCAAAGCCCATGAACCCGCTTGCTATGGCAAAACCCAAGCAAGCAACGAATACGGGCAAAAACTCCAGGCCCGCATAGGACAAACCGATAATCTCAAAGGAAAAGCCGATTTGATGAAGGGTCTCCAACTCGTTCTTCTGAGATTT
The DNA here is from genome assembly GCA_017626815.1 of Bacilli bacterium. GTDB lineage: Bacteria > Bacillota_I > Bacilli_A > RFN20 > CAG-826 > Alloenteromonas. The sequence continues at coordinate 9,570 of JAGAHY010000140.1, read as the reverse complement.
CAAAATAGACGAGGAAAGCTTTCTGGCCAACAGGAGCACAACCGTGACAACAATGATCGAAATGCCTGCAAAAGCCGTCTCCATTATGAAAAGTTGGCTGTTATCCTGTAGGCTGCCCAGCTCATCTTCGCTCGTCGCGCAGACATAGCCCTCCCGAACCAGGGAAGCCTTCATCTCGGCCTTTTCCCCTTTGGGGCAAAGCAAACGCAAGTCCGTCACCCTGTCCGCAAAGCATTCGAAGTAGCGCTTGGGAATGCCAAGGGCACGGCCCCTAAGATCGAGGCCTGGCCACTGGGTTGTGACATCGGTGATCGCCGTCCCATCGGGAAGGATCACCGATTCAGGGCGGGAACCCTCAGGCAATAGTTCCTGAGGGACAATGAAATCCGTAACCGATTCATCCAGGATCAGCACATTGGAATAAGCCTGCCATTCTTGGCTTGCCCCATCGCCATCAAGATAGGTCAAACCGATGGAAGAGAACTGTTTCTTCTGAAAAAAGCATAGAGTGGGCAGAATCTCTAGATAATCGCCGAGGTTCATTTCGCAATAGCCTTCCTCAAGGCGAATCTCCGTTTTCGCAAACCAAACGGATGTGCCACCCCAGCCATAGGGACTGCGGTAAATCAGTTTGCCTTGCTCTACTTTCGGCGTAGCGACAAGCCTATACTCCCCGCCTTGCTTTATCGCGATGACGCCAGTTCCTTCCGTCGAGGTAGCGATGCGCTCAACCTCTTCCATGGAGAAGCCATCCTGTTTGCGCACCAGAAGCTCATTCTCCGAAAACAGTCGATCGGCGGATCGATGGGAAGTCTGCTCATAAGCGATATCGAGGCCATAATTCCCGGCGATGATCGTCCCTATGGGTATTAGGGCAAGCATGGACAAAACGCAAAATAGCCCAAAGCGATTTCTAAGCAAGGGGATGAAAAGGAACCGCTTCTTTGTTCGAGCGGGTTCTTCGACGCCTTTGGCGCTAAGCTTAGGCTTCACCATAAGCGACTCGTCCGAAACGATTCGCCCTTCGCCCATGACGATCTTGCGCGTGCACCACTCCTCCATCTCCTCGAAGTGGTGCGTCACTAGCACCACCACCTTCCCTTCGCAGTGCTTAAAAAGGAAGGACAGCGCCTCTTTCGCGCTCTTCTTATCCAAAGAGGCCGTGATTTCATCTCCCAGAATCATCGGCGTATCCTTCAGTAGCGCCCGAGCGATCGCGAGCTTCTGCTTTTGGCCGCCGGATAGTTTTGAAGCCTTTTTATTCGCGAAGCGGAAAAATCCCAATTTCCTCAGCATATCGCGGGCCTTTTTCTTGGCTTCGCCATATCCATCCCCCATCAGTAGGCGAACGATGATGAGGTTGTCCAGCAGGCTGTAATGTTCTAAGACGCCATAGCTTTGCGAGATATAGCCAACGAACGCCTTCCGATAGGACTCATAGTCCCTCTCGTCAAAGCGGGAAATGCCCTCTTTCCTTATATAGATTTCGCCATGCTCAAACCGTACCATGCCGGCGATGGTTTTGAGCAGCGTGGATTTCCCTGACCCCGATGGGCCCGTTATAGCGATCACCTCCCCAAGGTTCATGGTAAGGTTCACGTCATAAACGCCGACGTTGAGGCGGCTATCATCGGAATAATATTTATATACGTGCTCAAGGCGCTGAAGGTCGTCTAGTTCCGTAGAACCGGTGATTGGGTTCAATTCGCCATTCAGCAACTCCTCTACCGTAATGCCAAGTATCTCGCACAGCCGAGGCATGATTCTAGCGTCGGGGAGGCATTTCCCGTTCTCCCATTTGGATACCGACTTGTCTGTCACGCCGAGGGATTCGGCAAGTTTAGACTGCGTCAGTTTCTTCTCTTTCCGTAGCTTCGTGATAAGGTTGCCGATTTCGTATTGTTTTTCCATAAGCATCCTCCAAACGTTCCATATCATTGAGCAACGGGTGGCCAAAAACAAATTTTTTGGGCGATTATTTCTCTACCTGAGGTAGAAGTTGGCTCGAAATCACGATAATTGATAGTCTAAAGCGAAAAAGAACTCACATTCAGGCACGAATCTACCGGCAAAGAGATTAGGACCGAAACGGAGCCGCTCCCTCCCGGAAGTTCCCAATGTCCGTTTTTGTCGGAGCCGACACGGACGATTCTCTTCTCCTTCTTTAAGGTGCCAAACGGCGTTCAACGGTTCTTTTGGGTATCCCCGTCCCGGACACAATATCCGCCGTTGTTGCCCCGCCGGATTCGGAAACGAGGGAGAGGATGGCCGCGAAGTCATCGCTTTCGACTTCTCCGCCACTTACACCGCCCCCGTTCGAAAGCGGCGAGTCCAAAGCGAGCGGATTATACGGAATCCTCACGGTGAGGAAGCTGTCGCAGAGCTCAAAGGCCCCCGGGCCATAGGCCTTGACGATGTCCTTGTTGCCCTTTCCAGTCTGATCGGTCAGTTCGATGTTGATGGCGATCTTCATGAGTTTCGCGTTCAAGGGTTTGCTCTTCCCGCGGAGGAACTCCTCCCTGGTATAGGACTTATTTTCGCCATAAAAAGAAAAAGAAGGCGACAACCATGCCTTGGGGTGACGAACAATGATCGCGGAGGTCAAGCTTTGGGGCACCCTCGTTGGTTATCTAGCCAACGACGAAGAGAACAACGTCTATTTCACCTACGACCCATCTTTCATCGCGCGCGGAATCGAGATTTCGCCCATTATGTTGCCTCTGCGTAGAGAGTCCTACTCCTTTCCACGTCTGACCAGCGAAACCTACCGCACACTGCCAGGCCTATTCGCGGATTCGTCCCCCGACAAATTCGGCAGAAAGGCCATCAACGAATACCTCATTTCCATCGGCAGGGACAAGAACTCGCTCACCCCGATTGAGAAACTTCTTTGCATCGGCAAACGCGGCATGGGCGCCCTAGAATACTATCCCCATCTTGATGGGTCTTTAGACGAATCGACCGAAATTCGCATCGAGGATATCGCGAATGCGGCAAAAGACGTACTCAAAAGGCGAAGCGAATCCGAAATCATGCCGGAAATCGGAAAGCTACGCGACCTCATCAAGATCGGCTCCTCCACCGGCGGGGCCAAAGCGAAAGCCATCATCGCCTATAATGAAACTACGGGCGTCTACCGCTCCGGGCAGATCGACGGTGAAGGATGAGGAATCGCTTAGGGCTATGCAGCTGATAAGCTCGTTCTCTTCATGGGTCAAGCGCTTCCTCTCCAGATTCACAGGCACGAGGACGGATGAGTATCTCCAGGGCTATCTGAACTGGTTCGCTTACCTCTTCCGCATAAAAAGGCAGGACGAGAAATATCCGAAAAATGAGCGCCTGCCGAGGCATTTGTTGCTCACGGATGCCAAATTAACCAGGAATTGCCGAGAGAATTAAACCGCGGTTTGGTGTGCTGCTAGAATTCTTTTAGACATTTCCCACAATTCGATTGTCTTAACTAGTGAAAGCGGCTCTTTATTGATGAAGGGAAAATTAAGCGAACAATTTGGCCTCTTCCCTTTGGCAAATCAACAAATTAATTGTCGCAAACATTCATTCTTGACCGACTATCAAAAACCCGCTCAGAAAATGTACCTGAATAAACGAAAGGAGTTTATATGATTATTGGTAAATGTCTATCCGTTGCTCTACTCGCTATCCTTTTCCGTATCTCGGCAATACCCTCGGAGCCCTCTTTTGTGCGCGCCGACAAAAATCAGATGAATGGCGATTTAGAGGAGCAAAAAACTTTTAGAGTTACAGCTCAGCTCAACTACTCTGAATTAGCCATAGATGATTCTAAATTAGGCGATTCGTTAGAGGCCAGTCAACGCGAACTCGCAGCGCAGCGAGAAAGAGTCCGCGCCTACCATTCCGATAACAATAAGGCCGTTTTGTCGAAGCTCGATTTGCCACAGTGCGTCAGCGTCTCGGCGTATTCACCCTTTCTTTGTGCCACGTTTGAATCGTTTGACGAAGCAGAGAGCTTTGCATTTACTCTTGATCAAAAGCTGGGCAAGGAAAGTTTGGCGAATGTGTGGGTGGAGCCCATTATAGCAGCAAATTTGGAAAGCCAACTTAGCGAAGAGGGCGGCTCTGGCCCAACACGCGAAAACTATTCTAATGTCAGGGAGCAGCTTGCTCCCATGCTCGGTGAGGATACGCCCCTCTACGATGGCAGCGGCATCAAAATCGGGATAATCGATGGTTCCCTCATCCAGTCTACCTTTTTGCTCAGTGGTCACTCGATAACCTATGGAGGGGGAACCAACGGTGGCGCCCATCCTACCATGATGGCCGTAATCGCTGCAGGCGATGACGGCGCCGCTCCAGGGGCAGACCTCCTTTCGTATTCTTACGGCGGCACACATACGTTTATTGAGGCATTTGACTGGATGGTGCAGCAAGGGGCCAATGTGATTTCGTATGCTCTAATGTATACAGGCAACCATTTATATAACGGAGAGTGCGCCTATTTGGACTATATGGTACGAGCAACAGGCATATCTTTTACCGTTGCAGCCGGAAACGAATCAGAAGGGAATTATTGGATTCCTTCCCCCGGGCTTGCGGCCAACGCGTTAACAGTCGGGCGCATTAGTTCAACAACCTTATTACCTGAGGCAAGCTGCTATGTCTATGACAGTGCATATAGCGGCATTTTGTCCAAGCCCACCATTATGGCTCCAGGTTCTGATTTCGTCGTTACAGACATCAATGGCTATAGTGGTTTCGGTGGGACAAGCATGTCCGCCCCAGCTGTTGCGGGGATGATTGCCTTGCTCATGGAAGAACATCCTGATTTGATTGCAAAACCCAGCCTTTTTATGTCGTCAATTATTAATGGTGCATATTACACAGCGAATCAAACGACTTTCTGGGACGCGGTTTCGGGAGCGGGTATCGCCTATTATCCAAGCGCCAGAGAAATACTGTCGGATAACTTATTTGAAACATATTCCTATGGTTCGTACTATGGTAATGGGCATACGATTAAATCGGTTGTTCTCGATGTGTACCCTGGCGATACGCTGGATGTCGTTGACACTCACCTCGTCTCTGGAAATGGCTCCACATCATATAATGTGGGATCGCCGTCTGCTATAACGTTCACGACGCATCAGATTAACATCCTCGACACGAACAACAACGTTCTCGCCAGTTCGTCGGTGGGCCCGGAAATCGTTCACGCGCATTACAAGAACCAAACATCGGACGTGGTGCGCGTAACCGGTAACGTCAGAATTGTCGGCAACAACGTCGGAGGGCAGAATAGCCAAGGGGCAGTCACGTTCTATGGGTGTAAACGCCACGTCTGCTCCAGTTATTACCAATACCATGATCAGTCTTGGGACAAGGCGTATTGCGCATGTGGCGATTATGAACTTGTTATGCATTTACTATCCGCAACCGATATTTATACTATCCTTGGACATACTTATAGACGCTGCGTAAACTGCGGCCATTACATCGACACCGCTGGCGGCTTCTTCCCCATCGATCCGACTTTATAGGAGGCAAAAACATGAAAACGTTCGCCATTATGTCCCTAGCCCTGCTTGCTCTAACCTCTTGCGGGAGCGGCAACGGGGGCTCTTCATCAGTCGTTTCTTCTAATCCGGTCGAAAGCAGTTCCGCTTTTGAACCCACGGTTGCCGAAGGCCTATCGCTTCTGCCAGGCGTCATGCCATTCTATAGTGGCATCTATGATCTCGTGAGCGAAGGCGACTATGATAGCTTTTGGTGGGTCGACGATTATTGCGGAACCTGGTTCATCTCCAGCAAGGGGGATTATGAGGGCTTTGCCACCCAAACAAGTGAAAGGGAAAAAGCCTATTTGCCCGAACTAGGCCAATCTTTCTTTGCCGCTTACGACCTCGCCGTTTTCACGATTCCTTGCTCTGGCTCGTTCTTGGATGAAAACTGCCACGCCGCGCGGGTCGAAAGCCTCAGCTTCAAAGAGGGCGCCATATCATTAGGCATCACCTACGTCATCGATGGCGCATCTTATCCGGCTCGTTTTGGCTCCACGCAGGACATCAACGGCTTCACGCTATATTTCGGCGTGAGCAAGAGCATCGCAAACAGCGCTACTGCCGTTTCTTGGGATTTGTCCAACCGCGCCGACGTCGAGCCCGACCCCTACACCGGCAAGACCGACTATATGCAAGGCACCCACAAAATGACGTTTGAGGCGGGGTCACGCTTTGCTAGCTTCAACGCTCAAGATAAATAAGGACCAAAAGAGATCATCATGGAAATAGTCCGTTTTTGCGCGGATTCTCATGGATATTAAGGGTATATTTGAGTTTGTCCCTTTGCTCACTAGCTCGTTTCTCCTAAAAGGAGTCTCTGATCAAACCATGAGGTTTTCCAGTAGCCCCATTTCCTTGAATTAACGGAGCGTGATGCGCAAACCTTTTTCGATACATTTAAAGTTCATATCTTTGTCCTTTATGACTTATATTTCTACTTAAAAGCCATACTATTGACCTTTAGAGACATCGAGATATCCCCCATCGTGATGCCCTTGCGCAAAGAACCCTACTCCTTCCCGCGTTTAACAAGCGAGACGTTCCGCACGCTGCCAGGCCTATTCGCGGACTCGCTCCCCGACAAGTTCGGCAGGAAGGTCATCAACGAGTACCTCATTTCCATCGGCAGGGACAAGAACTCGCTCACCCCGATTGAGGAACTTCTTTATATCGGAAAGCGCGGCATGGGGGCCCTAGAATACTAACCCCATCTCGATGGGTCTTTAGACGAATCGACCGAAATTCGCATCGAGGATATCGCGAATGCGGCAAAAGACGTGCTCAAAAGACGAAGCACATCCAAGATCAAGCCGGAAATTGGAAGGCTGCGCGACCTCATCAAGATCGGTTCCTCCGCCGGCGGGGCCAAAGCGAAAGCCATCATCGCCTATAATGAAACTACGGGCGTCTACCGCTCGGGACAGATCGATGCCGGGGAGGGCTTTACCTATTGGATCATCAAATTCGATAGGCTCGCCAAGGAAGAAAAGGATTCTTTCTTCGACTCCTTCCAAACCAGGGAGGAATACGCCTACTACCTCATGGCCCGAAGCGCCGGCATCAACATGGCCGATTGCCGCTTGCTCAAAGAAGGTGACGATTACCACTTCATGGCCAAGCGCTTCGACCGCTGCGTCGACGAAAAGGGGGCGCTTCGCAAACGCCACATGGCCACCGCCTGTAGCCTCACCCACATCGATTACGCGGACAAGCATAGCTTTTCCTATGGCGCCCTGTTTTCCATCTTAGAACGTCTCCGTTGCCCTTTCGAAGATCGCTACGAACTCTTCCGCCGCATGGTCTATAACGTCATCTCTAACAACTTCGATGACCATTCGAAGAACTTCTCCTTCTTAATGGACCGGGAGAGAAAATGGAGATTGTCGCCTGCATACGATTTATCGTACGCGAACGACCCCAACAGCAACTACATCAATAACCACCAATGCCTGATCAACGGCAAATTCGAGGGAATCACGATCAATGACCTCCTCAAAGTTGGAATCGACTCGGGGCTGAATAAACGAAAGATGGATGTCATCATCAAGGAAGTCAAATCCGCTGTGCGGAACTGGCCAACCTTCGCCGCGCAAGCCGAAATCCCCGATAACAAAGCCCTAGAGGATTACGCGAACTTTGTTTTGCCCGATTGAGAAAACCCACAAAAACGCAAATAGGAAAGTGTTTATGCCCTGTTTTTGTCTTAAAACGCAAGGTGGGCTGCTTCTTGCCACAATAAATGTCGCTATAATGTCACAATAAAGCAATCTTGTAGAAGCACGATTAGAAGCCTGGTGCTGCTTTTTGACATATCCGCCCAGTTCAACTTTCGGGGGATTATCGGCACATATATGCATGCTTCCACGGGCCTTTCCGCCCCCTTTTGTCAACGAAAAGCCACCTGGGGCCCCTTAATCCTCATATCAATATTTCTATGTACCTTATATATTCGTTATCCAGGATTCGAATATGGCGAATAACAAAAACCGAGTGATTCATTCTTTATCCCTCAATTAACGCACTGAAAATACGCTTTAGGACCTCTGCGTTCACTAAGGCAAATCTTTTCCCTCGATTGTATATATAGATACACGCGCAAAAATGGCCAAAACTGCGCAAGAGTCGCCTCGTTTTCTGGTCTGCCGTTATACCGAAATGAAGGCGCGATTGGTATAATGTGAGAAGACGTTGTCTAATGGGAGGACCGCTAAATGGACGAATTAGAAAAGATGCTCAGAGGAGAGGAATACTTCGGCAGCGACGAAAAACTCATGAAAATGAAGGCGGATACCCGCCGCTTTTGCGAATTGTACAACTCCTCCGAAGAGGACCAAGCCCGCCGAGCAGAACTCCTTTCCACTCTTTTTGGCGAGGTTGGCGAAGGCGTCTTCATCAAGCCACCCTTCCATTGCGATTACGGGACCAGCATCTATATCGGCAAGAACTTCTTCGCCAATTTCGACTGCGTCTTCCTTGACGCAGGCAAAATCACGATCGGGGATAATTGCAAGTTCGGCCCAAAAGTCATGATCCTTTCCGTCACTCACCCCATAGAACCAGACGCCCGTAGAGATGGGATCAACATCCCCGTTGACGTCACGATCGGCGATGACGTTTGGATCGGCGCCGGAGCGATCATCTTGCCAGGGGTCACCATCGGCAATAAGGTGGTGATAGGCGCGGGGTCGGTCGTCACGAAAGACGTTCCCGAAAGTTGCGTCGTGGCAGGCAATCCCGCAAGGATCATCCGCTATTTGGCGTCATTGGAATAGGTGCTGGCCTAAGCTTAGCGATAGCCAAAGGCCCTGCTATTGGCGGGAAAAGAGTCGTTATCTCGTATGCGCAATTATAATACCCTTGCTAGATGTCAGCGGCGTTTTTTCGGAAACCTATAGCAAAAAACATATCAGTTTGAGGCCATTTTTTTGAAAACAATTTGACGGAAACGCAATTTAATTTGACGTTTGGCCAACAAAAATCTATGACGGACAACAACATGCCCGTTAAGGGGAACGTGTCGAGAAACTGGAATTTTGCTTATTCTTCGGATGATTGTTTCAGCAGTTCGTATTGTTCGGGAATTGTGATTTTTCGGAGTTCAATCATGGCTTTTTCGTATTCGTTTTCATAATGCGAAAAAGTATCTGTTTTCTGTAACTTAAAGCCCAGTGAAACATACAGAAGAATCGCTTTCCAGCTCCATGGCTGCGTGTGGATGTAGACAGGAAGGCCCTGGCGCTCTGCATAGATATTCATAACAGAGGTGCAAAGGGCTCTCCCAAGACCAATTTTCTGGTATCGTTCATCAACCACTAGCCAATGCAGGGAGGAAACACTGCTTATTCCACGCATATCCTGCCATGCGATGCAGGAGCCTACGACATCACCATCTTTATTTAGTGCAAAAAGTATGTTTGGAAGCAGTTCGGGATTCTGCAAATAAGTCTCTGCGAAATATTTCTCAGCTTCCGCTTCTGAATCAAAGTCGCCAATGGCGTATTCCTGTTTCGCCCATTCTTTTTCATACCCGATC
>JAGAHY010000016.1 GCA_017626815.1 Bacilli bacterium | reverse complement strand
TTCCTCAAGAGCTTAAAAAGAAATACGACCTTAAATAATCAAAAATGGGGCTGTAACGAAAACTCCGGATGGACTTTCGGTGGAATTGCGACTGCCCCGAATTAAGAAAACGCCCAAGGAATCGAACCAAAATTAATGGCCTTTTTGCGATAGATTTCCGGAAAAACGCCGATGGCACCTAGCAATGGTATTTGAATTGCGCATACCTTTCTATATTTGTATCAACAAAGGGGAAGCTTATTTGCCCGATAAATTGAAGAATAAGTCTTTAACGATCGACGGAGACATTGCTAAGATTGTGGCGGAATTTTCGAATTACGCGATTGAATGATTGCTTTTATATCGTGGCAATGGTTTGCTATTGAAAACAAAGTCAGGGGGATTCCATGCCAAAACTCAATCTTGTTTCCGCCTTTGTGCTTAGCGCTGTAGCGTTAGTTTCGTGTGGCGGGAAGTTTAAATCCAATGACGCGGAAGCAACGCTCCGAAAGAACGGTTTTTCAGTCACCGTTACCGCAGGCCATGAATATGGTTCGCTCCCCGTTGGCAAGGAATACCCGATTCGCGAGGGCCTCGTAAACTATTTGGTAGGCATCAACGAACCGAAGAACCAAGAACTGCATGCCTGGTTCTTTGCGTCAGACGATAAAGCGAAAGCTTGGTTTGACGAATACATAACGGAGATCTTCGTTTTCGAGTTTGTTCTGCCAGTTGAATTGTCTTCATTGGGCATGGGTCGTGAGAACAATGTCGTGTGGACCGGATGTTATTCATTAGCAACTGATTTAGGATGGGCTGGATGATTCGATAATTTTTGGCCACCGCAGCTTGACGAAAAAGAGGAAGCGCGCGCACGCGTATTACACAGCGCGATAAGGAATCGATAATACATAGATTGCTTTCGCTTCTAGAAAGAGTTTTTTGTATTTCAACCATTTGGATAGATACCTATCATTTTAATGCGCCAAAATCGCGGAGAGCTCGACTTTCGCCCAGTTCGCATCGGACTTCCTGCTGGAAAGGACTTCTCAACCCACTGAAGTATTACCTCGAACGGAGGAAATCGTCATGCTGATTGGAACCGCCGTATGCGGAAAAACGCACGTACGGTGGTGTGGGAGGACGGATAGAGTTAAAAGGCCATCACTCTACTTTAATTCGATGAAATCGACATTTTTGTAGTTATCGGCATTTCCTGTCATGCATTTTGCCAGACAACTCATGTACCACTTATGTACCCATTCCGGCCTTTTTTGCTGACTTTGTCCGTTCAACCGCCAAATCCGGAATAGTGGCGGTGCAGCCCATTTCCAAAGTGACATCCAAAGTGACATTTAGATGTCCTTATGGTGTGTGACCTTTCGATGGAAGAAAACCGTATGACCATAGGTACCGAATCTGAGACTATCGAATTCAAGGAATCGACAAGCGAAATGCACTCCACGATTGAGGCCATAGCTGCGATACTCAATAAGCATCCATTTGGGGTACTGTATTTCGGCGTTCGGGACAACGGCGAGCCGAAGAAGGGCGGTCCGATCGCCGATTCCACGAAGAAGAACGTGGCAGAGACTATCACCCGCGATATTGAACCCAGAATCACACCAACCGTCGAAGTGAAGACTTTTGATGGAATCGCAATGTCACTAACTTAAGCGGCCAACTCACTTCAAACGGCATCTGGAGTCGCCAGGGGTGATTGTTTTTTCACAGGCCTTGCCTATAATATAGGTGGATGCGGGAGGAGCAAAGCCCTCTCGGGGTCCACCGAAGGGCCGGAAAAGATCCGGCTTTTATTGTCTAATGAAGTGCAAACGAGTATTGAAAATCAGCCTCGACGAATTATGAGAATCTTCCCATAATTCGTCTTATGGTAAGTAAAATATTATGGGAAGCGGCGAGCGAAAATCAGGCGTTTCGTCGCTTTTTTATCGCCTTTTCGCTTCCCATAATGTATAAGTTCTCCACATAACAAAGGAGACA
>JAGAHY010000139.1 GCA_017626815.1 Bacilli bacterium | reverse complement strand
TGGTTTCGCCTTAGAGAAGGATGACTGCGGAGTCAAAGGCTTCGCGTATCGAAGGCCATAGAATAAATAGACGGACTCTTGTTCGATACCTCGAATGGTACCAAAGGGCGTGTTAACAATGGGCTTCATAATCTTATTATATAAGAAAAAAGGACGGGGGATTCCCGTCCGTTGATTGGCTTGATTCTATTAGCGAATGCGTCTGGTGGCTTCGCCCGGTCTAACGAGGTAGAAGTTCGCGACGGCATCGACGTATTTCTTTTTCTTCAGGAGATAATCTTCTTTGGTGATCATGCCGCAGTCGAGGAGTTCTTTAGCTTTGCGAAGTTCTTCGAGAGCGATGTTGACATAGATCATGTCCGGACCAGAGAGGGTCGGGAGGTTCTCGGGGTGGAGAAGCGCTTCGATGATGTCAGCGGCATTTTCTGCGTTGACGAGAGCTTTGACGACAACGTCTTTGTTGGCTTTGATGGTGAGAATGTTGCCGGTGGCTTCGGCACGGAAGATTTCATCAATGCCGAGTTCATAGATCTTACCGCCAGCCTTGTATTCGATGTGGTCATCATAGACGCGGAAGCGGCGACCGTTGACGACGGCTTTGCCGATGATACCGATGATCGCGAAGAACAAGGCAAGTCCGGCGCCGATCAATTCATAGACCCAAGCGAGATCACCAAGGATGTCCTTGTTGATTTGGTGAATGATTACGAGCGCAATCGTGGCCGCTGCACAAAACGCGGTGAGCAAGTGAAGGATTCCGGCACGATCAAATCCAAAAACCCCTCGAACAAGTAATTTTGATTTTCTGTTTTCCATAACTTTATCCCCTACAGGTTGGATTTATTGTAATGACCTAAGAAAAGAAATGCAACAAGGTTATATTGTTTAGCAATATAGAAGGGTTTCTTGCCCTTTTACGGGCCGGATATCACTTGATTTGTTTGGCTTTTTTGGTGGGATAATTAATCGCTATGAAAGACATTGAAGCTCATGTGTTTGAAAATGTTCGCCTCAAAGAAGATGCGCTAATCCCCTATGGTTTTGTAAATGAAGGTGGCGTGTATCGTTACTCTACCGCGTTATCTCTCGCTGATTCTTCTTGCGTCATTGACATTGATTCCAACGGTCAAGTCGACGGTAAAATTATTGAAGGGCAAGAGGAGTTTGAGGGTTATCGAAGGCAGGTGCTTGGTGAGTACTCGTCGGCGATTAAAGAGGAGTACGTCACTTTGTTAAAAGACATTCGTGATCGTTGCTTTCTCTCAATCAGACCCGTGAACTATTATCTGCTCCCTTCAAACCCCCGTATTTATGATGTGGCCAAGGGATTTCAACAATTTGATGGTTATTTGAATTGGCCCGCAAGGAAGCGGACAAAACCCGGCGATGTCGTTTTCATTTATTCGGCGGTTCCGTTTAAGGGCATTGCATTCCGCTGTCTCGTCATCGATGTGGATGAAGCGGGGGAAGGCTATGGCACGCGCGAGACGTTTTTGACTTTGCTCAAATTGGAACAAACGTATCAAAAGGGGGACTTGCCCTTAGAAGAACTCACGAAACATGGGCTGAAGACGGTGCGTTTTTTCCATAAGGTTTCTCCTGAATTCGCGAATTATGTTCTGGAAAAATCCTGATTATTCTCCGCGAATCATTGCTTTTTTCTTTTTCCAGCGAATAGAAGAGTCTATTATCTTCACGATGACGAAAATCCACATTGTTTTACATGAGCCTGAGATCCCGCAGAACACGGGAAACATCGCCCGCACCTGCGCTGCTACGGGGGCGTCTTTGCATTTGATTAAGCCTCTGGGCTTTTCCATCGAGGCTCGAGACCTAAAAAGGGCAGGGCTCGACTATTGGGACAAACTTGATGTCCATGTTTATGAAAATGTCCAAGACTTTTATGCACATAATCCGGGTGCGGAAGTCTATTACTTTACGAAGAAAGGCGCGCACGTTTACACGGATGTGAACTATCCCGATGAGGTTTATTTGATGTTTGGCAAGGAAACCAAAGGTATTCCCGAAGAATTGCTTTGCCAGCATCTTGACCGCTGCCTCCGCATGCCGATGAGAGAAGGACTTAGATGCCTCAACTTGTCCAATGCCGTTGCCATTGCAACCTACGAAGTGCTCCGGCAGCATCATTTCGAAGATCTCGCTTTGGCGGGCAAGCTTCCCGAGTAAGCGTATTTCCCTTTCGCATTTTCGCCTGCCCGTTATCATAATGGGGAAGGAGTTTTTATGCACATTCAAATTGTCGGACTATCCTTACTGCTTGCGTTTTCGACTTTAGGTTGCTCTTCGTCCAACGTCATCAAATTAAAGAACCTGGGGAATGATGTTAACCTCCATACGGATCTTCAACTTGATTATTTTGATGACCCTGATTATGGGAATGTGCCTCAGGACGCGCGCGGGACGAACGAGAATTCTTATCCTGTTCCAGTGCAACTATCTTGGACTTCAGAGATAATTGAGCGGATTTTTACTGTTGAAATCAGCGAAACGAAAGATTTTTCTGTCGTTGATTCCTACCAGACGAACGAGAACTCCTTAGACGTATATAACCTCAAAGTAGATACCACGTATTATTGGCGGGTAAAGGGCCATCGCGATATAAGCGAGACGGCCTCTTTCATCACTTCGGATGTTGGCTTCCGTAACTTGTATGTCCCTGGCATGACCAATTGCCGGGATATCGGTGGAAAAGATTTAAAAAGCGGTAAGCGATTGGTTCAAGGCAACATTTTCCGCACGGGCTGCGCGGACGATATCACGAAAGAAGGCATCGAAGCCGCCAAGCACCTAGGCTGGAAGACAGAAATCGACTTAAGACAAGAATCCACGATAACTTCTTCTCCCTTAGGGAACAATGTCCGATATTTCAACTATAAATGTTACTACGAGGGCGAATACCAAAATTATGTGGAACGTAACTGCGTGCCGCTTCGTGAGGTCTTCCGCCTTTTAGCCGATGAATCCTCTTACCCTATTTTCTATCACTGCCAAATCGGAACGGATCGAACTGGTTTTACCACGTATCTTCTTTTAGGGCTGCTTGGTGTTCCGGAAGAAACGATCTATCGCGATTATCTATTCTCCAACTTCGCGACGATTGGGACTTATCGAAAGATGACTGGCTCAGATATCAATAATGTCCAGCTCTACTACAGTGCGATTGATGCGTTCCCTGGCAGGACGCTACAAGAGCGTTGCTATAACTTTCTTTCCTCCATCGGTGTCACCGCATATGAACTCGACAACATCGTTCGTCTGAATGTCGAAGACTATGATGAAGCGGAGGATGTGATTCTGGCGGATGATCGTCCCGAAATAGCCACGGCGAAGGACTTCGATTTGGCGGACGGCATTGAATTTGGGTCTTACGAAGGGCTACGTTATGTGGATCTAGACGAAAAGAAAGATCTGTCCATCGGCGCATATTTCAGCTTGTCTGATGAGCGTGATTACGCTTTCTATCTATAATTATATGCGAGCCATCCGAGTATCACGGTGAATGCCGCTTTGGAAATCTCCTTGGATTCGAACCACGTTGAGATCCCATCCTTTTCCTTT
>JAGAHY010000138.1 GCA_017626815.1 Bacilli bacterium | reverse complement strand
CTTCTACTGGTCGCTTGGCAGAGACATCGTCAACATGAAAAGCGAAGCAAGATGGGAAAGCGGGTTTTACCATTCCCTGTCCAAGGACTTGAAGGAACAATTCAAGGACGCGAAGGGTTTCTCGGCAACAAATTTAAAATACATGCGGCAATTCTATGAATTGTTTCCAGAAAACGAAATTCGTCAACAACTTGCTGACCAAATTTTTATTGTGCCTTGGGGGCACTTGGTAGCCATCACCATTTCCTCACGGAAAGACAAAAACAAAGCCCTTTTCTACATTCAAAAGACAATTGTAAACGGATGGTCCAGGGCGATGCTTGAAAACTATCTGGACGCCAATTCAGTCAACCAAAGCGTAAATCAGTAGGAGGTTACGTCCCCTCCTCCCAGAAGTCAGGAAAAGGCCGCCCCAGAAGAAGGAACGGCCTTTGGGATCAAGGCGTAAGATCAATACATCTTGATGAGGCAATAATAGAATTCGATACTCTCGTAATCGTCGGGCTTGCCGTGGCCTTTGTCAACGGAGTTGAACTCGCCAAAGCCCCAGTTTTCGGGATTGATCCAGTAGCCATGGTCTTCGTTATAGTTGACGAAGCGGTTCATGTATCCAGTGCCTTGGACGTTCATGACGTTCTCGATGTCGGAGAAGTCACCCTTTAAGCCCCAGCCGCGGTAGTATTTGAGTTCGCGCTTGGAGTCGGCTGGGAAGCCATTAATCACCTGATTGAGGCTGAAGTAACTCGGATTCTTCCCGTGTTCCTTGGAGAACGACCGGCAGCAATAGGCGGCGAAATCGCCTTCGGTATGGGTGCCAAGTTCGGTGAAGCCCGTGTAGCTATAGACGAAGCGTTTGCGGGAAGTAACGGCCTTGGTCGCGTCGGTTCTGCCAGTGAAATCCAGTTGGTTCAGATCGTTGTTAATCGACATGTAAACCGGGAAGAATTGCAGATAATCTTTGATGTATTGGAAGTTCGAAATGTTCGGATGATTCTTCTGACGGCGGATGGAGAGAACCCTCATATCCTCAATGCCAAATAGATATGGCTTCACCTGCTTAATGGGCGTAACGTTGCTGGGGTCAGATGAGAAATACGAGAGAATCTCGCCGGAAGCATCTTCAATATTGAAGTTTTGGTATTTGTTATTACCGTTTTTGTTGCTCGAGACTTTGAAGGCAGTCATGAGCTGGCCGCCGCGAACCCAGCAATCGGAGACGTAGCAATAGTCGAGGGTGCAGTGACTGGGAACGGGGATTTTGGCTTTTGTAATCACCAACTCTTCGCTGGCTTTGCGAATCATCTTGTTGTCGTTGAGATACTTGGTGGAGGCTAGATATGCCGCTTTCAAGTCGCCAAAGGAGGAGATATCGGGGTCGGTAGCGCAGACCGTGCAAGCCAAGTTATAGACCTTGAGGAGACGGTCGGCGACGTTGATTCGATACTGATGGATTTTGTTGATGCACTCGGATTGGAAACCGTATGTGAGTTTAAGCATCTCGATGGTGATGTCGGCGGCGCGGCTGCTATAGGTGCCGGTGCCGGAGAAGCGTTGCATGTAATCGACGGCGGCGAGGACGTATTCTTCACCATCGATGGAATAGAGGCTCTCGCGCTCGGCATAGAGGTAGAGGGCGCGGTAGACGTCTTTGGCCACCGCTTTCGTTTTTTCATCGTCGCTTACGTCGGGAACGGCACTGTGATTCCATCCGTTCGTGTCGAAGGTGATGGCGTCGCTTTTGATCGCGGCTTCGATATCGCTTATCATGGCTTCGACCACTTCATTGTTGAAAGACTTGGCCTTTTTGTATTTGGCAAGGGCGTTTTTGAAGGTGTTCTTCATCTCGGCGTTGTTGCCAAAGGAGACGGCATAGGAGGAGACGATCGTCCCCGCGTCATAAGTTTCCTCAAAGGAATCGTCGTCGATAAGGACCGTGGAAGTCCTCTCGACCTCCCCTTTCGCGTCCTTGCCTTCCACGATGACGACATCATAGTCGGTCGGGGCGTTGTAAGTTTTGGATTTTTTGTTGGAGTTCCCGTCGATGATGGAACTGAGATAGCGGTTCGCGACCGTCGCGAGCCTCTTTTCGTACTGTTTGACTTCCGCTTCCTTGGCTTGGAATTCCCGTTGGCGAGCACGCAGCTCGATAAGCTTGTTCTCATCGGCGTTAAGCCTTTGACGCAAGAGCACCATGTCGGTCTTATAGGAGACCTCGGAGAGGGTCTTGTTCATGCGATTCACGGTTTCGTTGATGCCGGTGACGATGGAGAGGATCTCTTGGAGGGTAGCGGCGGTTGGATCGAGGGCGGTGGCGACGGCAGAAAGCCCCATCGCGGCCAAAAGGACGCCGATAACGCCTCCGATTGCGCCTTTGCCCGCCCCGGCTCCGGCCATGGGAAAGACGACCGAGAGAATGGTCAAGCCGATTTGCACGACTGAGTTAACGGCGTTGATGGCCGTGCTCGCCGTCTCGAGAGAACTATCGTGGACATATTCAACATAGGTGTCGTCCATTTTCTCTAAACTGGTGGGCGTGACGTAGGCAAAGTTCAAGTGCTTCAAGGCTTCGTTCTGGACGGCGTTCACCTGATAGTAATCGAAGCCGAAATCGATGCAGACATCCTCTAGGGAAAATGTGTTGCCGTTGGCGTAGCTAACGCTGACGGTGGCAAGGAGCACGGAGCCAAAAAGCGCGCACTGCAGGTCTTTGTCCCAGGTCAAGCGATAGCCTTTGCCGATTTTCTCGAAGGTCGCTTCTTCTAACGG
>JAGAHY010000137.1 GCA_017626815.1 Bacilli bacterium | reverse complement strand
GAAAATCTTCTTCGCGGTCGGATAAGAGACCTCAAAGAAATCGGTGATCTTCAAGATTGCGGAATCCATCTTGATGTTGCCGTCTTTGTCCTTGGAGTCATTGATCAGCGAGACGATTTTGTCGGGCTTGCTGAGGATGCGGATATAGTCGTTAAGGCGCACGAGCGACCATTCGTAGACTTCCATCTCCTCCTTGACGTTCTTCAAGCCGAAGACGATGTTTTGATAGACGGTCATGTTGGGCCAAAGGGCGTAGTTTTGGAACAGGAAGCCGACGTTGCGCTTGGAAGCGGGAACGTTGATGCCCGCCTCCGAATCGAAAACGACGGTGTCGCCGATGGTGATACGGCCGCTGGTGGGCGTCTCTAAACCCGCGATCATGCGAAGCGTCGTCGTCTTGCCGCAGCCCGAAGGCCCTAGCAACGTGACGAAGGCGTTATCGGCGATTTCGAGGTTGAGATCGTCGACGCCATAGTAATTGCCCCACTTCTTATTGACGTGTTCGAGGATGATTTTAGGCATTTTTCTTACCTCCTCCGATGCCGGAATCGATGGAGGCACCGGTTAATAGATTGACGAGTAGGTTCGCGGCGAGCACGAACAAGATGATGATGAGGTTGACCGCCGAGGAGAAAGGCGTGAGGCCCATCTCATCGTAATAAGCCAGCGAAGTGGTCGCGAGTTGGTCGTTATTGGAAACGAGGAACATGAAGAGGTTCAACTCGCGCATGCCGGTGATGAAAGGCAACAAATAACCGGAGATAATCGCCGATTTTTGAATGGGGATGACGATGCGGCCCATCCTCTTCCACCAAGGGGCGCCTTGGATGACCGCGGCCTCTTCGATTTCTGGAGAAAGCTGCATCATGGCCGACAAAGACGAACGGGAGGAGAACGGGATATATTTCACCGAGCCGCAGAGAATCATCAGCACCATCGCGCCGGCGAAGCCACCAAGGCCTACTTGTAGACCGAAGGCGTAATAAGCGACGGAGAAAGCCACCGCCGGAATCAGGTACGGGAAGAAGGACATGCCGTTCACATAGGAAGCGAATTTGCTCTTGCGTTTTCGGCTGACGGCGTAACCGGCCAAGAAGCCGATGGAGCCGGCGATGAGGGCGCAGCTAATGGCGACGATGGCCTGATTGCGGAACGACTCCCAAAGAGAGGCGTTATAAAAGACGCCACGGTTGCCATACATGCCAACTTCGCCGTTTTCATTGTAGACCCACCACTTGGTCGTGAAGGAGGAATAATCGCCAGGATTTTCCACAAAGGTCTCCAATGTAAATGAGAGAATCGGCAATAATGACGTCAACAAAGTCGCGAGGATTAAGACGACCGCGCATACCCACTTAAACACCTTTCCAAGGTTGATTTTGGTGGCTTGGGCAGACTTACCGGAGACGGTGATGAACTGTTTCCTCGAGTGCATCGTGATTTGGTTCACGATGAGGATGAGGAAGCCGATGATGAGCATGACAATACCAATAATCGCGGCGAAGCCATCGCCCGTAATGGCGCGCAATTCAATATACGATGTCGCCAAAACCGAGAAATGCTTGCCGCCGATATAGTGGACGACCGGATAAGAACCAACGGCGCTAGAGAAAACGAGCAGGATGGTCGATAAAATGGCGGGGATGATCATCGGGATCGTGATGCGGAAGATGATTTTCCACTTCGGAGTATTGAGGATGGTGGCCGCCTCTTCCAAAGAAGCGTCCATGTTCTTGAAGATGCCACCGATGAGAATATAGGCAAAGGCGGCATAGTGCATGCCCAGTACCATGGCGCAGGGGAATAACCCTCGGCACCACCACTCGGGCATGGCGATGGCCCCGTTGCTGATAAAAGCGAGCAAGCCATCCGCGCCGCCGGTGACCTTCGCCGACCAGAAGAGGTTCTTCCAAACCAAGGCGAGGGTCCATTGGGGCATGATGTAGGGAAAGATGAAAACGGTCGAGATCCATTTCTTGCACGGCATATTCGTACGCGTGACTAAAAAAGCTGCAACACCACCAAAAATCAGTGCAAAAACGCAACTTAACGTCGCTAGAAGCAACGAATTGCCTAAGGGCTCCCAAAGGTATTTTTGACCATATGGGCCGGATAACAAATAAGACCAGTTGGCGCCCTGTAAGCCATCGAGGCGGTAGCCTAGGGAACTAGCGATCATTTGTTCCTTGCCCGCATGGATGGTCAAGGAATTCTGAACGACAGACCATAAAGGATAGAGGACCGCAAAAGAAAGGATGATTCCCAAAACGAGAAGAATGGTATTCTCCGGGCGATTCAACCACGTCGTCACCGACGTTAACACTTTAGAAAAACGGTTGGGGGCGTGGGGAGAGTTGGCAGGAGATTTCGTCATAATGGCCTCCTTGATTACAGGATAAGGCCGTAAGGGTGCGCCCCTTACGGCCTAGTTTGCAAACGTTTTGCGGGGCGACTTATTTGAGGTTGTCGAGCCAGGTGCCAACCGTCAATTCGACGGAAGCGCAATAGGCGCCATCCTCGACGACAAGGTTGCCCTTGCCTTCGCCGGTGCCGACCCACCAGTCGTAGCCTTTGTCATTCAAGACGGGGAATTCTTCACCGCCGTCTTTGGAGTGATCCTGGTTGACGCCCGGAGTCGTGTTGGAGCAATAGCCACCGATATCCTTACCCCAAGCGGCGAAGCCGTCATGGGTGCAGGTCATGAAGTGGATGAACGCGCAGCTGGTCCAGGGATATGGAGAGGTCTTGAGGACCTGGAGATAATGTTTATACATGTATCCGCCAATGCCCTTATAGCCATCCTGATAGGCGGCTACGGTGACGTTCTTCTTGGAAGAGGTATCCGACTCGGTGATGGAGCGGAGCTTGGAGTAGACAATGCAAGCGGAGGAGCCGGCGGCAGCATTGGTCACGAGTTCGTTGCAGATCGGGCCATCATCGGTGCGGGCCGCGTACTGTTTGAGCCAAAGTTTCGCGAAGGCGAGGCCATATTTGCCCGATTCGGCGTCGAGCTTGAATTCGGTCGCTTTGGCCGCGAGGTCATTGGCTTCTTTCTCGATGCGTTCTTTTTCGGTGCCTTCAAGAGCCTTGGCGGCGTTCATGAGGATGTCGCTGTACTTCTTTTGGCTGAGCATGATGAGCCAGTTACGGCCGACCGGTTCAGACTGCGGGGTCATGAACATCGGGGTTTCGCCCGTGCGGACAAAGTCCCAGCAATTCTTGAAGGTTTTGTTCTTGTCCAAATTGTTGAATTCGAAGATTTTATTTAAGGATTGCAACGCAAATGGCTCTTTGTTGGATTCTTCGCCCTTCCACTCCTTCGGGACGTAGTTGTAGAAATTGCCGGTGTTGATCTCTTTGGCGGCGATTTGGTTCGCGTCCTGAATGAGGGTCATCGAGATGACGTGGTTGCTGGATTTCACATCCGTGTCGATCATCGTGAAGATGGAGTTCTCCTTGGGCTGCGTCCAGTTGATGGTGCAGTTGAAGTTCTCATCGGCATAGGGGAACGCCTTCTTGATTTCCTCAGAGGGGTTGCCGTCTTTGTCGAGGCCCCTTAAATAGTTGACGAAGTACTCTTTGGCGGTTTTGCCGCGGCTGGAGTTTCCGATGCCGGTGAACTCTTTGCCATTGATTTCTTCCATGGCCTTTTTGTAGAGTTCCTTGGCTTCCATGGTTTCGGCCTGCTTGATGACCTTGTAGACGGGATTGTTCTCGTCGATGATGTAGGAAACCTTTGGCGCGACGGCAGTTCCGCCACCACCACAGGCACTTAAAGCGGCACCTAAAAGCGCGGCGCCAGCAATGACAAATAGTTTATGTTTTTTCATAAACTCTCACTTTCTGCGGAGATCAAAAGTCTTCCGCTATATGTGGGCTTTCCCTTTAGGGCCAACCCTTGAACCCTAGTTGTTAATCTAGTAAGGTAGCGCTTACATTTCAAGAGATAAGGCAAAACTTTTTTCTCGCGATTATGGGCATGCACGTCAAAAATGACCGAAAATGCCTTCGTTGGCAGGTCTCTCGATAAAATACGTATGGCGTTCTTTAGGCTATTGATCCGGTTTCAATTTCAGGCACTTCTTTTACCGCTTCCCAATGAAACGCGGATAAAACATAGAGGCCTATGGTTCATATCTCCGAGAAGCCCGCGCTTTTGTCAATTCTTAAAATAGCGACGATTTGCCAAAGAAAATGAGAAATTACAAGTTTTCTGGCCTAAGAACGCGCCTTATTCCGCCACGAACGTTTTGGTCATAGACGGTTCAAAAAACCGCGAAGCATCCTATTCGCGTCAAAGGGGCCAGCACAAATCGGTTGGCCTTCTCGCTAAAAGGAAACGATTGTTTCCACGCATTCCTCCAAAGAAATTTGATGAGTATCCACTTCGATGTCATACCCCTCTTTCGGATACAAATAATCATAGGAGTCTTGCGCGGAGCCTTTATGTCGGTCGCCCCGTTCTTCTTCTCTCTTCAATAAGATTTCTATAGGACAAGCAACATGGACCAACAGGGATTGATAATCCTTGGTCGCCTCCATGAACTGATTGAAAATACGCGAACTGGTAATAACGTGGTCGACGATGACGCCATCATATGTTTGAAGCAAGGACAATGCCGCGCGGCACATATCCATCGAGATATCGAAAACATCGTCTTCATAGATCGTCTCGGAGGTCGAGATTTTCATAAAATCATCGATAGAGACAATCGTGTAGTTCTTGCTCTTCTGGGCAAAACGTTCTCGTAGGGCTTTTGATAACGTGGATTTGCCGCTGCTTGAAGGGCCGTTAAGCAAGATAATTGTTTTCATCAGGATTGTTATACCGCATCGGGGATAACTTCGTATCCGTAATCATGCCGTCATCAATCTTTTTTGTGTCTTTATACATATTAAATATAGAAAAAGGAGTAAATAGGGATTATACCCAAACCCATAAGGGCAACTATGTGACAGACGCCGCGTATGATAGAGACCATCTAGGAGGCACACCACCATGAGACCAGAATTACTCGAAGGCTTGACCCCTGAGCAAATCGCGAAAGTCAAATCCTGCAACGACCCCAAAGAACTATTAAAACTCATCGAAGAAGAAGACGTCTGCTTGAACGAGGCACAGCTTGCAGCCGTCAGCGGCGGCGGTTGTGGCGGCGGCGGATCCATTGAATGTCCCGATTGCCATTCGACAGAGTTCAAAGAGTTGTCCCCCAAAAGCGTCAACGGCATCGTCACCTATTACTATCGCTGCAAAAAATGCGGCAAAGTTTGGTACGAGATTTAATCGACTAAGGCTAAAGACGCCCAAATCAGTTTCGCAATACCGCCTGATTTGGGCTTTTTGTGGCTGCTCGCGCCATTTTTGCCTTGCCACGATCATCCCTCCGCCGCATCAGGTTTCGTGGCCTAGGGGGCCGAATACAACAACCATCCTAAAAATCGAGTAGAGACTAATAGATAGCCCCTCTCACACCACCGTACGTGCCGTACGGCATACGGCGGTTCAACTCAAGTAATAGTCCAAACAACTTAGAAGTCCTCGTTTTGCGAGGATTTCTTTGTTGATGAGGTGCAAT
>JAGAHY010000136.1 GCA_017626815.1 Bacilli bacterium | reverse complement strand
TAGCCATCGCCGCCGCGGTCTCCATCGTGGCGACCATGTCTTTCCGCCAAACCATCGGGACGATCCTCGGTGGTCTCAACCCCATCTTCGATCCTTCCGTGGCCAAAGTCTACGAAAGTAGCTATGCCTCGAAGAAGGAATTGCTGGCAGCCAGCAAAGAACTCAACAAGCAAATCGAGCAGGAAGGCAGCGTCTTGCTGCTCAATGAAATCGAAAACGGCAAGGCCGCGTTGCCCTTAGCCAAGAACGCGAAAATCTCCGTCTTTGGCAAGAATAGCGCCAACCTCGTCCTCTCCGGCTCGGGCTCAGGCAATGCCGGTAGCGACGGCGCCATCTCCCTTTATCAAGGATTAGAGAATGGCGGCTTCCAACTTAACCCGTCCCTAAAAGACTTCTATTCCAGCAGCGCCTCTGGCGCGGGCAGAAGCTCCAACCCGCAGCTCACCGAAGGCTCCACCAAAGCCCCGACGCTTGATATCGGCGAGACTCCCGTCTCCTCGTATACCCCCGAGCTGAAGGCCTCCTTTGCGGGGTATCATGACGCCGCGGTGGTGGTCATCTCCCGCATCGGCGGCGAATCCTTCGACTTGCCGCGTTCCCAAAACACGGATAACGGCGGCATCGAGGGCAACCATTACCTCCAACTCGACAAAAACGAATATGACCTCCTCGACATGGTCACCACCTCCTTCGACAAGGTCATCGTCTTGCTCAACACCCTCACTTCCTTCCAGTTAGACTTCCTCCGCGAATACAACAACCTTGCGGGCGAATCGCGCATCGACGCGGTCTTATGGGTCGGCGGTCCGGGCGTCAATGGCGCGGATGGCATCGCCGGGGTCTTAAATGGCGAGGTCAACCCCAGTGGCAAATCCACCGATGTCTTCGCCAGGGACTTCACCAAAGACCCGACCTGGAAGAACTTCGGCGACAACAGCCAGAACTTCGATGGCGTCTCCTCGGCGGCCTTCACCGAAAACGGGGAGAACGTCTCCAACAACTTCATGGTCCGTTACCAAGAGGGTATCTACGTCGGTTACAAATACTATGAGACCCGCGGCTATGAAGAGGCCAAGATTGATGGCGACTATGCGTGGTACCACGAAGCGGTCGTCTTCCCCTTCGGCCATGGCTTAAGCTACACGACCTTCACCCAGGAGATGGCAGTCAGCGGCGATGTGGCGACGGGACTGGACTTCACCGTCACGGTCAAAAACACCGGCTCCGTCGCGGGTAAAGACGTCGTCCAACTCTATGTCACCTTGCCTTATATCCAAGGCGGCATCGAGAAGAGCCGCGTCCAACTCGTGGACTTCGCCAAGACCAAACTCCTCGATCCTAACGCGACCGAGGCCATCACCTTCCATGTCGATCCCTACGACTTAGCCTCCTATGACTACAATGACGCGAACGAAAACCACGTCACCGGTTATGAGCTCGAGGCTGGGGATTACATCTTCTACGCCGGGCGCGATAGCCACGTCGACGAGACCAGTTATGCCCATGCCGTCAAGCATTTGGATAACGGCATGACCTTCCTCAAGGATCCTAAGACCAACGAGGATGTCGTCAACCGCTATACCACCGATGACTTCAGCGACATCCAATACCGCCTTGACGACAACTACATCACAGCCCATAGCGGCGCCGAAGTCCAACGCAAAGGCATGTCGCGCACCAACTTCGCCGGCACCTTCCCCAAGGCTCCCGACAAAGACGCCCGCGAATACCGCGATGGCGAGAAGGCATATTTGGCCGACCGCACCCACAATAATGCCAAGGTCAAAGAAATCAACGACATGCCCACGACACGCGCGGAGGTCAAATACAAACTCCGCGACCTCATGGGACTTCCCTATCATGACACCAAATGGGATGAGCTCCTCGATTCGCTTAGCTACGAGGATATGATCAACCTCGTCAACTACGGCGACTTCAAGACCCAACCCATCCTCTCCATCGAGAAGAACCTCACCAATGACTCCGATGGCCCTGTCGGCTTCGTCAACTTCATGCCGGGCTTGTCCGAGCATTACAAAGACAACCCGACCTTCGCCTCGGAAATCGTCATCGCCTCCACCTGGAACAAAGACCTGGCCTACGCGATGGGCAAAATGGTCGGCGAATCCGGACTTCTTGGCGATATCGGCGGCAATAACCTTCCCTACACCGGATGGTATGCCCCGGCCGTCAACATCCACCGTTCGCCCTTCGCCGGACGTAACTACGAATATTATTCCGAAGACCCGATTCTGTCGGGCAAAATGGCCGTCAATGTCATTAACGGCGCGGCCAGCAAGGGCGTCATCTCCGACCTCAAGCACTTCGCGTTGAACGATCAGGAGACCAACCGTTCGGGCGTCGCGACGTATTGCACCGAGCAGGCGCTTCGCGAGATCTACCTCAAGCCGTTCGAACTTGGCGTCAAAGGCGCCGACCTCCCCATCTATAGCGCGACCGCGAAAGCCGATGGCCTCACCGCCTACGCCGGCACCAAGGGCATCATGTCCTCGTTCAACCGCATCGGCGCGAAGTGGACGGGCGGCGACTACCGCCTCCTCACTGAGATCCTCCGTGATGAGTGGGGCTTCGCGGGACTTGTCATCTGCGATTACAAGACCGACAACACGGTCATGGATTCCCGTCAGATGCTCTACGCGGGCAACGACCTCATCCTCACCACGCTAGATAGCTTACGCTGGAACGATTCCAGTGCCGCCGACGCGAAAGACGTCTACGTCCTCCGCACCGCGGCCCACAACATCCTCTATGCCGTGGGCAATTCCAACTCGGTTAACGTCCGCATCATCGGTTATAATCTCGAAACTTGGGTCCAAGTGATGATCTGGGTTGATGTGGCCATCGCCGTCATCGTCGCCGGATTCGGTGTCCTAGGCACCCTCCGTGCGAGGAAACAAAAAGAAGAATAAACGCTTCTATAGCCGTCAGTAACCTCGAAGGCCTGGCGGCTTTTCTTTGCCTTGTTAAGGGTCTATACCGTCCTTATCCTTCTATTTATATATAAGGATATAAAGGAGGTACGGGCTCTTTGTTTATTTTGAATGCATGATTTAGGAGGGACATAACAAAATAAAGTGGGCATTGCAACCCGTTGATAGCGGTGAGATTAACGACTATCAGCCTAATTAAGTTCCTTTATCGAGGACCGGTTCACGTATTATTTGAATGATTATGACGGACCAGGATTCCTCTGGAACTTTCGTTTTATTCGCGGATAAGATAAGCCTATTTATTGCTGAAGTCGGTTGGGAGATCACCCTCTTGTTAGGGATGAAATAAAAGAGTCAACCCGAATGAAATATAATCCGACAAAATGGTAAAGGCTATATCATCCTCCGCCTCTTGACATTGGAGAACCCCATACCGAGTCCATGATAAAGCAATAGATGATGTTCATGGTGATTGCCGCCCAATTGCTTTCGGGCTGTCATGAGGGACATACCCGAAATCAAATCTGCGGTTAGAAAGAAGATGATTATGTCGTGACGCGCTATCCAGACACGCATGGTCATCGCACTCTTCGACGCTATCAGGGAATGTGGATAACCCTTTTGCGTTTCAAAGAATCCTTCGATGCTTCTACCGGAATAGCATCAACGTTGTTTTTGTTTTCGATGCGAAGATGCATTGCTGCGGTGGAAAGAATTGATAAAGCGGCGGGGTCCTTGCTGACATCTTTCTAATGGAAGAAAGCGTATCGTAACTAGGGACCAAGTTGGATTCAGTTTAAACGACACACGACGGTGCCACATTTACCTTAGGGGTTCTATGAGACTAATAGGCGGAAGCTAATTGTTTTGCAAGCGGTGGCAAATCGAATGGTATGTCCTTGTCCCCGTGACTTTAGGTTAGGAAGTTAAAAAAGCGCAGAACACGATGACATATCGATGGGGCGTGACTAGATGTATGGAAGTAGACATAAAATAGGACGGTGGTCATTCTCGCCATATATAATCTTGGATGTCATAGAATGAGCCTTTTTGGTAAAACATTTTATGGGGTAAGGAACAGGGCGTCCTCCAAATACATCTCTTCCTCCATTTGACTATATGAAATCGTGGATCCGCTAAAAGCCATCAATTGAAGCGACATGTTCGCACGACATAATACTCCGATAGGATAATGCTAGAAATGCCGAAAAAATGAAGGAATAATAGAAATCTAATTAAGTTTTGCAGAGATTTTAATTCAATTTGAAGATAGAATCGACATTGTTTCTTTCGATGCTTCAGCGAGTCAAATACCGACTTTTGGAGGCGTGCAAAAGGGCAAACGTTTCCTAGTGATTTGGAGGTACTTACCTCTGGCGCTGAACTGTTAGATATCCTCCCATTATTATCTAAATTTGGATCGACTATCATGGATTATTCAAGATTTACCCATCTAGAGTGTATGAAATCCACAAGAGTGCTATTTTGAACCTCTAGTAATAGTTCGTTTTACCAGTGTTTTTTGCCTCAGCGAGAGACCATTGACTCT
Source organism: Bacilli bacterium (assembly GCA_017626815.1). Taxonomy (GTDB): domain Bacteria; phylum Bacillota_I; class Bacilli_A; order RFN20; family CAG-826; genus Alloenteromonas. Next base: position 331 of record JAGAHY010000136.1, on the reverse strand, counting down.
GGGGGGTCAAAACAGAGATTGGGTATTGCGTGAGCTCTAATGCCAGTGCAAATATTAAGGAGATGACAATTGTAAAGGCCTATTTTCCGTGGCGATAGTGCACTTTGGATGAGACGCCCAACCATCTCTATGTATTTTATTAATAAAATAATGCTCACGAATTTGCCGCTTTTCTGCTGAAATCACGCGGATATCAACGCTATTTCAACCACGAAGCTTCAAAAAGGTGCACATAGATGATTGTGGCACATTTGTGACGACATGATTTTATAATCATACAAACTAAAACGGGCGGTTGCTCGTAAACAAACGAAACATGAAAACCAAGAAC
>JAGAHY010000135.1 GCA_017626815.1 Bacilli bacterium | reverse complement strand
TTGCACCTCATCAACAAAGAAATCCTCGCAAAACGAGGACTTCTAAGTTGTTTGGACTATTACTTGAGTTGAACCGCCGTATGCCGTACGGCACGTACGGTGGTGTGAGAGGGGCTATCTATTAGTCTCTACTCGATTATGCCTAATTCATATAGAGATATAAGTTTCCGTTATTCTTGTATAGTATTGAAAAAATGGTTGTCACAAAAGGCGGGTTTACCGTGTCTAGTGAAGTGGGAGGGAATGATGTCGGTTGAATCGAGGCTCCGTTCCGCGTTAGCGCATGGTGATCTTGCAAAGCGGAACAAAGTTTATGAAGAAATCTATGATACATATCGTGGGTTACTTTATTTCGTCGCCGCCAAATTTGACCTCCCCCTGTCCTTGCGCGATGATGCTGTTGCGGATAGTTTCCTCGCTTTCTTCTCTTATGCAAAGCAAGAGGACGTTGCCTCCATCAAGTCCTTTCTGGTGAAAACGATGGAACGGAAGTGTCTCGATGCCTTGATGCAGCGGAAGACCGAGGAGCTCGAAGAGGACCCTAAGGGGGAGGATGAGATGGGCGCCTTCATCACCGATCTTAAGTCCCTTCTAAGCGAAGCCGACTTTGACTTGCTTTATGACTATGTGGTCTGGGGGTATTCCAGCGAAGAAATCGCTAGAAGCAGGGGACTAAAGCCCGAGGCCGTCCGTCAGCGCGTCAAGCGTATCAAAGCCAAAGTTCGCAGCATCATGGAGGTATAAATCATGTTCCGTCGCCAGTTTGAGAAAAAGCTCAACCAGAAATCGCCATCCAAATTTGATTCCATCAAGGGTAGAATCCCTAATTCTAATGTCCGGTCCGTAACCTCGAGGAAGCCTTGGATCATCGGCTTATCGGCGATTGGCTCAGTGGCGGTGGCGGGTATTGTCGTCGCGGTTACTCTCGCCAGCGTTTCTTCCAAGAACCCGCTTCTCCCAGAACCTCCCGTCGCCAAGCAACTTAACGCCCCAAGCAAGCCTTTGAATAGCCCGAAGCAAAAGCCGAATGCCCAATACCTACAGGGCCTAAAAGACTTCGCCGTCAATTTCGCCACCTACACGGATAAAGAAGAGGAGAACAATGTCTTCTCCCCCTTGTCCATCGCCACGGCCTTCTCCATGGCGTATGAAGGAGCCAGGGCAGAGACAAAAGAGGAACTTGGGAAAATGCTTGGCTATGATGGCTCTTTTGATGTTAAAACATGCGTCGCCGAGATGCTCAAGGCCACTCATTTCACCGCGGAAGATAAAGAAGGAAAGAAAGCTTATTGCGATGTCGCTGACGCGATCTTCATCGATCAGGAATTTTCGCCGTTTTTATCGGAAAACTACCTTAAAATCCTGACGGATTATTATTATGCCGAAGCATTTAGCGGTGATTTGAAGTCGGATGAAATGCATGAGATGCTGGCTTCTTGGATCAATTCAAAAACCAATGAGCTCTTTCATCTAAACGCGGACTCGTTCAAAGACTTTGCCGGTATCCTATGGCTCTGCAACACCGTCTACCTTAAGGCCAATTGGGCTTGTGACATATTCGAAGAGACAAGGAGTTTCTATCCCAAACAGGGAGCGGCCAAGGAAACCACTTTCCTTCATGGCTATGTGCAAACTAATGGCTATGCTTCAGATTCTATCTACGTTTGCGATATCCCTCTTTATGGCGGATTAAGCTTCCGCGTGGCGGTAGAAAAACCTTCTTGTGAGCCTTTGTTTCTCCCACCTACCACTTACGCCGAGCAGGAACAATATTGGTTCCGCAGCATCCTCAACCCGGAGCAACTTAGCGAAGTCAAAACTATCGATTTGGAATTCATCATGCCCACATTCAAGAGCCATCAGAAATACGATTTAAAAGAAGTGCTTCAGGATGCGGGGGTGGTTCGTAACGCCTTTACGCCCAAAGTGGCAGATTTCCATGATATGGTCAATTCCGTTGAGCACGATCCGTTCATTAGCAAAGCGATCCACGAAGCTCTTGTCGATGTGAATAAAGATGGTATCGAAGCCGCCGCGTATACGGTCATTGAAATGGAGGATGAGTCTGTGAATGTGGGTCCAGCCCTCGAAAAATGGGTGATCCAGTTAGACCGTCCGTTCCATTATGGCATCGTGGATTCGCTAGGATACCCGTTATTCTTAGGGACGGTGAATATCGCCGAGTAGGGGGTGTAGACACATCAAAAAAGACGGCCATTGCCTCCAACGAAGAGGCAGGCCGTCTTTAACGTCTAGAAGGGGTCGTCGTTAGGGTCGCAGAACAGCAGTGGGGCTAACGGATCCGCGAACGGATCAGAAGGGTCTTTTGGATCATCGAAAGGCCAAGGGTCGAGATTCAAAGCCTTATGGGCATCGAACCCGCAGATGGGGCAAAGGCAGCCGAATAACTCCGTACCGCAAAGGGGGCATTTCGGAACATTCATCGTCTTGACCTCCTTATCGAATCACGATTCTAAGACAGCCTGCCTAGAATCCTTCCATAATCTATATTAGGCCGCACGGCCAAAATATGGTAGAAAACGGACGTGGTTGTTGCGCGTTTCCGTGCTGTTTTGTTTGAAAAAAGAGCAAATGAGAAATTTTAGTATTAGCCACGGCAACTGTTTTTGCAATAGTTTTCACGACAAATATAAATAACATAAGATGTTTGGGATTATTTCCATATGCACATTATTCTTTAATAATATACTTTGATATGGCGATATTTTTGCGTTTATCTCCGACATTCATCAAGGGATGAGTGATCCGGTCAACCCCTTTCAATTCCTTTGCAAAAATGGTTTTGAGCGCCAGTTTGTCTTGCTCACTTTTGCGTGTTTTTGATTATTTCGCCATGATTTGATTTTCTTTCTTCAAGTTCATTTACAAAATGGCCCCATCATTTGCAAAAATCACTTTCCCCAATATAGAGTGGTCTTAAGTTTTAAGGGTTTGCTGCCCGTGTTCTTTTGCCAAAAAGGAGGCTAAATGATGAAACTCAAAAAGCACTCGTTAACTCTCTTGAAGGTCGCCGCCCCAGCAGTTCTTTGCGCGATGGCTCTCGCCGCGCCACACTCTGCCGCGCCCTCTCTCGAGCGTTTCCTCAACCCAGTCGTCAAAAACGCGAATGGCGGTTATGCCAGCCCCTCGTATGCGACTCAAGCCGATGCCCAACAGGCTGCTATCGATCTCAACATCCAACTTACTGGTGAAGGCTCTGTACTCTTAAAGAACAAAGACAATGCCTTACCGTTAGCCAAAGCGACTGAGAAGGTCACCGTCTTCGGTTCCGCCCAAGGTTCTCTCCAAGGTGGCCAAGGCAACGTTCGTGGCGTCTTGGCAGATGATGGTTTCGTGGTTAACGCGACCATCATTAATGAAAATAGTCTTCCGAAGGATGATGAAGAAATCAGCGCTGCTCTTGGTGAATTCACCGACGTCGCCGTTATTCTTTTGAAGCGTGGTGGCGGTGAAGGCAGCGACCTTTCCATCAAGACCAACGAAGCCGCTAATGACGCGGAAGAAAACAATGGCTGGGCCCACAAGGCGTTAGCCACCGATGCGGAAGGAAAGGCTTTCAAGCACAACCAAATGCTGACCAAGGCAGAACTCGAAATGATCGAACTTGCCAAGAAAAAATGCACCAAAGTCGTCGTCTTGCTCAACACCTCCAACGCGATGGAAATGTTCAACCTCCAAAACGATCCGAACATCGATTCCATCATGTTCATCGGCCGTCCGGGCAACAATGGTCTCAAAGCCGTACCGAAGCTCCTCTCCGGTGAGATGAACCCCTCGGGCAAACTTGCCGACACCTGGGATAAGGACTTCTCCGCCAACCCGACCTGGTATAACTCCCTCGCCAACGCGCAGAACCAAGCCCAGACCAACACCTATATCACCCCGGATGGCAAGAAAGCCTCCAAGATCGAGCTCCATGGCGTCGATTACAGCGAAGACATCTATCTTGGCTACAAATACTCCGAGACCGTCTACGAAGAAATCCGCAGTGGCAACCTCTCCTATACCAACGGCGTCTTAGCCGTGGGCACCGGCTCCCAAGAGCAGGCGGATGCCTGGTATGCCGATAACGTCGTCTACCCGTTCGGCTCCGGCCTCTCCTATACCAGCTTCGAAATCGGCGCGCCTCAGATTGACCACGCGATCCTCAAGGCTTCCCAAGTGAACTCCTCCTTAGGCGCTCCCGCGGAAGTCAAGACCGTCAAAGTCAGCGTCAAAGTCACCAACACGGGTGAAGTCGCCGGCAAAGAAGTCGTCGAAATCTACAATAAGGCTCCCTATACCCGCGGCGGCATCGAAAAAGCGGCCGTCTCGCTCGTCGGTTACGGCAAGACCGGCTTGTTAGCTCCTGGCGCTTCCGAGACCCTCGAAATCGAAGTCAATCTCCAAGACCTCGCTTCCTATGACTATAAGGACGCCAACGACAATGGCTTTGTGGGCTATGAACTCGAGGCCGGCAAGTATGATCTCATCGCCGCCAACACCTCCCATTGCTCCGCTTCGAACAACAAGGCTACCTTGGAAATCGCCGCGGATTCGACCTTAGCCCTCGATGACTTCTCGGATAATCTCATCAGCAACGTCTTCTCCAGCGGTCGTTCGCAATCCCTCCGCACCAACGATAACGATTGGAATGGCGATGGCGTCATCGACTCCGAAGACAAGATGTTCACCGAAGAGCAGGTCCTCCTCTCCCGTAAGGATATGGTCGCCACCATGCCTAAGGGCAACAAGACCACCGTCGTCGAAGGCGTCTATTCCGGCGGCTATGTCGTCACCAAGGAATTCGCCGACTTGATGGACTACTACGCCAGTTACAACCTCAACTACTGGAAAGAGACCATCCCATACTTCTCCATCACCAAAGAAGATGGCTACAAGAAAGACGAGAAATTCGGCCTTGCCGGCACGAAGAAAGTCTTCCAAGCCACCAAGGATCAGCCCGCCATCAAAGAGCTCACCATGGACGGCGTCTTCGAGACCATCGGCGAGCATGTCTACTACAATAACGTCATCTATAGAGTCACCAAGGCTTTAGATACTCTCAACTTCACCGTCGAAGAAAAGAACGTCGCGTCGAAAGACTATGCCGTCGGTGATTTCGTCTCCTTCCCGTCCGTCAACGGCTGGACTGGCGCGGTCACGATTAACAACGTCCGCATCACCAAAGCGGTCACCGCAGGCACGCAGTTCAATACCCGTAGCAACTGCCAGAACGTCAACCCGAGCATGAGGCTCGTCACTTCTGGTGAGGAGGCCAACGTCGTCGTCGTCCAACCTGCTGACTACATCGCGTTGTTCGCTAGCGAAATCGACGAACAAAATAGCGGCGACTATGTCTACAGCGACAAGATCTTCACCGACGATGTCAACGGCTACCTCGGCTTCAACAATGGTTACGACGTCACCGCGGAGATGCTCGAAGGCTGGAGCCAGATGCCTTCCTCCGCCGCGCAGAAGGAAGCCATCGATGCCAAACCCGATGAATGGATTTGGTTCACCGACATGAACGGCATCGACTTCTTCGCCGAAGAATATGTCATCGAATCCGGCAAATTTGCGGGCAAGACCAACAAAGAAGCCTGGATCGAGTTCATGAACGAATGGACTTGGGATGACATCGCCCTCGCTTGCTGGCAGGGTGGTAACAACGGTTCCCGCGTTGAGAACCTTGGCATTCCTTGGGGCGGTATCCAAGATAGCCCGACCTCCTTCTGGGGCACTTACAGCTGGTGCTGCAACACCACCATCGCCCAGACTTGGAACACCGAACTTGGTTACGAACAAGGCGCGGTCGTCGCTTCCTTAGCCCTCTTCAAGAAAGCTCAGTCCGGCCACATCAACAACAACTACAACGGCACTCGTTCCACGACCACTGGTGACGAATGGCTCAACCCCGCCATCAACACCCACAGGACTCCGTTCTCTGGCCGTAACAACGAATACTATTCCTCCGATGGCTACCATGCCGGTAAGTTCGCGGCTGCCGTCGTCAAAGGCATCCAAGATCGCGGCGTGAGCTCTCACTTGAAGCACATGTTCCTCAACGATCAGGAAACCAACCGTAACTCTGGCGACTTATTCGCTTGGGTCTCCGAACAGGCTATCCGCGAAGTCTACATCAAGCCGTTCCAGATGGCGATCCAAGAAGGCGGCGCGGAAGGCGCGATGTCGGCATTCGCCCGTATCGGCGCGGTCCCGACCCCCGTCTCTGGCGCGATGTGCAACGCTCTCGTCCACGAAGAGTGGGGCTCCGCTGGCTTCATGTTCCACCCGGATATGTACAGCCCGCAATCCAACGTCTCTCCGGAAGACTTAATGCTCCGCACTGGCCACTTCCACGCTCCTGGCGGCAACAATGCCAACACGCAAGCTGGCGTCGTTGACAACAAGACCTATTCAGGTAAGTGGGACGCCAATTACGACAACCCGCTCACCGGCGAAAAAGGCGGTGTCTACATCGGCAAAGACGACGAGGCGACCGGCCAAGAACGTTACTATTCCAACAACCAGTGGTACATCGTCCGCTTCGGCGCGATGCTCATGTACAACGAATACGCGAACAACTCTCACGCCCTCAACGGCTTGAAAGCTTACCTCACCACGGATTCGGGCAGCTTCTATGGCTTCACCGCCGGCGTTGCCGCGACCATCGACCTCCAGGGCATCGCTGGCGCTGGACACCTCCTCAGCAACTTCTCCGCCACGGGTCTCCCCGAAGGCTTGGTCCTTTCCGAGAGTGGTGTCATCACCGGCACGGTTGCCGAAGCTGGCGTCCATGATGTCACAGTCTCCTTCACCGCTGATGGCTGGATCCCGATGACCGTGAACATCAAGATTCAAGTCGTCCCCGCTGGCGTCGTGGTCATCAATGTTGAAATCAACGAAGACGGCGATCTCATCGTCACTTACTCCGACGGTACCACCAAG
>JAGAHY010000134.1 GCA_017626815.1 Bacilli bacterium | reverse complement strand
TATAGCAAATTAAGGCTTGATTTGCGGGTAAAATCAAAGGAAAATTAGCTCCTGGACAAGACAAGAGCCGCCCTTGCGGACGGCCCTAGACTCAATTCGATGGCCTCTTGTGTATGGGGGAGCCAAGAGGCCGCCAAATTGATGAGTCCACTGGTTTTATGGCGCGATTACGCCGATATTGGGCATTGTCGCTTCTTCAGCGCAGGAAACAAAATCTAAGATGGTCGGCGCCAAGTTGGCCGGCGATTGTTTCCCGTTCATTCTTATTCGAATCGAGGATTTTTGGTGTTTCTTAAGAAACATCTCTATCCTATACCCGCGCGAAATTGGGCAAAGAGTTCCAATCTGGAACGTCCATGGAGTTTCATGGACCCCATCCCGCGATGATTGGCAATGGATTCTTTAGGACACGGTTCTAGAAAAAAGCGCGCTAATGAGGCAGTCCTTTTGTTCTTATGGCCTCCCTAAGCGCCCTAAAAGCCGTTTTCAGAAGGATAAGACCCCGCAGGGAGGAATGTCCCTTTTTGGCCAAACGGCTCCTAGGGGCCAAGTTAGGGGCATTTGCCTTAAGGGGAATACAAGTCCGATTCATCATTTCCGCACGCGAATAATGGTATTGGCGTGGCAAAGCCCGAAGGATTGGTCGTATTCGTAATGGATCTCGGAGCCATGGGTGGCGTTATCCGCGCCTTTGAGGGTCGAGATTTCCTCCATCTTCACGCGTTCGACCTGGTTGCCTTTGATGCAGCCTCTGCCGCCAGCATAACGTTTCCCCAAAGAGGCATTATGCTTTTTCTCGTGGCGCGCATAAGTGGCGGGCGAGGAAAGGCAGAAATGGGAAATGGGTAGAAAAGTTCCGCGTCCCCAAGGCGAAAGCAAGATCCACTAAAGGGCGAATCAAGGGGCTGAATTTATTGTGTCAAATCCGAGGCATTTATTATATCAAAATCAGGTATTTGTTCGATAACATCGCACCTTTTATTATGTCATTTTCGTGTGCTTCTCCTGAGAAAAAACTTTCTTAAGACTTAATTTAAAGGCGCAGGGTTTTATTCCTGCGCCAGAAGGTTGGTTTCACTTCGTGGGCAAACGCCCTCGACTTCTGATCTAAGGTTGCTTATTCGTTAACCTCGGCGGCGGGACCGTCGTTTTGCTTTTCAGCCGCGGCTTTCACTTCCACCGCTTCCTCTTCCTGGACCATATCGTCGTTATCGACATCTTTTAACAGTTCGTCCTGGAAGTTTTGCAAGGCCGGGTTGACCTGCACCCCGCCGGCGAAGCGATAAGCTAACGAGGTCTCGAAGTTGTTCGTGTTAAGCTGTTCGATACGCTCATCATAATATTCCTTAGGGATGAGGCCTTGGTTATATTCTTTGGACAACTGGGTCTTAAGGTTATTGACTTCGTTTTGGCGGACGCGCTTATAATCCTGGGCTTCGTTGAGGAGCTTCTGGTCGTTTTTGACGTTGCCATAGGCTTCCTTGGCATTCAACGTTTGGGAGAGCTGGTCCATGCTTTTGGCGAAGAGCTCGTCGCGTTGGAAGATCTCTTCATCGACGATGATCTTGCCGTCTTTATCGTAATTGGCCTTGGCGTAATTGGCGTATTTGCCGCGGCGGTACGTGCCGTTGATCTCATCGACTTCTTTGATGTGCTCGCTATAGGCGGTCTTGGCTTGGTTGAGCTCACCATTGATGGTATTGATGGTATTGATGTAGCCATCGATTTCGTCAACGAGTTCGACGCGGCGTAAATCCTTGCCGGAAAGCTTTTTGATCAAATGCCCGTTTTCATCGAGGACTTTGTCGCGGATCTTTTCCTGACGGTAGGAATGGACATATCCCCGTAAAGTCGCGAGCTTTTCCATCTTGGCGTCAGGGCTATCGGCTTTATGTAATTCCTCAAGCCCGGCGATGATTCGTTTATAGCGGGGGGAGGTACCCATCATGGGCTTATTGTCTTTCGCGCGTTGGAGAAGGTCGCCACTGAGGTTTAGTTTGGACTTCAAGGCGTTTTCCTGGATGAGAATGTCCCGTTTGAATTTGGGGTTTTCAATCGAAGGACGGTTCAAGGTCTCCGCGAGTTCCTTCACCTTGGCGAAAATGTTCGATGAATTCTCCGCGAGGCGATCTAGCGGCACCTCGTTCCATTTATCTTTGGGGACGATGACGATGTAAGGCGTATTCGCGTCCGCGGAAATATGGATGTCCTGCGCGTTTTCGTAAAGTTTCCCGACTTTGATGGCCTCTTGCAGTTCCTTGGTACGGTTCCACGCGTCTTGGATTTCCTCGCTTTTTAAACCATAGCCCATCAAGGTCGCCTTTAAGGTCCCTTCTTCTAAGGCCATCACTTGGACCGCCGTCTCTTCGTCGATGACCCTTAAGTGATTAAGGCCTTGCCATTGGTTGAGGACCTCGCCCATATTCACCTGGCCCTTGAAGAAGGAGGCGTCATTATCGATGCCTTGGACGCTGACGAGCTTCTTGGTCTCGGGGTCGAAATTATAGAAGATGTTGCCTGCGTGACGGTCGACGTTGCCGCAGATGTAATCCAGGATTTGAAGGTTGGCCATGGATTGCTTGGCTTCGGCGGTATCGTAGTTTTCTACCGGGGTCTCGCGCATCGCGTCTTTCACAGGCAGATGATCCGGGTCTTTGCCCTGGGCAAACTCCATGAAGGTACCTTCGATGAGGACCTTTTGGCCGTTGATTTCCCTTTCGATGGTGATGGGCCTCGACTTGGCGAGGCTGCTATCTTTGTCCAAAAGGTGGGCGACGCCACTCATGGCGCTATTGCGCTTATCGATATTGTCGCCTTCGGCTAATTGCAGGGTCATCTGATTGATGTGGGAGGAGATGAGCAAAGGCTCGAGTTTAAAGATGAATTCGCCATAGGCCGCGGTAAAGTCCTCCTCCTCGACATACTTGTTAAACAGCTCCATGGAAGCCTCAGGCACAAACTCTTGTTCGACAAAAGCATCTAGAGCTCCCTTATAGAACGCGCCGTCGTTGATAAATTCATTCACGGGGATTTTCGAGGTGGCCGCATAGGCTTCAGGGGTATTTAAACTGCGGAAGTAATCGGCGTATTTGGGGTAGCGCTTGGCGATATCTTCGATGAGGTTGGCGTAATCTTGCTGCGGCGTGAACTGGGTGGTTGGGGTGAAGACGCCATCGATTTTCTCGCCATCGAAATCGAGGGTCAGCTTGGTCCTGGAGCTTAAGTTGCCCCCGACTTGTTTCATCTCATCATCGGCCACGGGGATGGGCTTGGAACGGAAGTCCTCCATCATGTGCTTTAAACTGATGTCTTTGGTGATATCCACATGCTGGTATTCCACATACGCGGGGGTGAGGAAATCGTTGAAGACATCGTCGGCTAAGCGATGGCGGATGGCGTCGAGGGGGTCGTTGGGATCGATTGGCAGGTCTTTGTATTTATCATAGCCCGCTAAGGACTTCTTGAAGAGCTCTTCGATCTCGTCATACTCTTGTTTGGAAGTCATGACCTTAAATTCGCCTTCTTTGGAAAGCTTGTTATAGTCGTCAAGGCGTTCCACCAAATTGCGTAAATAATCGGAATATTCCTTCCACTCGGGTGAAGGATTCTTCTTCATCATATTGACTAGGGTTTTAATAATCCCTTGGTAATAGTCAAACTTCATAATCGTTGGCCTCCTATGGCGGTGAATGATGTGCTTATTGTAAACGCAT
>JAGAHY010000133.1 GCA_017626815.1 Bacilli bacterium | reverse complement strand
ACTAACGATTACGTCAAAGCCCATCAGGATGAGCTTGCTGACCTAACGGTGGTATCCGCGGATTACCAATCCAAAGGCAAAGGGAGAAACGAACGTTCCTGGCTTGCAAAAGCAGGCGAAAACCTGCTTTTTTCCTTGCTCGTCAAAAACCCCGAAGCGCTCCGTTATGGGGCTAAGCTATCTTTGGTGGCCGCGGTCATCGTCGCGAAAACCATCGAATCTTTCGGCCTCGCCGATGTCAGTCTTAAATGGCCGAATGATATTTATATCCACGGCAAAAAGACGTGTGGCATCTTGTTGGAAGGACAACTGCCGAACTTCATTGTCATTGGCATTGGCATCAACGTCAATCAAATGGAATTTCTTGGGGAATACCGTCATCAGCCCACCTCCCTTGCCTTAGAAATGGGCGAAGATATCGATATCGGCTCTTTTAAGGAATGCTTATTCAACAATCTTTATGAGGCGTTTTCTTCTTTGGATAGCCTAAAACCATATCTTCTTTATTACCGTAAACATGATTTCCTGCTCGGGAAGATGGTCTATGCGACCTTAAATGATGGACAATGTTGGGGATTGATCCGCGGGGTCGACGATGAATTCCGCATCCTCTTTGAGCCTGAGGGAAGCGGGAGCATCTATGTCCTAACTTCTGGGGAAATCCAGTTTCATCTTGAATAACACCCAAAAAGGAACTTCGTGCGCACGCGCGCAAGGTTTCTTTTTTGTTGGAGAAAGCATAAGATTAGTACCGAACGGAAAGTAATTATGGATTTATTGATTCTCGCCGCCGGGATGGGTTCCCGCTTCGGTGGCTTAAAACAAATCGAACCCTTCGATGACAAACGGAACTTCATCATCGATTATTCGATTTTCGATGCGAAGAGGGCCGGCTTTGACCGCGTCGTCTTCCTCATCAAAGAGGAAAACCGCCAGATTTTTGAGGAAACCGTCGGCTCCAGGGTCGCCAAATATATCGACGTGGCCTATGCCTATCAGAAACTCGATGTTGTCCCAGAGGGGTATGAAATGCCCAAAGACCGCGTCAAACCGTTAGGGACCGCGCAGGCGATTTACTGTGCCAAGGATGTCTTAAACGATGATTTCGCCATCGTCAATAGCGACGATTTCTATGGCGCGGACGCCTTTGCCGTGGCCGCCAAATACCTTTCTTCCTTACCTAAAGGGAGTAAAGGCAAATACGCGAACATCGCTTATTACGCGAAGAACACGATGACGAAAAACGGCTCCGTCAAACGCGGCATCCTCGAATTCGATGATAAGAATATCTTAACCTCTCTCGTGGAAAGCAAACTCGAGTGGCGTGGCGAGGATATCTATGCCTGTCCCTTAGATGGCGGCGATTGGAAGAAAATTCCTAGCGATTCCCTTGTCTCCATGAATATGTTCGCTTTCTCTAAGGATATTCTCGATAAGATCGGTGAGTATTTCCCGGCCTTCTTAGACGCGAATAAGGGACATTGGGATGATTGCGAATACTTGATCCCAACTCTCGTTGGCGAGTTGATTGAAAAGGGCGAAGCCACATGCGAAGTCCTATCCACTGACGCGGTTTGGTATGGCGTGACGTATCGCGAAGACAAACCCGAGGTCGTCGAAAGCCTCGCGAAGCTTGTCGAACGTGGCGATTACCCGAGTGATCGCTTTGGTAGAAACTAAGAAAAGTTCACTTAAAAAAGACCGCATCATGCGGTATTTTATTATGTCTATTGACGAAATATCTTTAATCGACAATTTTGTTTAATTTACGTTTTAGGGCGGTCAATAACTTACGGTAAATGAACTTGTTAGGCTTATAACGAAAGCTTGCAAGATAAAGGTCGCCAGCGTCATAGAAAGCTTCGGCGATGGCTGCGGCGACGGCTGCGCTGCGGGAAGATCCATAGGTGCACTGACAAAGAATCTTCTTGCCATCGTTCATCGCGGCGATGATGAAATCAGCCATCGCCTCGGCATTAGGAAAGAAGGTGGAGAAATTGCTTATCGCAGGATAATCAATGTCCAAAGTGTTCGCGTAGAACACGTCCATGACATCCGGATAGTCCGCGACGGCTTCAGGGTCATCGTAAAAGGAGATGGCGACATATTCCAAGGGATCGATGGAAGATAGCTTTTTGTCTAACATCGCTAAGGAGACAACGTCGATGGGCAAGCCGCCCTGTAGGACTTCGTACTCGCCTTCATAGATTTCCTCATTGGAGATTACACCGAGGATTTGCAGGCGATTTATGGCTTTTTCCGCGTCAAAATCATCAATATTAAAGGTTTCTGCAAGCAATTCTGCGCTGACGCTTTCTTGCATCATGACAAATTCTTCTATCGCAAGATAATCCATAACGCTTCCTATGATAACGGATATTTATTTATAGAAAAGGCCAAGCATGAACGGGGCTGTTGAATAAAGTGGGGAGTAATATTTTTGTGCTCCCCATTCTTTTCAACAGCTTTGCCTAACAATTTCGGCTACTTGGTATATGAAATCGACCAAAGCGTCGAATCGGTTATAGCGACGCGTCTCATAGCGCGGTTCCGTTAATGACCGTGAAGCGGCAGCCCCTTTCTGGCGCGGGTCTTTCGAAGGGAAAGAGCCGCAAATGCTGAATCCGGAGTAGCTGCTCGGATGCCGACGGAGCAAAACGGAACGCAATAGCGAGGGCTTTTGGCCGTTCCAATATTTTAAAAACCCCCTAAACTGAGGTTGCTGACACCCATATTAGGAGGTATATGAATAATAAACCAAATCCAAATTCCTTTGTACTCGCCTTTGGCCTGGACCCAGACCAATTCGAGCCATACTACACCACCCCTACCGTTGAGGTGGTGATGGATTTATTCCACACCACAACATACGAGCTCACCCAGTCCGCCGACCAGCGGGAATGCCCGCTTTGCGGGGAAACGGAACGCGTCTACATCAAAGACCGTTACACGACCGAGCGCGAGATCTCTACCGCTCAGTTCCAATCCGTCCGCCTCGTCATCCACATGGTGCGTTTCACCTGCCTAGAATGCTGCAAGACCTTCACCATAGGCCTTAAGGGCGTGGACCCGTACGGCAAGATCACCGAGCAGACGAAGCATTCCATCCTCGTCGACTGCTGCTCGCTGATGTCGTTCCGGCAGATAGCCCGCGCGCACCACGTCTCGCCGTCGCTGCCCATAAAGCTCTTCGACGAGCATTTCCGTTCCGTCCCGCCGATCCCCCTCGGCAGGATACTGTGCGTCGACGAGGTCTGCATGCGCACCGAGCAGCGGAAGAACGCCTACGCCGTAATCCTCTCCGACTACGAGACCCGCGAGATATGCGATATCTTCGCCAACCGGCAATTGCCTTACCTAAGGCCGTGCTTCGCCGCCATCCGCGAGGAGGACCGGCGCAAGGTCAAGGTCTTCGTCACCGACATGTACGAGGGCTACGCCTCCATAAGGAGGCAGTACTTCCCCCGCGCCGTCCACTGCGTCGACCTCTTCCACGTTGTCAAGCTCATGACGACCGCCGTGGGCAAGATCCGCGTCCATGAGATGAACCAGATGGAGGCCTCGGCGGAGAAGTCGTTCATGAAGCAGCATTGGCGCGCGTTCCTGTGCTCGGCGAAGAAGCTGAAGGAGAAGAACAAGGTCTGCCGAAGCGCCAAATTCTGCGTGGAGGAGACCCACTTCGACATGATCATCAGGTGTTGCGACCAGTCCCCGCTGCTATGGGACGCGTGGTCAATACTCCAGGAGCTGCTCACCTACAACTCCTACCCGACGTTCACCGAGGCGGCCGCCTTCGTCGACAGGATTGTGGCCAAGCTCGAGGCCACGCAGTCGGCGCTGCTCCGCGCCGTGGCGAGGACGTATCGCCATTGGCGCAACGAGATCGCCAACGGCATGGCGAGGAACCAAACCCTCGGCAAAAGGGTATCCAACGCGGTCGCCGAGGGGAACAACAACAAGCTTAAGTCGCTCAAGAAGCTCTCCAACGGGCTCACCAACTTTGAGAGGTTCCGGAAGAGGGCGCTTCTCATCTTCAGTTACTTCCCTTCCCTCGGGACCCAGATCTTCCAATACAAATGGCGTTAGCCTTCGCGCAATGAAATGAAGGAAAGGCCCGGTTTAACATCCAGTTAATGGCATCAGCACCGGGCTTTTATTCCCCTGTATATTCAACAGAAAATTGGGACTATTATTTTCAGAAACCCCTGAAAACCCCTTTCTTTTCAACAGGGCCGCATGAACTTGGCCAAAAGGTTGTTTTGCTTAAGGAATCATCCCTAAAGCTTCAGAGAGGCTAAGCCGCGTGACGGAATCATTGAAGTCGCCTTCAAGGACGCCAGCGCTGATGAGCTGGTAGATCTTTGCCTCGCCGATTTTCTCGGAGACGGTTTTCTCGCTTCCACCTGGGCTGCCTTGGAGGTCTTTGTAGGAGATGGTCGAAGGTGCGTAGGTCCTCGCGCGGCCGTTGGTGTTATCAATGTCGCCACTATCGTAAGAGAGGATCAGCCAGACGTTCGCCGTCGCGGAGATGTAGTAGGGCTTATCGGTCTCGGTCAAAGTCGTGTCATAGGTGAAGACGCCATCATCGCCAAGGCGGTACGTATCGTTGATTCTTGAGGCGATGGCTTCCGTTTTATCGGTTGTGAAACACTTCTCGCCAAAAAGGTCATAGACGGAGATGGTGTTGATGGTATCTCCGAGGTTTCCTAATGTGACGCTTGGATTACCCTGGTCATCCTCTTTGCTAAGCAATGCGGTCAAGAAGGCATTGTCCTTGGCGTCTTCTTTCTTTAAGACGGTCGCTAGTTTGACGTTATTAAGGTCAACGTTGTCTAAGTCAGACACTTTGAGGGTATCGTAGTCGTCCTTGCCCGTGATATCCAAAAGAATGTCATAGAGGGGTTTGGTACTGGTTTGGTATTTGATGACGCTGGTGAGCCTGGCGTTACCGACGTCCAAGTTCGAAAGCATGCCCAACTTGATGTCTTCATTATGCTCGGCGCCGGTAAGGTCGCGGAGCAAGTCATAGACACGTTCGTTGCTAGAGACAGCGACGATATTGGTAAGCTGAAACTCATTGGTGTCGAGATTCTTTAACTCGCTGAGCTTAGCGTTGCCGATCAATTTGTAAACGGTGTCGTTTTGCAAGTCGGCTTCGCTGGCGTTCATTAAGCCGACCATGAAATCTTTGTAGGTCAATTCGCCAAGGCGGACGGATAAGCCATTGAACAATTCCATCACGGGGATGGCGGAAAGCTTAGGCAAATAGAGCTGCCCACCGGTCTGATAACCGTTGGCGTAGTTCTTGCTGTCATCGTAGGCCCTGAGATACTCACCTGCGTCATTTTTGAAATAATAGGCTTTGTAATTGGAATCGATTTCTTCTGCAGTGGGGGTAATCGGCGTCCAATCTTTAAAGGCGGATAGGTTTCCGAAAGAGCCTAAGTCCACCGAAAGCTTCTCGAGAGTCGCGGTGATCTTCATCGCCTTCTTTAATTTCTCCGATAGCTGGGGGTCGGTGAAACGGATGGTTTTGATTTCCTCATAGTCGAGGGTGACTAAATCACCAAGTCCTCCCTCAGCGAGGATATTGTCCAGCAAACCTTTGATGACGGGCACGTCCTCGATGGTGTAGGTGTTGACGTTGCTAATCACATCAAATAGACCCTTTTCCCCGATTTTGTCCCCGACGATCTGCGTGCCGGTGGCGTTGAGGTAGGTCTTGGAAGGAACGACGGCGGCGGCAATCGCGACGCCACCCGCTAAAGTGAGGACACCGACGAAGAAACCACCAAGAAACGCTGCAAACTTACCCATAACAGGTACCTCCTAGTCGCTTTATTTTGTAGTCAAAATAGATTCTAGACAAGTGCCTTTTGGAGTAGCTATGTCGCGGTAATCCGAGATTTATGGCCTATCTAGTTATCTTCCGACGAAAAACCATGGTGCAAAGTAGTTGCTTCCTTCTAAAAGAAGGATAGAATAACGCCCGCTATGGAAAAAGTGAGAAAGTCATCAGCGCGTGCCATGGATATGACGGAAGGCAACCTCTTCTGGAAAATCATCCTTTTCGCGCTGCCCGTCATGGCAACGACAATGATGCAGCTTCTCTACGTCACCATCGACCTCACGACCGTCCATTATGGTGATTCCGCCGAATCTATGGGCGCCATCGCCTCCAATAACGCCTTAATTAATCTGATCATCGTCGTCTTCACCGGCGTCTCCCTAGGCGTGAACGTCCTCTTGTCCGAAGCCAAAGGCGCGAAGAACCCGGAAAAGGCCGAGAAGGTCATGCACACCTCACTGGTGTTTGCGTTGTTCTCTGGCATCTTCGTCGGCATCATCGGTTTCCTCTTCAGCGATGACTTGTTACGCATGATGGGCACCGAAGCCCATTACATGGAAAAGGCGACGCTGTACCTGCGCATCTATTTCGGCGGTTTGCCTTTCTTAATGATCTATAACTACGCGGCCCAATTGCTGCGCGCCCAAGGCGATTCCAGAAGCCCTTTCATTATCTTGGCGATTTCTGGCGTCATCAATGTGATTTTCGACTGCATCTTTGTTTTCCCGTTTCACATGGGTGTTGCAGGAGTGGGCGTTGCAACTGTAATGTCCGAGGGCGTGAGCTGTGTTTTGGGCGTCTTCGCCTTAGCCAAAGGGCGCCGCGCCTACGTCCGCTTCAGCTTCAAGAAACTTCACATCGACAAAGCGACTTTGTTCGAAGTCCTGCGCGTTGGTTTGCCTTCGGGCCTTCAAGGGTTCTTCTTTTCTTTGCCTAACGTCTTTATCCAATCGAGCCTTTACACGATTGATCCCGGGAATGTTGACTTAGAAAACGGAGCGACAGCCGCTGCGAACATCGAAGGCTATTTCTTCGCCGTCATCGATGCGATTGGGGCAGCCTCCATGACTTTCGTCGCCGCGAATATGGGCGCAAGGAACAAGAAGAACATCGTCAAGTCGATTCTCTACGCGACCATATGGGGCTTAATCGGCTGCGCAATCATCGCGTTGCTCACCCTCACGGCTAACCGTGCGCTGTTTTCGTTGTTCGTCGATACGGATGAAGCGATAGAAGCGGGCTCGCAGCGTCTTTTCTTGATGGGGGTGACTTATAGCATCAACTTACTGATGAATCTCTCCGCTGGCGTTTTAAAAGGCATCAAGAAGCCTCTGTACCCAATGATCACGACGATGATTTTCTGCACGGGAGCCCGTATCGTCTTGATTTTGACCGTGTTCCCGTTGGAACAATTCCATACCTTAACTTGGCTTTATGCCTTGTTCCCCATCACTTGGGTACTAGCAGCGATCTCCAACGGAATTTTCTTAGCCATCTTGCTACCCAAAGTCTTCAAGCAACTTGATGAGCCGACGAAAAGCCCTGCGCCCGAGCAACTCGAGCCGGCGGTGGAAGAAGCCAAATAGATTATTCAATAGGAATCTTGATTTCGAGATCGGACATCGGGTAAGCGTGGCAGCAGTGCACATACCCGAGTTTCTTGTCCGCGTCTCTACGCCCGTCATTTTCCTCGGGGACATAAACGTTCCCAGATATGACCTTGATTCGGCAGATGCCACAGACACCGCCGCGACAACGGGTATGAATCTTGATTCCAGCGCGTTCTAAAGCGACGGCGATAGGCTCTTGGACAAAGGCGTCGACGGTCAATGTCTCCATTCCTCTATGAATAGTTAATTTATAGTATTTATCTAGTAGATCTTTAGGATATCTTGTATCTTTAGAAATATCGATACCACCGAAGGATTCCATGCGAATCTTACGAATGTCGTATTTTAGTTTTGATAATTCTTTTATCACGAAATATTTCATTGCGGTGGGGCCGCAGAAGAAGACACTATATGGTTCTTTCGGGGCATATTTTTGAATGATTTCGGTGCTGATGAAGCCATGCTCGCCAGTCCAACTCGGCTCGTCAGCCAAAACGTAGATAACCCTCACATGATCATGGTTAAGGGCGTCTAATTCTTTCTTGGCGACGATCTCGCTTTCCTTTTGGCAGCCATATAGGATCGTCATCTCGATACCGTGGGGGTTACTTTCTTGAAGCGACTTCGCCATGGACAAGAAGGGCGTGATGCCAACGCCGCCAGCGATGGCGAGAATTTTCGGCTTGTCTCGAAAGCGGTCGATGGTGAACTCCCCAAGTCCGTATTCAATCTCGACGTGGTCACCGATGCTTAGACGGTCAACGAGGTAGCTAGAAACAAAGCCCCCATCGGCCTTTTTGACGATAATCTGGAGTTGGTGTTGCTCTTTGGCTAAACTTCTGCTCGAGCAAATGGAATAAGGCCTTGAAACGATGGAATCGCCGATTTTTAGACGTAGCGAAAGATATTGCCCTGGAGTGAAATAGGGGATGAAAGAAAACTGGAAGGTGAAGCGTTTGACGCCCGCGCACATCTCTTCAACGTCGCATACGGTCGTAGGGAGAGAGCCTTGGTGCAACTTTCGAGCTTTGAGGGTGACCTCATCTTCAAGAAGAGGGCTATCGGAAGCTTCGCTGATGGCTTGGTTACGGACCTTGGTCACACGGAAAGCGCCCATGGAATCGGCAAATTTGTTTTTGATGATCATCGTTTTGCCCCCTTGCGCTTGGCATCCATGGCCATCACATCCTGCGCGCCTAATAGGCCGTTATCGAACGCTGGTGCCATCCCATCGCCACAGATTTGGTGGGCGCCGGCGAAAGCCAGGCCGTCGATGAAATACTCTTTACCCTTGGTTAGCGTCCTGGCGACGGCATGGTTATTCATCATATTGCGGTAACCATAAATCGCGCCATGGTAGGCGCCCGTATAATGGGAGACGGTCAACGGAGTCTCCACGACGATTTCAAGGATGTGGTCTTCCAAATTAACCCCTAGACGCTTGGACTCCTTATCCAAGAAGTCGGCGACGTGTCTGCCTTTGTATTCCTGATAATGTTCCAAATCGATGTCCTCGAAGGCGTCAGGGCCGGGGAGATAGGTGATGGAGTAAAGACATGTCCCCTCGGGTGAAGCGTTTTTATGGATGACATTAGGACAAACGGAAGTGATGTAATCCCAATCCCCATCAGTCCTTCCGCGGGCGAAGATGGCGGAAGTGTCCATCCCATCCGTTGCGTAGAAGGTAGCATAGTCGGTGATACCCAGTTCGTCCGCCGAAGCGTCCAAAAGAAGGATGACCGAGAAAACGGAGACGCTGACTTCCATTGCGCGGACGGTTTTATTGGCGATAGGCGGGACTTCGCTTTTGGGTTCAATCATGCTGGAATAAACCGTATTGGGATAAGCGCCAGAGACGACAAAGTCGGCGGCGATTTCTTGCCCTGACGCGAGGCGAACACCTTGGACTTTACAATTGTTCACTACGATTTTATCCACCTTTTGGCAGAACTCGACTTGGATTCCCTGCTTCTCCGCGGCGGCTTCAAGATTAGCCGCCATGTCATGGGAAGTATGCGCGGGGATGTAGGGACCATAGCCGAAATAATCGGCGATCATATATCCATATAAAGTGAAAGGAAGTTCATCAATCGGGGAGGCCATGTAGATCCAATAGGCGCTGAGGATGTCGATGACTTTCTGAGGGAATTTGAATGCCTCAAAGACTTCTTTCGTCGAATAGCCGGCCACAGTCACGAAGTCGTGGTGTTTGAAGTAGAGGCTAAGCTTATTGATTTTACCGCCGGTGTTGACGCTGTTGGCAGATTGATAGACCTTATGGCATAGGGCAAAGAAGTCCATCAACTTTTGGAAGAGCTTGCCATCGGGGTCGCCGCAGGCATTGGCGATGTCCAAACTTGGGGCACTGTAGTCACCATCATGGCCCGCACGGATGCGGACATCGATGTCACCCGAGACAAAACGGTAGCAATAGGGGATGCGGACCCAGTCGATCTTGGCGCCGAGCTTCTCGAAGTAGCGACGAACTCTTAACGGATGCAAATCTGAGCCGACGCCGATCATTTCGTGCAACGAGGCTTCGATTTCCACGCCGCCACGGACAAAACTAGTGGCCACGCCGCCAGGGAGATTGTGCTGTTCTAAGACTAAAACGTCATAGCCGTGTTTCTTCAGTTCCAAGGCGCAGGATAAGCCCGCGAGAGAAGCGCCGATGACGATGACATCGTACTTTGATTTAAATGGAGCGGTGGGCATTAGTTTTTCCTCTTGGTTCTTTTAGAGAATATGATCGTCGCGAATGCAGCGCCGACGCCAAAGACAATAATTAACGCGACAATGCTGACCAAGTCGCGGTTTTCTTCGAAGACCTTAACTTGGATACTGCTTTGTGGTTCAGGAGAACGTCCGATGAAATCTTCGAACACGCCGACGCCATACTTGGTCACGATGTAGCCATAACGCTCGATGGCTTGACCCGCGACGGTCTCGTTGGCCTCTTGATTTTGGAGATAGAGTTTTGTTGATTCATCCAATTGCTCATATGCGGATTTGCAGACATCCCAGTGCATGTTTTCGTT
>JAGAHY010000132.1 GCA_017626815.1 Bacilli bacterium | reverse complement strand
GTCTTGAAAAAATTTCGTTTGGTCCTTGTAGAAAGAGGCGAATCCCCTCTATTCCCTTGCGTGACCATGCCTTTGCCGACGCTTTGCCCACTCAGCGTCTCTTCTCATTAAAGTGGGCCAAGACAAAGAAAAAACTGCTGTCTGTCACCAAAAAGGGAACAGAAAACTACCGCCTGGCGCCAATGCCGATGCGCCGCTAAACGATTAAAACGTGATTAAAGTGGCATGCCGGAACGCGTTATGGTCAGTTTCCGTGTAATCACGTTTGACGCTGTTACTCATGGATAAGCATCGCTTCCCAGATAGAGGCGAGGCATGACATTAATCGCTGGGGGATTGGCCATTTAAAGCGGTGACCATGTCTTTTGTGATGGTCAAGAAATAGAGGGTGCTGGGGTTGCTGGATGAGGGCTTTGGACTCTATTTCTTTACTGCCAAAATCAGCCTATGAGAAATACCGCAGGGCAAGTTTCATAGCTTGTACAGGACAAGTAGTGGACAAGTAACAGGACAAGTACATTGCAGCGACGGCGGCCTCACCCTCCCTAGCTGAGCCTTCCCTTAGGGCCATTACGGGGCTACTCCAAACCTTGCGGGGTTAAATAGCGCCTTTTTGCGCGATGCCATGGTTTGCTTTGCCTAATCACGCGTCCAATCCGTTAAGCGTTTTCTCCGGACGGTGGGGCGGCATTAATTGGGAAAACTTGGAAGGAAAGTTCTTGATGGCCGCTTCGTTTCCCAATAGTTTCAAATGAGTTTCAACTTAGTTTCAAATGAGTTTCAATATAGTTTCAATATAGTTTTTCTAGCGTTTTTGGTATATCCTTTCTTTGAAAAGAGGCAACTATATGAAACTTCCAATCATGTTGGGCATCGAAAACTATTTGGAGGCCATCAGTAAATACTATGTCGACAAAACCTTACTGATTCGCGATATCTTGGAAACGGCCTTTGGCGGCTCGGTGATTATCACCCGTCCCCGCCGTTTCGGAAAGTCGTTGACCCTTTCGATGCTGGAATATTTTTTCACCAACGAGGGAGACTACCGTTACGCTTTCGCGGATAAGAAAATCGCGGAAGAGGAGCAACTATGCAAGACGCATATGAACCAATACCCCGTCATCCATTTGAACATGAAGGACGTCTATGGTTCTTCCCTTGCGGAAATCAAAGGATCCCTCGCAGACACTTTGTCGATGTTGATACGGCGCTACTCGTACCTTCTTGATTCGGATAAACTGCTCGACATTGAGAAATCGGAACTACGACGTTATCTGGAAAAAACAGCGGATGATGCGTTGCTTTTTTCCTTTCTGCGCCGCCTGAGCATCGCTTTATATAAACATTTTGGCAAAAAGGTCATCGTCCTCGTGGACGAATACGATGCGCCGATCGCCCGCCTTGGCGATGCTTGCCCGCATGAGGACGCGGTCGAGATGCTGCGCCCCCTCTATAGCAATGGCTTCAAGGGGAATGACTGCGTCGCCCTTTCGGTGCTGACGGGCGTTTTGCACTTTTCCAAAGAGTCGCTTTTCTCGGGGCTAAACAATCCGATTGACGCCTCCCTCGTCGACGCGTTCTTGCATCCATATTTTGGCTTTACCGAGGAGGAGGTGCGCAAAATCATCGCCTATTATGAACTGCCGACGAACGTGGATACGCTACGCCGCTGGTATGGCGGCTATAACCGTTTGAATGGTCTCGAACTATTTAACCCGTGGTCCATCATGAACTATGCCTTGAATCGGCGCCTGACTCCATATTGGGTCAACACCGGTTCAAACCGTTTGTTGAAGGAAATCGTCGCCACGCTCGATGCGACAAGGCTACTCGATGTCGTGGGAAAAGAAGGGACGAGCATCTATTTCATTAAAGAAATCAACTATCAGAATTATGCGGCGAATCGGAATACACTTCTAAGTTTCTTGGTTCAGTCGGGATATTTGACGGTCACCTCTTACCGGGAGAGCCAATGCCAATTTGACTTCCCCAACGAAGAGATCACGACTTTGTTCGAGCACGAAATACTCTCGAACGGGCAGCGCCTCGATGAAGACTACGCGAGCGAAATCCGACGTGGCTTGCTCGAGGCGGACACCGCTACATTGACTACTTGCTTACGTGATTATGTCCTCTCCTGCCTGTCTTATTACGACACTCCGGATGAGAAGGCATACCAAAACCTCGTCACCGGTATGCTGGCGATGCTTTTTACGGATTATGTTGTACGAAGTGAGGTCAACGTGGGGCGCGGGCGCTGCGATATCCTAGTCACCCCTAAGGCTCTGCATGGCGTCGGTATGGTTTTGGAAATCAAGCAAAGCAACGCGAAGAAAGAACCTTCGCGAACCAATCTGGAGAAAATCGCCCAAAG
>JAGAHY010000131.1 GCA_017626815.1 Bacilli bacterium | reverse complement strand
CTGAAGAAGAGGCTGCCCGCAAGGCCGAGGAAGAGGAAGCCGCCCGCAAGGCCGCTGAAGAAGAAGCTGCCAAAGAACACGAGGAAGCCCTTGCCAGAGCCCGCGAAGAAGGTGCCGCTGAAGCCCGTCGCCAGATGGAAGAAGAAGCTGCCCGCAAGGCCGAAGAAGAAGCTGCCGCTGCCGCCAAAGAAGAGAAGCTCACCGCTGAAGACATCCGTGCCATCATCGCCGAGGAACTCGCCAAAGCCCAGCCCGCGCCCGAACCCGAGCCGGAACCCGAACCCGAGCCCGAGGAAGAAGAAGTCGCCGAAGATGAAGAATCCGTCGATCTCCTCGAAGCCATCCGTCAGGCCGTCCGCGAAGAATTAGCCGCGAAAGAACCTGAACCCGAGCCCGAGCCCGAACCTGCACCGGAACCCGCTCCCGCGCCGGTGGTCAACATCATCGTCAAACGCGCTGAAGAACCCGCCCCCGCACCCGAGCCCGAACCGGAACCCGAACCCGAGCCCGAACCGGAACCTGAACCTGAACCCGCTGCCGAAGTCGTCGCACCTGAGCCGGTCGTCGAAGAACCCGCTCCCGCCGCGAAGATCATCCGCATCCCGTTCCCCGAGCGTTTACTCGCCGCGGACGATGAGCTCAAAGCCAACTACAATGAACTCAAGTCCGAAATCCTCTCGTATGCCGAAGTGAAATCCCGCGTCTCCAATACCGGTGATACCTTCCGCGCCCACACGAAGACCTTCGTGAAGATCACGGTCGCCGGCAAGAGCCTCAAGCTCTACTTCGCCCTCGATCCTCGCGACTACGCCAACAGCACCCTCCCGATTCAGGATGCCGGCGGCAAAGCGGTCTATCGCGACATCCCGCTCGTCTTCAAGGTCAAATCCGACCTCTCCGTCCGCCGCGCGAAACAATTGATCGCCGATGTCATGGAAAAGAATTCCTATGAACAAGGCAAGATCGAGTACCGCGACTGGGCAGCCGACCTCAAGGACTATAAGCCCACCGGCGCCAAAGACGACGAAGATGAGGATGACGACGAATAATCCTCGTTAAAATTCCAACAATAAGCGATCCTTCGGGGTCGCTTATTTGATTCTATGGTGGGTTTTGGTATAATCATGCCTGCGATGATTCGCACTGGAGGTGGTGGTGTTTGGACAGTATCCCTGAGTGGCTTAGTATCCTGCTTATTCTTTTATTGGTGATATTCAGCGCGTTCTTCAATGCTTCCGAAACATCATTCGCGTGCTTAAACCGCTACAAGTTCATGGCCGAGGCGGAATCGGGTAAGAAAACCGCCAAGCTGATCTTGAAGCTCTGCGACCGTTATGAATCGACCCTCATCACGACGTTGACGGGGAATAATATTGTTTCGATCCTGCTTTCGACGATCTCGACATTTTTGTTTTTGAATCTTTTCCATGGCATCATTCCGGATGCCACCGTATCGCTGATCGCCTCGCTTGTCATGGCCTTTGTGCTCTTCCTTTTCGGTGACACGCTTCCCAAATATTTGGGTAAGAACATGCCGGATTCTTTAGCCCGAATCAACGTTTACCCCTTATATTTCTTCTATATTGTTTTCTATCCCTTTACGTTCATATTCCGTTCGTTCAGCGCGTTTTTGCAAAAACTTTTCAAAGCTAAGCCAGACGTCCCCCTCACCGAAGAGGATCTGAAGTCGATCATCGACGAGGCTGAGGAGAAGGGTGTGTTCGAGGAGAATGAGTCCGAAATCATCCAAAAAGCCTTGGATTTCGCGGACACTTCGGTCAAAGAAGTCTTCACCCCACGGGAAAAGATGGCTTTGCTCAATCTTGAAGGCCTAAAGACGGAAGGCTTATTGGAATATTTGCAAAAGTGCCCTTATTCGCGAATCCCCGTCTATATCAAGAATCCGAATAAGATCGCTGGCGTATTGGTCGTCAAAAACTATTTAAACGCCTATTTTAGGAATCCCAGCGTCAAGTACACGGAATTTATACAACGCGCTTATTTCGTGACTCCAAAGGTCACTTTAGACGATTTGCTGGATGGTTTTAAAGGCCACCATACACAGATTGCCATCGTCCGTTATGAAGGTAAACTCTTAGGCATGGTCACGATGGAAGACGTGTTGGAGGAACTTGTCGGTAACATCGATGAAAACAACAGACGTAGGAGGGGACGCGCATGAACCCTTATGTCACGTTGACCCTCTATATCATCGGCATCGCCTTGCTGCTGATTCTTTCTAGCCTATTCTCCTGCGCGGATATGACTTATTCCGTCGCGCCCATCAAGCGGCTCGAACGCACCGGCACCAAAGGCGCTTTGCTCGCCGCAAAACTGGCCAAGAATTACGATAAGACCATCGTCGCCATCTTATTCGGGAATAACCTAGTTAACATCTTTGCCTCCTCCCTCGCCGCGGCGTTGACGATTCTGAATATTCCATTCTTCAATGAGCACCGCGAGCTGTTGGCTACCCTCGTCGAACTTGGAATGTTGCTGATTATTTTGATCTTTGGGGAGATTTTGCCTAAGGTCATCGGCAAAGCCTATGCCTACCGTCTTTCCATTTTCTTCGCAAAACCCGTCCAATTTCTCCAATATTTGTTCTTGCCTTTCGTGTTTATGGTTTCGAATGTGGCGAAAGGGTTGACCTATCCGTTGCTCCGACGCCACCGCCAGGACGATAGCGCTCCCTCCAATGAGGAACTTCAGGCCATGGTCGACACGATCGAAGAAGAAGGTATCATCGACGAAGACGAATCGGAGATGCTCACCCAAGCCATCGAATTCAAGGACATCTGCGCCTATGAAATCATGACCCCGCGCATCAAAGTGGAAGGCTTTGAGATTTCCGATAACCTCGCCTACCGCGTCAAGACGGGAACCTACCGTCATAGCCGTATTCTCGTCTATGAGAAAAACCTTGATAACGTCAAAGGCTATTTCTCTTTAAAAGAAGTCCAGAAAGCGTTGCTCAAAAGTGACAATATCGACATCCGTGACTTCATGATCTCCATCTTAAGCGTCCCCCATACGATGGAAATCTCGTTGATTCTAAAAGCCATGAAGCAAAGCCATCACCATATCGTCTTGGTCAAAGACGAATATGGCGGCAATGATGGCATTGTCACCATGGAGGATATCCTTGAGGAGCTCGTCGGCGAAATGTTCGACGAGTCCGAACCTGTCCGCGAGGAAATCGAGAAAACCGACAAACGTAACGTTTACCGCGTCAAAGGTTCCATCCATATCGATGATTTCCTGGAATTCTTCCATCTCACCGGCGAAGAGTCGGAGGAAGAGGTGGAAACACTTTCTGGCTGGCTCAATGACCGTTTGGGTCGATTCGCCCGCGAAGGGGATATTGTTTCCCTAGGCAAAGTGGATATCGTCGTGAAAAACGCCACCCCGTACATCACCGAGGAGGCGCTTGTGTATTACCATCCAAGAAGGAAAGTCGTCGATTAATCCGCGATTCGTTTCTGATACAGGGAATAGATCAATTCGCCGAGGTATTCGACGGACTCTTCGTCTGCGTCAATGATGTAATCGATGTGGGGAAGATTGGCTTCATCGAAGGTTTTATCGTCGTTTTGCAGCCTTTTTTGAATACTGGCCTCATCATCGCCGCGTAAACGCATGCGCGCTTGGCGCGTGGCTTTTGTCGTCCTTAAAAAGAAGGTGATGATATGGGGGTTGCCTAAAGATAGGAATGAAGCGATGCCGGAAGGATCGAGGATGATGCACTTGTCATCGCCGCATTCGGCCTTCGAGCAGCCATAGTAATTGCCATTATAAAACGTGCTCTCGACGAGGGCGCCTTTTTCTTTCAATTCCAAAAACTCGTCTATGCTGACGAAATGGTAGTCCACGTCTTTGGTTTCGCTAGGCCGGATGGGCCTAGTCGTGTGGGTGATGGCTTTGACCATCCCATATCGTCGAAATAGGAATTTGGCGATTTCCGTCTTCCCTGAGGCGGATGCTCCGACAAGTAAAATCATGACAATATCATAGACACAAAAATAAGTTTTTAAAAAATTTTTCATCTTTTTTGTCAAAATCCGTTTTTTCAATCTATAGGTTAAGTAGGAGGACTTAAAAATGACCACCATCAAAACCATCGAAGATTGCCTCTTACATGCCGACGATCTTCGTGCTAAGTACCGCGCTTGCCTATTGCGCCTTGGCAAATCCCCAGACTACCACATTTATAACCTGACGTTTGAATTCCTGAATGGACATAAACGCCATAAAGAGGTGACTTTCCTTCTTAAGGTCCGTCGATTCTATGATGCTCTTCCGGAGAAGGATAAACCGATCTTCGTCCGCGAAGTCTTGGAGCGGAATCGCCATTATCCCTTTTGGTTCTATGACGCCGACTACAAGAAAGGCGAATTTGAAAGACGGAAAAACGATTTGCTCTATCGCGTCGTGGGGGCTTTATGATGCGCAAAGGCACGATCTTGCTTTGCCTTCCCGCGACATTAGCCTGCATCTCCGCCAACGTGCCTGAGGATATCGCTTATAAATACTGCGTTGGACCCTTTGTTGAAAACCAACCCATCAGCGTGCTTGCGCGCATGGAATACACCCATTATGACGAGGCGAAGTTCCATCTAAAGGCTACTTTCCTTGGGAATAGGGGGCAGCGGATCTATGAGACCACGCGTTACCAATACCGCGCCGATGTGGATGAAGATGGGTATTATTCCTTTTTCGTCCAGATTCCTTCGGATTATGTCTATTATGGGGCGAGATTGCATCTCGAGTTCTATTGCCTATCCCCATTAGACGCCACGGCATACCACGGAAAAGCGTTTTTGGTCCCCATGGATCCCGTCATCCAAGAATGGGAAGGGATTATGCTCGTCGATGGTGACGTGACTATCGAAAGGAAACCGCGTTTTCTTTGGTTCGATTCCACGATCGACCCCGATATGGCGTATTGGGACAACGAAGCCTATACCACGCGTTGGGTGAGCAAAGGCAAAAACCTGACCTCCTCGAGGAGATGCCCATTAAGCCAATTCCGGTTGGAGTACTATAACCCTTACATGATCTTTCCCGATAAGACGAAAGCGGAACTAAGACTTCAGAATTATCTTGAGGACTTTAAAGATATCTCCGTCGACCATGGCGGATATCGCAGTATCGATTTAAAGGTGATGGCTTTACGCACGAATACTGGCGTAGATTATCTATTTTCCCTTGCAAAACCCTTGTATTTCTCGGAAATTGACTATCGTGCAAGCACCGAACCGCCCATCGATGAACCAAGCTTTCGGTCCACCAATTTCTATTTTCCTTTAAGGGAAGGGCATGACGCGGCGATGTATCGTTATCAGATTTACTTGAAGAATCTTGGGCCTCATAACGAAGAGATGATGGTCTCGATGTCCTCTTATAGCGACGTAAAGAAACTTGGCCCCTGCCAAAGCGCGGATTATTGCGTCGTCATCGGTACGCCATGACTCATATGTTCCTCGCGGGGATGACGATGTTGCTGGTTCTTATCGGCTTTAACCAAGCATACTGCATCTCTGGCATCCATACCGCCTATCTTGGCTTATATAAGGGCATCGTCGAGGAAAGCGTGGTCGTGAGCAATTCCGGTGGAAATCTATATACCTCGCCTTTTATCCACGTCGATCGGCTAAACGCGCTTTTGGAAACCTATTACCGCGTCAACCTATCCCCTTATTGTCGGAGTTATCAATTTACGGCGAAAGCCTACGACGGGACGAAGGAGACAAACGTGACCTTAACCAAAACCGTCCGCCTCACCTTTACGGCCACCATCAGTCAAGCCCAACAAATCTCGAAAGAAGCCATTTTCAGTGTCATAAGGAGCAACCATGGATAATCAAGAAAAAGCCACCGCCTATTTGGAGTCCTCTTTCCTTTCACCATTATTAGCAAAGCCAGGCCTAACCGATGTTTCCTTCAATGGGGAAGCCTTATTTTATGAGGACCGCCACCATGGAAGAAAACGGGCTGGAATTAACGTAAATAACGAAGAAGTAGGGGCGTTTTTGCGGCAAATCGCGAATATGTGCGAGAAACAGTTCTCCTATATGAATCCTATACTCGACGTTTCTTTTGCCAGGTATCGTCTTAACGCGACCTTCCAATCTATCACCCATGTTTATGAACATAAGGCGTTTTCTTTCTCCCTCCGTATCTCCCATGATGGCTCTGCGGTAGAAGAAGATCCCGCCTTCTTCCCAGGAAAAACGAAGAAGCTGTTGCTTGAAGCCCTAGCCAACAACGAATCCATCGTCATCGCGGGCGAAACCGGCGCCGGAAAGACGGAACTACAGAAGTTTTTGCTGATGAACCTGAAGATGGCGACTCGCGTCATTGTCATCGATAACATCGGGGAATTGGAGCGCTGCCGCGGAGAAGGATTATTGGATTTAACGTCCTGGATGGTAGATGAACGGTTCCCAGACTCCAGTTTCCCCGCGTTGATCCGCAATGCGTTGCGGAATAACCCGGACTACCTCGTCGTTGCCGAAAGCCGGGGGCCAGAGATGCTTTCCACCCTAAACGCGGTGATGTCAGGCCACCCCATTATCACGACGTTGCACGCCAAGGATGTGTTCTCGATTCCTTACCGCATGGCGAGGATGGCCCAATCGGGGGACCGCAATTTGGTCTATGAGGACCTGCTTGGCGATATCTATCACCATTTCGGGCTGGTTGTCTACGTGAAGAAGACCGTCGATAGTGGCTTGGTCCGTAGACGCATCTATTCTTTAGGACGCGTGAATGAACAAAAGAAGGAGGTTGAATTGATTTACCAAGAAAAAGAAGGGTCCAATCAGGGATGAACAAGGCGCACGTATTCACTTTTAGCGTATCGCTTATTCTTGGTATGAGCGCCTTTTTCGCCAGCGACCAATGGCTCTTAGGTGTTGGCGTCACGTTAATCGCGATGCTTGTGGGAATGGCATATATCGTTCCGTGCGGAAGCCGATTCGTTTCGTTGTCCACCAAGCGCCACGAATGCTATCTCTTCATCCATGGTTTTTTGATCACGTTGTCGGTCTGCATGTCCTTGGATAAAGCGTTTGAGGTGGCGACGACATCGATGGGGAAAGAATTCCATAAGCTCGACGAAACTTTATCGTCGATGCAACCGCGTGAGAAAGTGGAGTATCTGGTCAGCTACTTCGATTCGGATTTGTATCGAATGTTTCTATCTATCTTAAGGATTTACTTAGACCGAGGCGGCGACGTCTTAAAGCTCTCCAGCGAGCTTACGGCGGAAGCTAGCCGCGTGGAAGAAACCGAACAGGCTTATCAGAAACAAGCCATCCGTAAGATGATGACATTCGTCTTCTTATGGCTGATGTCGGTGGTTATCGTCGTCTTTATGAGGTTCGGGTTAAGCACGTTTTTCGAGACGATGAAGGTTTCCGCTTTCGAGTGCTTAATCGCAAGGGCGAAGATTTGTTGCTGTCGAAAGCCTTTGCCGATGGCCGCGCTGCTGGTATGGCCTCGAAGCACGTACAAACTGCGCAAGATGACTTGGATATACGTCAAGCCGATCAGCAGCTAAGTGTTTGGCTAGAAGATGAGTGCATCGCGCAAAGCCAGCAGTACGCGACAGATGATGCTTGTGCCGAGGCATTGGCAGAATTACGCGGCGCGTTGGCAAATGACGAGAATTGATTAGAAAACGCTGCTAGTATCTGCAATCTCGCAGGTCTGCATTGTCCTGCAGAAACGCCCGCCATCGTCGCGTTCTATTGTTTTTAAAACGCACACAAAAAACGGAGCCCTAGGCTCCGGTTTTTGTGTGGCAAGTTAGGTTTAAGAGCCCATTTG
>JAGAHY010000130.1 GCA_017626815.1 Bacilli bacterium | reverse complement strand
GCGAATGCCGCCGCTGCCAAGAAAGCTGAAGCAGAAGCCAAAGCCCGCGAGCGTTACTATCAAAAGCACCCCGAAGAGCGTCCTGTCGAACCCGAACCCGAAGCTCCGAAGCCAACTCAGGAAGAACTCCTCACCGGAATCCTTGCCGAGCTTAAAAAGCAAAACGCCGCTAAGTAAGCGTAACCCACTAACGGATGTCGAAAGATGTCCGTTTTTTTCTTCCCTCCTGTACAATAATCCCGTTATGAAATTCCAATATATTGAAAACTTCCGCGATCTTGCGGAATACCCCTGTGCCTATGAAGAAATGACCAAAGGCATCATCTATCGTTCGGGCTCGCCCGCTTATGCACCCAAAGAGGAGATCGATGGCGTTCTTGCTATGGGCATCAAATCCGTCATCGACCTACGCGGTCCTTACTTCTGGGAAGCCTTCCCTTCGCCATTTAGCAACGTGGAAGGCGTGGAGTACTATCAAATCAATGTGCCTCAAGGTGAACGCTTCCCAACCTACGAGGAGGATATCCCTGCTTTGTACCTGTCGTTCCTCACAGACCCTTATTTCATCCGTGGGGCATTAAGGACCATCATCTATGCGAAGAAGCCCTTATTGATCCATTGCGAAGCGGGGAAAGACCGCACGGGTGTCATGTCGGCTTTGTTGCTTCTTTTTAATGGTGTCTCTAGGGAAAACATCGTCGCCGATTATATGAAATCCTATGATGGTCGCCTTTCCGGAACGGAAGAAAGAGTGCGCAAAAACTATGCAGAAGCGCCTTATTTTATGTTCCATGCGCATCCCGATACTTTCGAAAAGTTCCTCGACATGTTCTTTGAGAAATACAGTGACTTGGACGGCTTTTTTGAGTGCTCTGGCCTCTCCGAATCTGAAATCGGGTGCTTAATGAACCTTTTTGGCGTCCAAGAAACGTCTGCTGGAGCCGTTGTTTTCCACGAAGGGAAGGTTTTGGTGGAGCATATGGCGCTTGGCCACTATTCCATGCCGAAAGGCCACGTGGAGAAAATGGATAAGGATCTCTATGACACGGCGCGTCGCGAAATTAAAGAAGAAGTGGGACTCGATGCCAAGATTCTTCCGGGTTTTGAAACATGCAGCGTCTATTCGCCGCGTCCAGGCCATATCAAACGCGTCGTCTGGTTTATGGCGGAAGTCGAACATGAAAACGTCGTTTGCCAACCCGAAGAAGTCGAACGAGTTATCTTTCTTTCCCCAGCCGATGCGATGCGCGTTTTGACCCATGACGATGATCGCCGCATCCTGACCGAAGCGTGCAAGGCTTATTTTAAATAAACTTCTTGATAGAGATATTCCGCGTAAGCTTTCGCGATGTTCTTGCCCGTGATGGACTCCGCACCTTTGATGAAGGCGTTGGAGTTAACCTCACACAGCACCGGGACCTCTGGATCACCAGAATCCAACAAATCGACGCCGCAGTAATCTAGTCCTAAGACTGCTGCGGCTTTTTCTGCGGCTTTGATCTGAGCTTGGGTGATGTCGCAGGTTTCACCGACGCCACCTTGAGCTAAATTGGAACGGAAATCCCCGGTCAGGCAGCGTCTGCGGTAACCACAATAGAATTTGCCCCCGATGAGGATGAGACGATAGTCATATCCAAATGAGGTATCGATGAATTCTTGATATAAGTGGGGGACAAGACCGTTTTGAAACTCCGCTTTGCGAAGCTCTTCTTCGTTTTGTACCAAGAATACGCCTTTGCCCATGGAGCCGAAGTTCTGTTTCATAATCATGGGGAATTTTAATTTTTGAACGAGGTTTTGCAGGAAATTTTCATCCTCGTTTCGGGTATATCTTAGCGGTGCGGAGACGGTTTTTGGGAGTCTTAACCCTTGATCGGTCAACGCTAGGTAGGTAAGCATCTTATCGTCACATAGTTCAACAGCGCGGGAGGTGTTGAACAAACGATACCCCGCCTTTTCAAGCATCATGGAGATGTACTTGTCTTTGTCTAAGT
Organism: Bacilli bacterium; assembly: GCA_017626815.1. Lineage (GTDB taxonomy): Bacteria > Bacillota_I > Bacilli_A > RFN20 > CAG-826 > Alloenteromonas. The sequence goes on along the minus strand of JAGAHY010000130.1, from coordinate 33,236 downwards.
ACAAAATGAAGTCATAGGGGAGCTTCTCGGAGGAGAGATGGCCCTTCTCATTAATATAGGTATATATATAGGCTGCAGAGCGCACATCTGATTCGATGCCGAGCCGCTTGAGTTCTTCGCCCATGCGCGAAGCGAAGTGAGCGATGGAGTCCCAAACATAGTAAGCGTTAACGATCATCAGGCAGCGTTTGTGTAACATGATGACATTATAGCATCCCGCTAAACCTGTGTATTGTGCGTGCGCTTTTTCGCTTCTTGGATTATGATTTTCTCATGAGCAAGCCTACTAAGTCCCAAGAAGATTTCCTCGAAGCGTTATTGATGCTGGAACAATCGGAACAGCCCCTTGAAACCACAAGAGTGGCCAAAATGCTAAGCATATCGAAACCCGCCGTCCACCAAATGGGCCATGAACTCATCAACCGCGGTTGGATCACCCGTAAAGACTATGGGGATATGAAACTCACCGATGAAGGCAGAAGGATTGCGGAATCGGTCCTCGAACGCCACCACGTATTGAAGCATTTCCTCTTAAGTCTTGGGGTAGGGGAAGAGATCGCCGAGCACGATTGCTGCCTCATGGAGCACATTGTTTCTGAAGAAACCTTCCTCGCGATCAAGAAATTGATGGAACAGTCTCAATCCTAGGAATCTAGTCCTGGGATTTCTTTTTTGCCGAGCAAGAAAATACGCCATAAAACCGCCAATCAAAAAAAGATGAAGGAAAATAAAGGTTGTTTTGCCTCCCAAAAAAACATCGATAAAATCTAGATTTCATTTTTCTCTCGGATTAAACACTTGCATTATTTTCCTTTAAAACCATACTTTCTCTCGTTTTTCTGAACAGAAAGAGAATTCACTATGAAAAAGTACTCTAAGTCCGACATCCTCGAAATGGCAAAGAAGGAGAACGTTACCTATATTAGGCTTCAGTTTTCCGACATCTTGGGCAACATCAAAGCCGTCGAAATAAATGTCAGCTCGCTCAGCGATGCCTTAGACAACAAAATTATCTTCGATGGTTCCTCCGTCGAAGGATTCGTCCGTATCAAGGAAGCCGACATGTCCTTACATCCAGATTACGATACTTGGACGATCCTCAGCTTCGAAGATCCCTCCTATGGCAAAGTCGCCCGCTTGATCTGCGACGTCTATACTTCTTACGGGAAACCGTTCCAAGGCGACCCCCGTTATATCTTAAAAAAACAAATTCGCGCGCTAAATGACGCGGGAATTATGAATTTTGACGTTGGTTTTGAGCCGGAATTCTTCCTCTTTAAATTGGATGAGAAGGGCCAGCCTATCGTTGAGCCAATCGATGATGGTTCCTACTTCGATTTATCGCCCATTGATGGCGCGCAGAACATCCGCCGCGACATCGCCATGGAATTGGAGAAACTAGGGTTTGTCATTTCTACCGCCCACCACGAGGTCGCTCCGGGCCAAGAAGAAATCAACTTCCGCTTCGCCCATGTCCTCGAAGCCTGCGATAACCTGCAAACGTTCAAACAGGTTGTCAAATGCATCGCCAGAAAGCATGGCTATCATGCGACCTTCATGCCAAAACCCATCGTCGGCATCAACGGCTCGGGCATGCACACCAATTGCTCGATGTCCGATGCGGAAGGTACCAATCTCTTCTATGACGCCAACGATCCGATGAAACTTTCGTTGATGTGCCGTAAGTTCATCAGTGGCATCCTCCGCCACGCCCGCGGCATGGCGGCCATCACCAACCCCACGGTCAACTCTTACAAGCGCTTGATTCCTGGATATGAGGCCCCGTGCTATGTTTGCTGGAGCGACGCGAACCGTTCCTCGATGATTCGTATCCCCGCTTCCCGCGGACAAGGAACCCGTGCGGAACTTCGCCATGTTGACGCGATGGCCAACCCATATTTGGCCCTTGCCGTCATCATCGGTGCCGGTCTCGATGGCATCAATAACACGAAAGAGGAAGAATTGATCCCGCCTGTCTATGACAACATCTTCTCCCTGACCCGCGAACAGCGTGAAGCGCAGGGTATCATGAACCTCCCTGAAAACCTCAAAGACGCGGTTAAGGAAGCCAAAAGCGATCCCCTCGTTTATCAGGTCCTCGGTGAACATTGCTTCAACAAGTTCATTACGGCAAAGAACTTGGAATGGGAGCAATATCGTTGCCTGATTTCCGATTGGGAATACAAAATGTATCTCTCGAAGTAAGAAGTTACGACGTTTATCTAAATCTTGTACATTTTCTTCGAAAAAGGTACGAAAATATGTTTCGGAGAAATAACGAGATGAAGATTGGCATTATTGGAGCATCAGCAGCAGGGCTATACACGGCCCTGCTTTATCTTCGCCGTTGCCCCAAATCCGAAGTCATCATCTATGATCATGCGGATAAGGTGGGCAAAAAACTCCTCGCGACCGGCAATGGTCATTGTAACCTAATGCACCTGCCCTTTTCAGAGAAGGCTTTTAACCACCCTGACTTTGTCCGCAACCTCATGTTATTTCATTCTTCTGCGGAGATGATGTCCGCGCTTCATGAACTTGGGATTGAAACGTTGCAAAAAGGGGAACTGGTGTATCCACTTTCTTTTAGCGCGGCTTCGCATGTCCGGTTTTTGTGGCGTTCTGCGGAGAAAAAGGGTGTGAAATTCCGTTTAGAAGACCATGTCAAAGACGTTGTCGGCACGACGGTGATCTCCGAAAGGCACCGCGACTACTTTGACAAGATTGTCTTCGCTTTCGGTGGCAAGAGCCAAGAAAACCTTGGGTCCGATGGCTCCATGTTCACGGTTTTATCCCGTCGTGGATATTCGGTTACGCCGCTTCGTCCGTCCTTATGCCCCATGTATAGCCCTGATGTTGGCAAGTCGCTTTCTAGTGTCCGCCATGGCGCTAAGATTCGTTTGATGGATGGCCATCATTGCCTTTATGAAGAAGAAGGGGAGCTCCAGTTCAAGAAAGATGGGCTCTCCGGAATCGCCGTGATGAACTCTTCCGCCTATTATGTACCCGGCTGTATGTTGACCGCGGATCTATTCTCAAGCATCGATCTTCGTCTTTTGACCACGATGCTGCAACGCTCCTACGAGCGGTTTGGGGATGACTTCCTGACCCCGTATATGGAAAAAGCGTTGATGGAATTTGTACTGCAAAATCAAAAAATCGGCGCAGAAAGCCCATTAAATCAGCGTGATGTTGCCCGAATTGCCGAATTCTTGAAGAATATGGAATTCCGTATCAAGGGCTTATATGATTTTGATTCCTCTCAGGTTACTAGGGGCGGAATCGATATCAATAATGTGAATTCGAATCTACAAAGCAGAATCGACGCGAATCACTATTTCGTCGGAGAATGCTTGGATATTGATGGCCTATGTGGCGGCTATAACTTAGGGTTCGCCTTATTATCGGCCATGGTTGTTGGGGGATGTTTATGAGGTATATTGTCGACAAAATATTTGTAGCGCCTGATGAACCACCTTCCGTTATTCGCAAGAAAGTCGCGCAAAAGTTAGGAGTGTCTACGACGGCTGTCCGTTATAACGTAATTCGTCGTAACTGGTGGAGAGTCAAAAACGGTGGTTTCATCGAGCTGCGCGTCGAAGCCGAGACGAATGAGTTCATCCATAACACTTCCTATTTTCCTCCCGAGGTTAAACCTGCGCCCTCTTTTGACATCCATTTAAAGAAACGCCCTGTTGTCATCGGCTTTGGCTTGCGTGGCGTCATCGCCGCCTATTTATTGGCCAAACATGGACTGGCGCCCATCGTTTTGGAGAATGGACCAAGCATCCTGGAGCAAACCGGGACGAAGAAGAAGGGCCTCGGGGAAGGGGAAGGGGGTCTAGCCGCTTACACGGGGATGATGTTCCACCCCGACCTTCTCAACAACGACCTCAAAGATATCCTCAAAGAAGACGGTATTGTGTTTGACTCCGTGGATGCCCACCAATACCTTTCGGCGGCGTATATCAAGTCCTTCGTGAAGAAACTTCATTCCATCATCGTTGAAAAAGGCGGAGAAGTTATTTTCGGTGCCAAATACCTCGGCGTGAAAAGCCGCTTTGGAAAAGTTCGCGGTGTGCTTTGTGAAATCAACGGCGAGCAAACGCTCATCCGTACAGACAACATCCTGATCTGCAACGGCGAATACGATGACCAGTATTATCTGGGCATTTGCATCGAGTCTTCATCCCGTTACTTTAATCAGTTTGTTTATGGCAAGGCTTTACCGGATGCGAAATTACCCTCGTATTATGCCGAATCTTCGTTCACCACGAAAAACGGCGATCAATGCGTGTTTATGACAGGCCTTGGCAAGGCCACACTTTTGGATATCGGTGCGCCGAAACAACGGATGAAACAAGTCTTGGACTTTGGCCAAAAGGGAAGGAATGTCTTGAGCTATCTTGGTGTTAGGGTCAGCGAAGGCGAACTTGAGAAAATTGTTCGTGAAGGCTATGTGGCCAGCAAACCGGGTTTCATTCCCTATGACACCGTTGGCGATTTTCTTTATCACCGCGACCCTTTAAAGCTTGGAAGCGTCAAGCCGTACAACGTCACTCAGGTGCACCTGACTTCGCTAAATAAGTTGCTTGGAAGCAAAATCTCCACGGCGTTAGAAACGGCTTTAAAACAATTTGGTAAGGCTTTTCCGTATATCTTACAGGAGGATGCCTTGGTCGGTGGGGTGGTGGAATTAAGCGGTAATTCTGACCCGGAAAGTGCAGATTTCCTTGCAAAAGGCCTTTATTTTGCTCCTAGTTCACCCACTAAGTGCATCGATTTTGCCTCTGCTATTAGCGCGGGTTATCGGGTCGTTTGTTCGTTGTGCGCACATGTGTGAAATAGATTGACACTCTATCAAAGATAGACTTTAATATTGGGGCTGCTTTTTTCGCCTATATTGGCGTGAGCATGTCTAAAGGAGAGGATAAGTTATGAAATATTCTTCCACCACACGATTAATCAACGTCATTATCTTCGCGTTGCTCGCAGTCGGCTTTGGCGTCCTCGGCGTCTACTTCGAATTCATCGTCGCCCCGTATCTCTGGGTTGGCAATGGTCCGATCGACCTTCCCGATTTAGGATGGGGCCTTGTTGCGATGCTCGGCGCCTTAGGCGTCTCTGGCCTTCTCATCTCTTTGCATGGCCTATTCACCGCCGTCCGTTCGGTCTTAAAAGGAAACGACGACGCCCTCGTCCGTAGGAGTTTCTCCTCCTATGTGGCCCTTGGCTACCTCGTCGCTATCTTCTTCCTCATCAACGGCGTCTGGCTCTATCGCCTCACCTCCACCAACATCGGTTACGATGATATCGGCTTCGTCGTTGTCGTCTACATCATCGCCTTCCTCATCGCCATCATCGTTTCCAACATTCCCGTCCTCCGCATGTATGGCGAAGGCGAAGAGCTCAACAAGATCATGCGCATCATCACTGGTGCCTTGACTGCTATCGCTTGCTCCCTCGTCCTCGTCTACGGCATTTCTTGGATCGTCCTTGCTTCTGCTGGCGATGTCTATCAGAAAGCGGCCGTCAGCACGGAATTCCTCGTCGGCACTCTTTGCTACCTCGCCGCCTTCGTTCTCGTGGGCGCTGCCTTCCTCGGCTATGGCCGTGCGGACAAAGCGGGTGTCATCAACAAACTTAACGGCATCCTCTTCGAGCTTGGCTTGATGGTCATCGGCGGCTCCATCATCGGTGCTGGCGCCATGGAATATGTCCAACAAAGTGGCAAGAATCCTCCTGCCATCTCCCTCGTGGGCAAAACCGTTCCGACCAACAATGCTGCTTATATGGACTTCTCCATCATGGCTTGGATCTTTGGCGGCGTGATTGTGTTGTTCGCCTGCTACCTTCTCATTTCCACGCTTAACGGAAAAGAGAACAAGAAATAGTCGATAAGATAATCAATGAATGAATCCGTCGCTCTGGCGGATTTTTTCTTTCCTTCACCGATAAAAAAATACCGCGCTTGCGGTACTTATTTGATTCGTTGCTCGATGTAGTCCTCGCCGATATGGATATATTCGTCGTAGAGGTCGATCACATCTTGGGAAGGGCTCTCGTATTCTTTTTGTAAGGCATACATTCCAGCATCGCAGACGATACGTTCTTTCGGCCGCATCTTATTCTGCTTCATGCAGATGTCGAAGGGGATTTCGAAGACGACGAGGACGTGCTTAGCAAACCTTGGCGTGGCTTGGTGATAGTAGGCGCGATATTTGTTTTGAAGGTTGGTGGCATCGGCGATGACGGTGCAATCCTCCTCAGCGTGCTCATTAATCTCACGTAGGAATGTTTCCCAAACCAGCGCCTCGTGGTCGAAGTTTTGAATCGAACCGGAGACTTTTTTACGAACCTCGTCGGAAGCGACGATATAGGTGTTCGGATGGGTTCTTTGGTATTCCTTTGCCCAGGTGGATTTTCCAGAGCCAGGAATGGCGGAAAGAAGGATCATGGTGGCCATACGCGGCATATCTTATATCACACGCGCGAAATTGCCCACTTAAATGTTTCGAATGGTATAAAATTTTCCTAATGAAGTCCTTATCCAATCTCTTTCGTTATGGCCCTGGCCCAAGCAGCAGCCATACCATCGCCCCATATCAGGCCGCCTGCGCGTTCCGCAAACTGTTGACGTGCCCTCTAGATAAAGTGCGGGTTATCTTCTTTGGCTCTTTAGCCCTTACGGGGGAAGGCCACCATAGCGTATTCGCAGTACAAGAGGGGTTGAAGGGCTATCCGGTGGAAGTGATAAAAGACCGCCTTACAAAACCCACGCATCCCTTATCGATGACTTTTGAAGCGATACAGGGCGAAAAAGTAGTTTTAAGCCGCAGTTACCGCTCTCTCGGCGGCGGCGAACTTAGTAGTGACGATGATCCTAGCGTCATCGAAAAAGACATCTACCCTTGCGCGAGTTTAAAAGAGATATTTGCGTACATGAAATCTGAAAATCTACTGCAAATTAAAGACTTTTGTTTGAAATTTGAAGATCCTAGCATCGATGATTATCTCATGGGCATCTTGAAAAAGATGTTCCGCAGTGTCGAAAAAGGACTTTCCTTAGAAGGACCTATTCCAGCCAATTCCAACCCCCGATTGCAAGTGACTCGCAGCGCGAAAGGCATTTACGAACAAGCGGTAAAACTAAAAGGCAACAAGAGGCGCTTCATGCTTCTTTCCGCCTATGCTTATGCCGTCGCGGAATCATCGGCATGCGGTGACCTTGTCGTCACCTCGCCCACTTGCGGCAGTTCGGGTGTCCTTCCGGCAATCCTTTATTACGCCCATAAAAACATGAAGATGCCTTTGACCAAGGTCCGTGATGCTTTATATACGGCAGGGACCATTGGTAACCTCGTAAAACAAAATGCCTCGATCGCCGGATCGGTAGGGGGCTGCCAAGCTGAGATTGGGACCGCCTCGTCTATGGCGGCCGCCGCTCTTTGTTCCTTGTTTGGTTTAAGCAATTATCAAATCGAATATGCGGCAGAAGTGGCAATGGAACATTTCCTTGGCCTAAGCTGTGATCCTGTCGACGGTTATGTCATCATTCCCTGCATCGAACGTAATGGCATCGCCGCCATCCGCGCCTTGGCTTGTTTCTACTATGCCCGCTACATCTCTCCAATTCGTCAAAATAAAGTCAATTTTGATGATGTTGTAGCCGCGATGAAAATTACTGGGGATTCCCTCGCGATGGAGTACAAAGAGACTGCTTTAGGCGGATTGGCCTACATCCTAGACCCTAAACATTGTTGAAAAATCTCAAGGTAAGCGATTTCCTTGCGCAAGCGCGTGCATAATACTCTACAAGAGAAATGAATTTTGTTAATATATTTTTATGGAAGAAGTTATTCTCGTTAAAAACAAAAAGTTTGTTGTCTCTTCCGTTCGCGCGGAGCACGAGGACCACACGACGTATATTTGCACGTGGTCGAACCGCACTTATTTGATTCGCACGTTCCGCAGCGGCTTCGCACAAGCCATGAGTGACTATAAGACACTGAAGCACGCGGGCATCAATATGGCCAAGATTTGCTTCCACGACGATGAGAGACAAGTGATCGTTTTCGACTACTTCCCTGAAGAAGATTGCCTGAAAGCCATGTCCCATGGCCCTTTGACCGATATTTACTATGACGCTTTGTTTTCCCTTTACCGTTTCGCCCGGTTTTCCAAAGTCGCTTTAGATTGGGCGCCTCAGAACTTCATGCTTCGCGGTACCCAGATGTTCTATCTTCCGACGAAGTGGGAACCTCTCACGACGGAGAATGCCTTAGAGAAAGAGGGCATCCGCCTTTGGTATTTGGGAAAAGAAGGCCGCGCCCTGCTCAAACAAAAAGGATTTGACGTGTCTTCGCTTCCTACATTCGAGGAGAACGCGGTCAACAAATCCATTGTCCTTGCGAGCGTTCGTTATTGGTAATGAGTCAGTCGTTTTATTTAGAAGTTCTTCACGTCGATAAGAATACCGGTGCCCGTTACGGGTATTTACATACGCCCCATGGCACGGTCGAAGTACCGATGTTTATGCCTGTGGGCACCAACGCTACATTGAAGATGCTTTCCCCAGAGCAAGTGGCAGCTTGTGGCTCTGGCGTCGTTCTTGCCAACACCTACCATTTACACATCCGCCCTGGTGAGGAAATTGTAAAAAAGGCTGGGGGTTTGCACCGTTTTATGAATTATAACGGCCCCATTCTCACGGATTCTGGAGGTTTCCAGGTCTTTTCTTTGGCTAGCCGTAGAAAAATCACCGAAGAGGGCGTAACCTTCCATAACGAAGTCGATGGCGGCAAGGAATTCTTCTCCCCTGAAGAAGCAATCCGCATCGAAGAAGCCCTCGGCGCGGATATCATCATGAGCTTCGACGAATGCATTCCTTATCCCGCGACGAAGGAATACGTTGCCCGTTCGACCGAACGCACGCTTCGCTGGGCGAAACGTGGCTTAGAAGCCAAGACTAGGGATGACCAAGCTTTGTTTGGCATCGTCCAAGGCGGCGCCTTCCGTGACTTAAGGGAACATGCGGCAAAAGAACTTGCTGCCATGAACTTCGAAGGCTATTCCATCGGCGGCACCTCCATCGGTGAGCCGAAGGACGTGTGCTACCAGATGATTCAAGACGCGGTTCGTTTCTTGCCCCAGGACAAACCCCGTTACTTGATGGGCGTCGGTTCGATTGACTATATCCTTGAAGGCATCACGTATGGCGTGGATATGTTCGACTGTGTCTTGCCCACCCGGCTCGCCAGACATGGCGCGATCATGACCCGTCATGGCCGCATCAACATTCAACGTAAGGAATACGAAGAAGATTTCACGCCGATCGATTCGGAATGTGATTGCTATACTTGCCAAAACTACACCAAGGCCTATCTCCGTCACTTGTATAAAGCCAAAGAAGGCTTTGGCCAAACCTTGAATTCCATCCACAATATCCGTTTCCTCATCAAGCTTTGCGAAGATGCCCGAAACGCGATAAAAGAAGACCGTTTTGCAGAGTTTAAAGAAAAAATCTATGCAGAATTCGGGGATAAGAGAGGCTTTTAATGGATATTTCGTTATTTGATTTTTACCTGCCTGAAGAGCAGATTGCCCAAACGCCGTTGAAAGCGCGTGACATGGCCAAACTGATGGTCATCGATCGGGAACATAAGACCTTTGAGCATAAAGTGTTTTATGATCTTTTGGATTACCTTGAACCTGGCGATGTCATGGTTCGGAATAACACCAAAGTCATCCCCGCTCGCTTACTAGGCGAGAAAGAAGCCACCAAAGGTAAAGTGGAGGTTTTATTGCTCCACGAAGTCCCGGAAGAAGGGGAAGATGTCTGGGAATGCTTAGTCGGCAGCGCGAAATCGGTTCGCGTCGGTAGCCGCTGCATTTTCGGCGATGGCCGCTTAGTCGCCGAATGCGTCGGCGTCTATGACGAGGGCATCCGCCACATGAAGTTTCATTATCAGGGCATTTTCTTAGAAGTCTTGGATGCTTTAGGCGTTATGCCTTTGCCTCCCTATATCAAAGCCCAATGCGACGATAAAGACGATTATCAGACCGTCTATGCTAAGGTCCCTGGATCTGTAGCTGCGCCTACCGCGGGTTTCCATTTCACCAAGGAACTCTTTGAGAAAATCAAAGCCAAGGGGGTAGAAGTCCTCGATGTGACCTTAAATATCGGCCTAGGAACATTCCGTCCCGTTAAGGTGCAAGATACCAAAGACCACGTTATGCATGAAGAAACGTATACGATGGACGCTTATACCGCGGAACGTTTGAACCTTGCAAAGCGGCAGGGGAGGAGAATCATCGCCATCGGCACGACCTCCGTCCGTACCTTAGAGTCCGTCTATTCCAAATATGGGGAATTCCGTCCCGAGTCTTCCTCCACGAGCATCTTTATTTCACCGGGATATCACTTCGGCGCCGTCGATGCGATGGTCACCAATTTCCACTTGCCTAAGTCGACCTTGGTGATGCTCGTCTCCGCCTTTATGGGCAGGGAGTGGACGCTTCATTGCTATGAAGAAGCGGTGAAGGAAAAATACCGTTTCTTCTCGTTTGGAGATGCCATGTTCATCTATGGAAAAGCTATCGACGAATAATGTTACTAAAATAAATTACCAGCGGATTTGCGATGAAATTCTAGAAAAACTGCCCTCAAATCCGAAACCCAAGATTTTATTGCATGTCTGCTGCGGGCCTTGCTCTTGCTACCCGCTGACTTTTTTGGCTACCCGCTTTGACATCACCATTTATTACGGCAATTCGAATATCTATCCTGCTGAGGAATATGATCATCGTCTGAGTGAACTAAGACGCCTGCTGGATTGCCTTAAGCGCGACCATGGTTATGACATTAAACTCATCGTTCCGCCTTACGATAACGAAAACTACATGAAACACCTGGAACCCTTGAAGGATCAGCCAGAAGGCGGGGAGCGGTGTTTCTTGTGCTATGCCCTGCGCATGGAAGAGGCTTATGCCTATGCTTCGGCACATGGTTTTGATTTTTTCACTACTGTCATGACCGTATCCCGTCAAAAGAACTCCCAAAAGCTTAATGAGATTGGCAAATCCCTATCCTTTAAGTACCCCAATGTCGCCTATCTTTATAGCGATTTCAAGAAAAAGAAGGGGCTAGAAATCGGTACCCAGATCCGTAAGGAATACGACCTTTATAACCAGGATTACTGTGGCTGTCAGTATTCGTATGAAGAGGCATTGATCCGGCGCGCCAAAAACGCGGAAAAAGAAGCTGCTCCAACGTCAGTCAAAAACTAAAAATTTTAAGGGTTTTCTTCTAATTATTTGTGCAATGTGCATATAGCCATTTTTTCGTTCTTTTCAACATATTTTTGGCCACATAGTGAGGGTTTGTAGGGGTTTTCGACGCTGCTATTTATATAATAAATCAAAAATGTTTGACGTGCTCTACATATACGCGTATATTCTTCAACGCTGGCGCTTGCGTTGACTTGCGAGGTTGCCGAAACACCGACAGGCGTTGTCATGAAGAGGTGTTCGGGGAATTCGCATCGAGAAAGCACCAGAAGCCTGAAAAAATTCATAAGGAGGAACATTCATGGCAAAAGAGAAAGCGATTCGCGTTCGCTTAATGGCCTATGACCACAAGATCCTCGACCTCAGCGTTGAGAAGATCCTGGAAGTGGCCAAGAAAACCAACGCCGGCGTGGAGGGACCCATCCCTCTGCCGACCGAAAAGCAGGTCTACACCATTCTCCGTGCTACCTTCAAATACAAAGATAGCCGTGAGCAATTCGAGATCCGCACCCACAAAAGATTGGTCTATATCACCAACCCGACCAAAGAAACGATTGATACGCTCCGCAGATTGGACTTACCTAGCGGCGTCGACATCGACATCAAGTTATAAGAGGAGGACAAGTAATCATGAAATCCATCGTTGGTAGAAAAGCGGGCATGACTACGGTCTTCGCCCCCGACGGAACGATGTATCCCGTCACCGTCATCGAAGTTCTTCCCAACGTGGTCCTTGATAAGAGGACCGTCGAGAAGAACGGTTATGAAGCCTTGGTGGTCGGTTACGAGGACAAACCCGCTCGTACCGTCTCCAAGCCGAAAATGGGCTTATTCAAAAAAGCCGGCGTTAGCCCCAAGGCCAACGTCATCGAACTCAAAGGCGACGAAATCTATGGTAAGAACGTCGGTGAGACCCTTACCGCTGAAATCTTCGCGACTGGCGAAGTCATCGACCTCGTCGGCCACAACAAAGGACACGGTTATGTTGGTACTATCAAACATTACCATCACCACATCGGTCCTAAGGGTCACGGCTCCGGCTATCACCGTCAAATCGGTTCGTTAGCCAACAACGGCCGCTGCAACAACCGCGTCATCCCTGGCAAGAAGATGTCTGGCCACTGGGGACCCAAGCAGTGCACCGTCCAGAATGCCGTCATCGTGGAATCCAATGCCGAGAAAGGTTACATCCTTGTCAAAGGCGGCGTTCCCGGACCCAAGAAAGCGCTCGTCGTCCTACGTACGCCTGTGCGTCACCAATTCAAAAAGCCCGTCGTGAAGGAACTCGTCGACCATAGCGTCAAAGAGACCTCCGAGGCGAAAGGAGAATAAACATGGCCGATAAGAAACTCAGTGTGGCCGTCGTGAACCTCTCCGGTGAATCGGTTGGCAAAATCGATTTGAACCCTGAGGTCTTCGGGGTCAAAGACGTGACTCCGCAAGTCGTCAAAGATGCCGTCACCGTCTACCTCGCCAATAGGCGTCAAGCCACCGCTAAAACCAAGAAGCGTCACGAAATCCATGGCACCAACCGCAAGCCCTGGAGACAAAAAGGAACCGGCCGTGCCCGTTCTGGCGACTGCAAGTCCCCGATCTGGGTTGGCGGCGGCACCGTCTTCGGACCTGACGGAACCCAAAACTACAAACTCTCCCAGAACAAGAAAGCCCACAACCTCGCTCTCCGTTCTGTGCTCTCCGAGAAAGTCGGCAATGGCCTGATCGTCGTCGACTCCCTCGACATCGAAGCTGTTTCCACCAAGAACTTCGCGAACACGCTCAAAGCTCTTGGCGTCGAAGGCAAGAAGAACCTCATCGTCGTCGACGGTGGGAACGAAAAGCTCATCCTCTCCGCCCGTGGCGTCGAAAACGTTGGCCTCGTGGAATGCGACAACATCGCCGTCTACGATGTCCTCCACTTCGATAACCTCATCGTCGCGAAGGATGACGTCAAAAAGATTGAGGAGGCGTTGCAATAATGGCTGAAGAAAAAGTCGTCGAAGCGGTTGAAGAAACCGCCGAGAAGCCGGTCAAAAAGACCCGCAAAACCAAAGTTGCGAAGAAAGAAGAGGCGAAAGCCCCTGCCTTCGCGAAACCGACCGCCCATGATTACGAAGTCATCATTGCTCCGCTAATCACCGAAAAGACCATGGCGCTCATGCAGAACGCCAACAAGGTCACCGTCAAGGTCGCTGCTAATTCCAATAAGGTCGAGATCAAGGAAGCCTTCCAAAGGGTCTTCCAAGTGAAAGTCACCTCCGTGCGCGTCGCCAACCAGGTCGCCAAAACGACCACCCGCGGCGGACGCTACAAAGGCACCATCTCTGGCTTCAAGAAAGCCATCGTCACGGTTGCCGACGGCGAAGCCATCGACCTGTTCAAAGAGTAGGAAACACCCTCGCGTATATATAAAGGAAAACGCGTAAAGCAAACCAATATAGGAGAAAGAGTCAATGGCAATAAGAACTTATCGTCCTTATACCCCGTCGCGTCGCGCTATGAGCAACTCGACGTTCGAGGACATCACCAAAACCACTCCTGAAAAATCGCTTCTCGCCCCGATGAAAAAGACGGGCGGTCGCAACAATCAGGGTAAAATCACCTGCCGTCACATCGGCGGTGGCAACAAGAGAAAATACCGCATCATCGACTTCCGTCGTCGCAAAGATAACATCCCCGCGACCGTGAAAGCGATCGAATACGACCCCAACCGTAACGCCAACATCGCCCTCATCTGCTATGCGGATGGCGAAAAGGCCTACATCATCGAGCCCCAGGGCCTCAACGTCGGTGACAAGATTGTCTCCGCCCCTGCGACCGATATCAAAGTCGGCAACTGCTGCGAACTCCAAAACATCCCCGATGGTAGCTTCGTCCACTGCGTCGAGCTCCAGCCCGGAAAAGGCGCCCAGCTCTGCCGCGCCGCCGGCACCAGCGCCCAGGTCCTTGGTTCCGAAGGCAAATACGTCACCGTGCGTCTCGCCTCTGGCGAAGTCCGCAAGCTCCTCAAGAACTGCCGTGCCACCATCGGCATCGTCGGCAATGAGGACTGGAACCTCGTCAACCTCGGCAAAGCCGGTAAGACCCGTTGGAATGGCACCCGTCCGACGGTCCGTGGTTCTGCGATGAACCCCTGTGACCACCCCCACGGCGGTGGTGAAGGTAAGTGCCCTGTCGGCCGCGATGCTCCTCGTTCCCCCTGGGGCAAGCGTACCCAAGGCGTCAAGACCCGCAGACTCAAGAAGAATTCCACCCGTCTCATTGTCAGACGCCGTGGTCAGAAGTAAGGAAAGGAGAGATTGAATGTCTCGTTCACTCAAGAAAGAGCCCTTCGTTGATGCCTACCTCATGAAAAAGGTTGAGGAGCTCACGAAGTCCGGCAAAAAAGAGATCATCAAGACATGGTCTCGCCGCTCGACGATCTATCCCGCATTCGTCGAACACACCTTCGCCGTCTATAACGGCAAAGAACACATCACCGTCTATGTCACCGAGGACATGGTTGGCCACAAGCTTGGCGAGTTCGCCCCGACGCGTAACTTCCCCGGCCACAAGGGCAACAACCTCAATGACAAGGGCGGCAAGAAATAAGGAGGTGCCCCATGGCTGAAGAAAAGAAAACCGTGAAGAAGGCCGCCGCGAAGACCGCGGATAAGCCCGAAACCAAGGCCAAAAAGGCCCCCGCCAAAAAAGCGGAAGCTCCCGAAACCGAAAAGAAAGTGACCAAGAAGGCCGCTGCCAAACCGGCGGAAGAAGCAAAAGTCGAAAAGAAGGCCGCCAAGGCTGCCGAAAAAGAAGCTAAAGTCGCTGAAAAAGAAGCGAAGAAAGCAGAAAAGGCCGCCAAGAAGGAAGCCGCGAAGAAAGTCGAAGAGAAACCCAAGGTTACCGAAGCGACCGCCTTCGCCCGCGATGTCCGCATCACCCCGCGTAAGGTCCGCCTCGTCGCCGACCTCGTCCGCGGCAAATCCGTCAAAGACGCCCTCGGAGTCCTCGCAATCTGCAATCGCGTCGCCAAGACCCCGGTCGAAAAAATCATCCGTTCCGCCGCGGCCAACGCCGTCAACAACTTCGGGATGGACGAAAAGAAGCTCTACATCGCCGAAATCCAAGTCGGTGATGGCCTCAAAATCAAGAGATACATCCCCAGAGCCAAAGGCAGCGCTTCCCCGATCGTCAAGCGCAACAGCCACATTCGCATCGTTGTGAAGGAAAGGAACTAGTCAAGCATGGGACAAAAAGTTAACCCCGTAGGATTCCGCGTTGGCATCAACCGCGACTGGAATTCCAAGTGGTTCGCCACCGGCGACGACTTCGCCGCCTTCCTCGCTGAGGATGTCAAGATCCGTCGTTACCTCGACAAGCAGCTCAAGTCCGCGATGCTCTCCCGCATCGAGATCGGCCGCGTCAAAAACGACAAGGGTCACACCATCCGTGTCGCCGTCTATGTCGGACGTCCTGGCGACGTCATCGGCCAAGAGGGCGAGAACGTCAAGCGTCTCCGCACCGAGCTTGGTAAGCTCATCACCTCCGGACCCGTCCACCTCGACGTCGTCGAAGTGAAGAACCCGGACCTCGATGCCACCCTCGTTGCCAAATGGATCGCTTCCGAACTTGAAAACCGCGCCGCCTTCCGCTCCACGATGAAGAAGGCGCTCACCAAGATGCGCAAAGCGGGCGCCAAAGGTTGCAGAACCCTCTGCTCCGGCCGTCTCGCTGGTGCTGAAATCGCCCGTAGCGAAGGCTACAAAGAAGGTGTCGTCCCTCTGCACACGCTCCGCGCCGACATCGACTTCGCCTCCGTCCACGCCGCGACCACCTACGGCAACATCGGCGTCAAAGTCTGGATCTGCCGTTCCTTGAACAAGACCGACACCGCTATCGTCAATGAGCCCGCTCCTCGCGATCCTCGCGATGAGAGACGCGACACCCGCCGTCGCCCGGCTCCGAAAGGAGATATGAACAATGCTGCAACCAAAGCGCGTTAAGTATCGCCGCCCGCACTCCCTCAGCTATGAGGGCACTGCCAAAGGCGGAACCAAGGTTGAATTCGGCGAGTTTGGCTTAATGGCTCTCGAAGGCAACTACATCACTGACCATCAGATCGAATCCGCCCGTATCGTCCTCTCCCGTTGCACCGACAGGACGGGCAAGGTCTGGATCCGCATCTTCCCCCATATGGCCAAGACCAAGAAACCGGCCGAAGTTCGTATGGGTAGCGGCAAAGGCTCTCCGGAAGGATGGGTCGCCGTCGTCAAGAAAGGCACCGTCATGTTCGAAATTGGCGGCACCACCCCAGAAGTTGCGATTGAAGCTCTTCGCCTCGCGGGCTATAAGCTCCCGGTGAAGACCAAAATCGTCACCAAAGAGAAGGGAGAATAACCATGAACGTCAACGAACTTCGTGAACTCACCCCCGCCGAGCTCGACGAGAAAATCTACGAGCTCAAACAAAACTTGTTCGAACTCCGCCGCAAGAAAGCGGTAGGGCAGCTCGAGCATGGTGAGGAAATGCGCAATCTCCGCAAGACCCTCGCCAAAGCCGAAACCGTCAAGCGCCAACGTGAGCTCGGCATCACCAAGTAAAGGAGGAACATGCAATGGAAAGAAATCATCGTATCGCGATCCAAGGCGTCGTCACTTCCGTGAAGATGGCCAAGACCATCGTCGTCACCGTTTCCACCGAGCGCAATGACCCCCTCTACGTCAAGCGTGTCGGCTATTCCAAGAAATACTATGCCCATGATGAGAAAGGCGAAGCCGGCCTCGGCGACGTCGTCACCATCATGGCCTGCCGCCCGATGTCGAAGCTGAAACGCTTCCGCCTCGTCAGCGTGGATAAGAAAGCCCTTGCCGAAGAGACTGCCGCCGCGGTCGAGGAAAAACTCGAACAAAGCGAAGGCGTCACTGAGCAGAAGGAGGCCGAATAATGATCCAAACCGAAACCAATCTCGTGGTTGCCGATAACTCCGGCGCCAAATCGGTCCGTGCCTTCCGCCTTTATGGCGGCAGCCACCGCAAATCCTCGGGAATCGGGGATGTGATCCTCTGCGCCGTTAAGGATGCGATCCCTAACGCCAAGATCAAAAAGTCCGACGTTGTCAAAGCCGTCATCGTCCGCGTCAAGCATCCGCTTCAGCGCAAGGACGGTTCGACCATCGCCTTCGACGACAACGCCGTCGTCCTCATCGACAATGATGGCAACCCCATCGGCACCCGCGTCTTCGGGCCGGTTGCCCGCGAACTCCGCGACAAGGGATACATGAAAATCGTCTCCCTCGCCGTCGAAGTCTTATAAAGAAAGGAGACACTAGAACTATGGTTATCAAAAAAGGTGATAAGGTCCGCGTGATCTCCGGTGCCGACAAAGGCAAAGAGGGCATCGTCCAGCGCGTCTACCCCAAACTCAACAAAGTCGTCGTGGAAGGCGTCAACGTCCACAAGAAACACCGCAAACCCACCCAGAACGTTCCTGAGGGTTCGGTCGTGGACATCTATGTCCCCATCGATGCGAGCAACGTCGCGTTACTCGATCCCAAAACCAAAAAGCCCACCCGCGTCCACTATGGCGTGGTCAAGGGTAAGAAAGTCCGCCTCGCCAAGTCCGGCGAGAGCCTCGACTAAAGAAAGGAGTCCCCATGGCAGAAACCAAAAAGAAAACGACCGCCAAGGCGGCCCCCGAAAAGAAGGAGAGCTCCTTCGTCTCCCCGCAGCCCAAGAACCGCCTCGAAGCCAAATATCGCTCCGAAGTCGTCCCTGAGCTCGTGAAAGAATTCGGCTACTCCACCGTCATGATGGCTCCGAAGCTCGAGAAGATCGTCATCAACATGGGCGTCGGCGACGCGACCAGCAACTCCAAAGCCCTCGATGACGCGGTCAATGACCTCACCATCCTCTCCGGCCAAAAGCCCGTCATCACCAAAGCCAAAAAGTCCATCGCTGCCTTCAAACTTCGCGAAGGCCAGCAGATCGGCTGCAAAGTCACCCTTCGTGGCCAGCGCATGTATGAGTTCCTCGATAAGCTCATCTCCATCGCCCTTCCCCGCGTCCGTGACTTCCGCGGCATCTCCCGCAATTCCTTCGACGGCCACGGCAACTACACCCTCGGCGTCAAGGAACAATTGATCTTCCCCGAAATCGACTACGATAAGGTCTCCAAGATCCGTGGCATGGACATCGTCCTCGTCACGACTGCGAAATCCGACAAAGAAGCGGCCGCCTTGCTTGAGAAGCTCGGCATGCCCTTCCGCAAATAAGGAGTGACGACAATGGCTAAGAAAAGTTTAATTGCAAAAGCTCAACGCAAACAGAAATTCGCCGTCCGTGAATACACCCGCTGCTCGCGCTGCGGACGTCCCCACGGCGTCATCCGTAAATTCGGTCTGTGCCGCATCTGCCTCCGTGAACTCGCCTACAAAGGTGAGATCCCTGGCATGAAAAAGGCCTCTTGGTAAAGAAAGGAGAAAGTCATGAACGCAGATCCCATCGCAGATATGCTCACCCGCATCCGCAACGCCAACGCGTTACGCTACGAAGAAGTCTCCATGCCTTCTTCTTCCATCAAGGTCGGCATTGCGGAAATCCTCAAAAAAGAAGGCTTCGTCAACGACTTCTCGGTCTCCGAGGAGAAGGGCAAGAAGACCCTCACCATCGTCTTGAAGTATTCCAACTCCGGCGAGCGCGTCATCACCAACTTGAAGCGCGTCTCCAAACCCGGTCTTCGCGTCTACGCTCAAGCCGATAAGATCCCTAGCGTCCTCAAGGGCTTAGGAATCGCCATCGTGAGCACCCCCAACGGCTTGCTCACCGATAAAGAAGCTAGAAAAGCCAACGTCGGCGGCGAAATCCTCGCCTACGTCTGGTAATCAAGAAAGGAAGAAAACAATATGTCTCGCATCGGACTCAAACCCGTGGTTCTTCCTGAAGGCGTCACCTTGGAAATCAAGGAAGGCGTCATCGACGTCAAAGGCCCCAAAGGCGAATTAAATGTGACTTATCCCAGCTGCATAAGCGTCTCTGTGGATGCCGGCGTCGCCCATGTTGCCCGCGCTAACGACAACCCCGCTTCCGTCGCGCAACACGGTACTGTAAGAGCCAACCTCGCCAATGCCATCAAAGGCGTTCACGAAGGATTCAAGAAGGAACTCGAAATCCAGGGCATCGGTTATCGTTGCTCCATGAGAGGAACCTCCATCGTGCTCAATGTCGGCTACTCCCACGAAGTCGTCATCGCACCGGTCGACGGCGTGAAAATCTCCGCCACCGACGATACCCACATCGTGGTCGAGGGTATCGACAAACAGAAAGTCGGCCAAACCGCCGCGCTCATCCACGACACCAAGCGTCCTGAGCCCTACGGTGGCAAAGGCGTCCGCTACAAAGGTGAACACGTCACCCTCAAAGAAGGTAAGCGTGCCACCGGCGGCAAGAAGTAATAGGAGGGGATAAACCATGATCGAAAAGACATCTAAGAACGTCGTCCGTGCCCGCAAGCACCTCCGCGTTCGCGCCAAGATCTCCGGCACGGCCGAAAAGCCCCGCCTCTGCGTCTTCCGTTCCAACAAGCATATCGAAGCTCAGATCATCGATGACACCAAGGGTGCCACGTTGGTCTCCTGCTCGTCCGTCCAACTCAAGCTCGCCAATGGCTCCAACTGCGAAGCTGCTGCCAAAGTCGGCGCCGAGCTTGCCAAAAGAGCCCTCGCCAAAGGCATCGAAGTCGTTGCCTTCGACCGTGGTGGCTACCTCTATCACGGCCGCGTCGCCGCGTTAGCGGATGCCGCTAGGGAAGGCGGACTCAAGTTCTAAGGAGAATAGCCATGGAAGAAGAAAACAAAGTTACCGCGCCCGTCGCGGAAGAAAAACCTGCTGAAAACCGCGGCTATGAGCCCCATGGTTCCGCCAGCGCACCCCGCCCGGGTGATCGCAAAGACGGTTCCCATCGCGGCCGCCCCTCCGAAAGACGTGGCGGACGTGGCGGATTCCGCCGCGAAGGCGATGACCTCCTCGAAAGGGTAGTCGCCATCAACCGCGTCTCCAAGACCGTCCAAGGTGGTAAGCACGTGCGCTTCTCCGCCCTCGCCGTCGTCGGCGATGGCAAAGGCTCCTATGGCTACGCCCTCGCCAAATCCGGTGAGGTCCCCGATGCCATCAAGAAAGCCCTTGAGAAAGCTCGCAAGAGCATGTACAAGATCGACATCGTCAAAGGCGACACTCTCGCCCACGACGTCGAAGGCAAATTCGGCTCCACCAAAGTCGTCCTCAAACCGTCCAACCCTGGCACTGGCGTCGTCGCCGGTGGCCCGGTCCGTGCCATCCTTGAATTAGCCGGCGTCAAGAACGTCGTCTCCAAGGTCTACGGCTCCCGCGCCCCGATCAACGTCATCCGCGCCACCGACGCTGGCCTCCGCGCCTTGAAGTCCTATGACAAGATCATGGTCCTTCGCGGCAAGAAGACCGAAGAGGAAATCCGCGCCCGCAAGGCCAACAAGGCCCCCGTGGCCCCGAAAGGAGATAAATAATTATGTCCTCTCTCTCCACGTTACAAAACGTCGCCGGTTCCCGCACCGACTCCTTCCGCAAGGGTAGGGGCCGTGGCACCGGAAACGGCAAGACCGCCGGTAAGGGTATGAAGGGCCAGGGTGCCCACGCCCACACCAAAGCCAACGGCTTCGAAGGTGGTCAGACCCCCATTGCCCGCCGTCTCCCGAAGTTCGGCGTTCGCAAAACCCACAAAGGTCGCAAGACCATTTACGCTATCGTTAACCTCGACCGCCTTAATCGCTTCGAGGACGGAACGACCGTCAATGCCGCTCTCCTCATCGAGAAAGGCCTCATCAAAGAGGAATTCGACGGTTTGAAAGTCCTTGGGAAAGGCACCTTAGAGAGGAAACTCGTCGTCGAGGCCAAGGCGTTCTCCGCCAAAGCCAAAGAAGCGATCGAAGCCCTCGGTGGTGAAGCGAAGGTACTCTGATGCGCAAATTCGTCTCAATCTTCAAAAACAAGGAAATCGTGGGTCGTATCTTCTTTACGATCATGATTCTCTTCGTCGTCAGGATTGGGGCGGCCATCACGGTGCCTCTCGTGCAACCCAAAAGCGGCTTAGCCGATGCCATGAATTCGGGCAACGCGCTTGCCCTAATGGACCTTTTAGGAGGCGGAGCGTTATCGAACTTCTCCGTCTTCGCGCTAGGCGTGTCGCCTTACATTACCGCCCAGATTATCGTCGAACTTCTGTCTAAAGATGTCTTACCGGCCCTGACCGAACTATCCAAACAAGGTCAATACGGCCGCAAGAAGATCGAGATGTCGACGAGGTACTTGTGCCTCTTACTAGGCGCGGTTCAAGGCTATGGCATCATCAAGACGATGGAGAATTCCGATTACATCGGATTCATCGACTCCTCCATGCAGGGGAGTTTCTGGTCCTACGCCTACATCGTCACGGTATTGCTGGCTGGAACGATGCTCTCGCTCTGGCTCGGCGACCAAATCACGGAAAAAGGCTTAGGAAACGGTATCTCTGTCATCATCTTCGCCGGATGTGTCCGTTCCCTCCCCATCCAAATCAGCACCGCTTGGCAGAAGTGGGTGATGGTGAATGTGGGCCATGGTGACCAAGCGGTCATCAAGGGCTCCTTCCAATTCGTCCTCTACATCCTTGCCTTGCTCCTCATTGTATCTGGCGTCGTCTTCTTCGAGCTCGCCAGACGCAAAATCCCCGTCCAACACGCCGGGAAAGGCGGACAAAGCGCCTCCATGGCCAAGGCTTCGTTCTTGCCCATCAAGGTCAACTCCGCCGGTGTTATCCCCGTCATCTTCGCCTCGTCCATCCTGATGGCCCCGAGCGTCATCGCCAGTTTCATCAGCGCCGACGCCGGGAACGCCCAATGGCTCAAGATCTTCTCCTACAGTGAGATGTTCCCCATGCCAGGCGTCAACGGAAGCACGTGGTATATGCCGTGGGGTCTACTCATCTACATCGTATTGATCGTGGCGTTCACCTTCTTCTACTCCGAGATGCAAATGGATCCGGAGAACATGGCGGACAACTTCCAAAAGAACGGTTCCTATATCCCGGGCATCCGCCCTGGCAAAGAGACCGAACGTTATGTCCGCAAGGTGCTCAACCGCGTCACCTTCATCGGCGCATTCGCCCTCGCCACCATCGCGGCTATCCCCATCATCCTCACGCTTTCGGGCGTGTTCGGTGCGGATTCTAGCCTCGCCATCGGCGGCACGGGCATGATCATCGTCGTCGGCGTCTGTATCGAGCTTAACTCGCAGATCGACGGCTTGCTCGCCGGTAAATCGTTCGAAGAAGTACAAGGAGGCATGTAATGCTTAACATCATTCTCATGGGTCCCCCGGGAGCCGGCAAAGGCACCCAAGCGACCCGCATCATCGATGAATTCAACCTCCCGCACATTTCCACGGGCGATATCTTCCGCGAAAACATTTCCAAGGGAACCGAGCTCGGCTTGAAGGCGAAAGCCATCATCGAGCGCGGTGACCTTGTCCCCGACGAACTCACCATCGACTTGGTGCGTTCGCGCCTTAGCCAGGATGACTGCGCCAAGGGCTATCTCCTCGATGGCTTCCCGCGCACCATCGCCCAGGCTGAGGCTTTAAAGACCATGGGTCCGGAAATCGGGCGCGCGGTCAATCTCGTCGTCGACATCACCGTCCCCGATGAGGTCCTCATGGAACGCATTGCGGGCCGCAGAGTCTGCCCCAAGTGCGGCGCTTCTTATAACGTCAACACCATGAAACCCGCGAAAGAGGGCATCTGCGACCGTTGCGGCGCCGAGCTCATCCAACGCAAAGACGACAATCCAGAGTCGTTCAAAATCCGTCTGGATAACTACTACGCACAAACCGCTCCGCTGGTGGACTTCTACAAAGCGGAGGGTCTATACCACCATTTCGATGGCATGATCGGTTTAGAGAAAGTCTCCGCGGAAATCTCGGAGCTATTGAAGGCCAACCAATGATCATCGTTAAGTCGCCGCGGGAAATTAGCCTCATCGCCGAGGCTTCCCGCGTCGTCGCGGTGGCGCTTGAGGAGATTCGGGAATATGTCGTTCCTGGCGTCTCCACCAAAGCGTTAAACGACAAAATCGACGAAATCGTGCGCAGGGAAGGGGCCTACCCCGGCGAGCTTGGCTACTATGGCTATCCGGGCTCTGTCTGCGCATCGGTCAACGATTGCATCCTCCATGGCATCCCCTCCACGAAGAAGATTCTGCGGGATGGGGACATCATCACCCTCGACTTAGTCGCCAAGAAAAATGGCTACTGCGGGGACGCCGCGAGGACCTATCCGGTCGGCATTGTTGGCGAAAGGCAAAAAAGAATGATAGCCATCGCCGAAGAATGCTTCTATAATGCTATGTCCCTGGTAAAACCAGGGGCCTACGTCGGAGATATCTCCCACGCCATTGAAGAGACCGCCAAAAAGTATGGCTGCTCCGTCCCGAGGGAATACACGGGACACGGAATCGGGCGGGAAATGCACGAAGATCCGGCCATCCCATGCTACGGAACCCCCGGTAGGGGACCGGTGCTGCGGGAAGGCATGACCATCTGCGTCGAACCCATGATTCTCGAAGGAAAGCCAAATGTTCGCGTTCTTCCCGATGGTTGGACCGTCCTTGCCAAAGACGGCAAGCTCACCAGCCATTACGAAAACACGTTGGTCGTCACCAAGGATGGATGCGAGATATTGACAAAGCTCTCTTGAGCGGAAAGGGGTCAACTTGAGCAAAGAAGACTGCATCGAAGTCGAGGCGACGGTGTTGGAATGTCTACCCAACGCCAACTTCAAGGTGAAGCTCGCCAATAATGGAGCCGTGGTCCAAGCCTGCGTTTCGGGTAAAATCCGCATGAACTTCATTCGGATTCTCCCCGGTGATCGGGTCACCGTCCAATTCTCACCTTACGATTTAACACGTGGGCGCATTACGTTCAGGTATCGCAACTGAAGATACCACCACAAGAATTAGGAGCAAAAACAATGAAAGTCAGACCGTCTGTCAAGCCGATCTGTGACAAGTGCAGGGTTATCCGCCGTCACGGTAAGCTAATGGTTATCTGCTCCAACCCCAAGCACAAACAGCGTCAGGGTTGAGCTGAGAAAGGATTGCTAGAAAATGGCACGTATTGTCGGGGTAGATATCCCCAATGAAAAGCGCATCGTCGTTTCCCTCACTTACATCTACGGAATCGGCGACACCACGGCGAAGAAAATCTGCGCCGCCGTCAACGTCAGCGAAGACATTCGCACCAAAGACCTCACCGATGAGCAATTGACCGCTCTTCGTGGTGAAGTCGCCAAATATCACACGGAAGGTGACCTCCGCCGCGAAGTCGCCCTCAACATCAAACGCCTTACCGAAATTGGCTGCTATCGTGGCATCCGTCACAAAAAAGGCCTTCCCGTCCGCGGTCAAAGGACCCGTACCAACGCCCGTACCCGCAAAGGTAAGAGGAAGACCATCGCCAACAAGAAAGAGGCCGGTAAGTAATACGGAGGTAAGAAATCATGGCTAACACTAAGAAATCCACGACCGCCCGTAAGAAAAAAATCAAACGGTCTTATACTAAGGGCGTCGCCCACATCCACGCGACCTTCAACAACACCATCGTCACCATCACCGATGTCCAAGGCAACGTCATCGCCTGGTCCTCTGCCGGTGCCCTCGGTTACAAAGGCGCGAAGAAATCGACTCCCTTCGCCGCTCAGCTTGCCGCTGAAGCCGCTGCCAAAACTGCATTCGATCAGGGTCTCCGTACCGTCGACGTCGAGGTCAAAGGACCTGGCGCCGGCCGTGAATCTGCCGTCCGCGCCCTCACCGTCGTCGGCCTCCAGGTCACGTCCATCGAAGATACCACTCCGATCCCTCATAACGGTTGCCGCCCGCCGAAGCGCCCCCGTGGTTAGTCTCTAATCACAATCGCTACAACATAACTAACCAATAGGAGGAAAATCAATGGCCAACAAAGCCGAAAATAAAGTCGAAGAGATCAAACTCCCCAACCCGTTCGAGCCCGTGAAGATCGGCATCGCCGTCAATGACGAAAACGAGCACTATGCCAAGATTGTTGCTTCTCCTCTGGAAAGAGGATTCGGCATCACCCTCGGCAATGCCCTCCGCCGCGTGTTGCTTAGCGCCCTCCCCGGCGCCTCTGTGGTCGCCGTCCAAATCGAAGGCGCCCGCCACGAATTCACCGCGTTAAAAGGAGTCGAGGAAGACGTCACCGCGATCATCCTCAACCTCAAAGAACTCGTCTTGAAGATCGATGATAATTCCTCGGACCTCAAGCGCATCGAAGTCGATGTGAAGGGGCCTTGCACCCTCAAGGCTGGCGATCTTGAATTGCCCGCCCTTGTGAGCTGCTGCAATCCTGATCTTGAAATCGCCCACCTCAATAGCGACGCCCACTTAGTGATGACCATCTTCGCCGCCAATGGCCGCGGATATGTCACCGCTGAGACCAACAAGCTCGAGCGCCGCATCGATACCGTCGGCGTCATCACCACCGACTCCAACTACTCGCCCGTCGTCAAAGTCGCCTATAGCGTCGAGCCGACCCGCGTCCTTCATGACTCCAAGTTCGACGAACTCACCCTCGAAGTCACGACCAATGGTTCCGTCAAGCCCCACGAAGCTGTGGCCCTTGCCGCCCAACTGTTGATCTCCCATTTCCAGCAGTTCATCGCGCTTGAAGAAAAAGTCCAGGGCATCCGCCTCGTCAAAGAGGAGGTCCGCACCGAGGACAACAAGTTCCAGAACATGTTCATCGAGGAACTCGACCTCAGCGTCCGTTCCAACAACTGCCTCAAGAGGGCGGGTATCACGACCGTGTTAGAACTTACCCAAAAGACCGAGGAAGAAATGATGAAAGTCCGTAACCTCGGCAAGAAATCGCTCAAGGAAGTCAAAGAGAAACTCGCGGCCCACGGCCTACACTTCCGCGATTATGTAGGAGAATAAACCATGGCTGCACAAGGAAGAAAGAACGTCCACGGTAAGACTGGTGTCCGCTTCAAAACCGGTTATACCGCTTCGAAGAACAAAGCGATGCTCCGCAATGTCGTGACCGACCTCGTCATGCACGAAGAAGTCAAGGTCACCAGCGGTGTCACCAAAGAGCTCAAACAGCTCGCCGATCACTTGATCACCCTCGCCAAGAGGGGCGACCTCCATGCTCGCCGTCTTGCGGCGCAAACGCTCCGCAGCGACGAAGCGCTCAAGAAGCTCTTCAGCGAACTCGGCCCCCGCATGTCGGGCCGCAATGGTGGTTACACCCGTTCGTTCAAGCTTGGCGAACGTCGCGGCGACGCGGCGGAAGTCACGCTCGTTCGTTGGTCTGATCGCTAAGTCTTCTCTAAGACACATAAAGCGTCCTTCGGGGCGCTTTTTTGGTTCTGACGAGGAATGTCTCACCGATAACGAAAAAGCCATGTAGCGGGCCAAAAACGGGCTTTCTGGGTCATGACACTAATTACGGATGCTGAATTACGCAAACAAGTCGCCACAATTCGCCATTGGTCAGGATAGGAAATGGAACATTTTTATATTGTGTTGAAAATCACCTTTGTACTGACAAAAATGAATGACGTGATTTTTGCTATGATGCCACTGAAATTAACGATAAAAGGACGTTCCATTCTGGAAACATTTGTCTTCTCCAAATCATACAAAAAATCGTAATTTGTCCAACAAAATAGGCATTATTTCTCGATTTATTGCTTTAATCATCAGTTTTATGGCAGGAAGCATAGCCGATAAAAAATACAATCAACAAAATGTCCGTTGACTATCTTTTCAAGCGGGGTATCTTTTTGCCTGTGGGCGGGGCAAAAGGTCTCCTCTTTTTAAAGAAAAGGCCTCTTATCCAACTGATGGGCGACACTATGGGAAAAATGAATTTCGGTGCTTACATATCCTGGAGAAGGAAGCAACTAGGCCATACGCAAAAAGAATTAGCGGACCTTTTGCATTACACCCCTCAAGCTATCTCCCGTTTGGAAAGCACGGAAGGTTCATTATCTTGCGATCTCATTCCTGTAATCTGTTCCTTTTTGGAATGCTCCGTCGATGATTTGCATCTTCGGAGCGAAGAGACTCATCCGGTAACGGACGAAGCGGAGTTTCTTACGCAAGATCAGCTTGCTGCGAGGCTATCCTTAATCCGGGAGGCCTATCGCCTAAACCAAGAGGATTTGGCGGCGAAAATCGGTATTTCCGCAAAAAGTTTACGTAACTACGAGAAGGGCAGGCAGATTCCTCCCTTTGCCGTGATTGAACTCTTCTGCGATTACTTCCATGTCCTCCCTTCGCAGATTCTATTAACCTCTGGTGATTTTCCCGGTGAGGGACGCCATTCCTTTAAAGGGAAAGGCTTGACGTTGACTCTATCGATCTTGTCTTTGGTAGCGATAGGTGCAGGGGTTGGCGTGCCTCTCATCGTCCGGCATAACGCGACAGCGAATGCGGAGCCATCGGCTTCCCAAGAACAACGAAGCGAATCCCGTCCAGGATTTGCGGTAACGCGTCCTAGCAGCGAGTCGGATAGTTCTCAGCAGAGCACGGAAAGTTCTTCCGAAAGCAACGAATAAGCAACTTAGCCGCAGCAAAAGTTCCCAAACACAATGGGGAATAAGCTGCGGTTTTCTTATTCATTGCTGGATGAATCGCGTAGTTTCAACGCATAGCACGATCCCGTCTTTTCAAACTACACTGCCAAAAAGGGATTGTAGTAGGGGAAGAAACGCTGCGCGAGATGGGATATCGGAAGACTTCCGTAGTTTGATTGTTGTGGTCTTCACCGTTGGTTCGGATAAGACGAAGAATTCGAGCGACCAATCGTTTGGCTAGGCGAATGAGATGGCCCCGTTAATGGTCACGCTAAATAAATACCATGAGAGCGCGATTAACAATTTTCTTTAAAACAATCAACTTTTGCAGCCGTTATTTTGATTTTTCGTTAGAAATGACGGGGATTTCAAGGGAGAGAATAAAGATATTGTCCTCCTTTTCAACAAGGAGTTTGCCACCGTGCTTATGAACGACATATTCCATGCTTTTTAGGCCATAGCCATGGTGAGTCTTGTCTTGCTTGGATGTACCGGAATCGATTTGGTTTTGAGGGTTGAAATAGTTGCTGACTTCGATGTGGACGTTCCTGTCTATGGTGGCGATGTTTAACGAAACCATCCGCAGTTGCTCGTCAACATGCGTCACAGCTTCAAAGGCGTTATTCAAGGCGTTCGATAACAAGGAATAGAGATCCCCGCTAGGTAAGAACCCCAGTTGCCGCGTGTCAACAAGATATTTGAAATGGATGTGTTGTTTATCCGATTCGAGTTTCTTTTGATAGAGGATGGTATCCACGATCTCATTCCCCGTCTTGATGGAGGAATCATAGATTTCGATCGCGGCTTTTAACTCTTCTACCTCGGTGCTAGTTAGTTTATTTTCAATGCCATTCAAGTGATGCCTTAAGTCATGGCATTTCATGTTGATGGCGTCGATGTTGGTCTTCATTTCGAGATAATGTTTCTTCTCTTCATAAAGCATCTGTTCGGTCACTTGAAGCTCTTTGCTGGTCCGGCTAAAAGTGAGCAAATTCGCGCGGAATGCAAGGATAAACGAGTAAATGACGAGGTAAAGAACCTTGATAAGAACCGATAAAACGAAGTCGTTTTCTTGATAATAACGCGTAAACGTGGAGAGGATTACGGAGACACCCAAAGTAATGGAAGCAATGGCGATAGCTTGTTGCGCGCTGCGCTCATCTTGGAGGCTTTCCCTCTTTCTTAATAATATATAAATAAGGATAAGCAAGCCGGCATGGATCGCCCAATAAATGAGCCAGTCGATGACCAAACTATCGCCGCCCTCTTTAAAGAAGGACATGCTGTATAAGTCATTGATGCCAAACATATTAAGGAGCAAAGCGAATAGGGTTCCAGAAAAGTTTTTCGCGGCAACGATGGCAGCGTAACAAAGAAAGATTTCCGCGATGGACTCTTGATAGCAAAGAAACAAAATGCCGATAAGATAGCCATGAAGCATCATCATGCAAAGCATCCGGATGCCCTCAACATCCAAACTCGTGCGGATGAGGGAGAGCAAAACGGTGAAAAAGATACCGACGACGAAACTAGAGATGAGGCGAACTAAATATAACGGATGCTTCTTCTTGTAAAACGTCAGGACGACCAAATACAAAAATAGGGTGATGGATTCTTGTCCATAGACGACGGTGTAACGAAGATAAGGTCCTAAAAAGCCCAGCATTATGATAGATACCGCATGTTAAAGGTGGCGAAGAAACTCTTTTTCTTGGGCTGCGAGATTTGCAGCTGCGTGCCATCGTTTAAGGTACAGACGTATCCTTCAACATTGGCTACGAAATTGAGGTTCACTAAGTAACACTGATTGCAGCAAGCAAAGCCTTTATTGTTGAGTTCATCTTCCGCTTTCTTTAACGAAGCAAAGCGGGTGAAATCTCCTTTCTTGGTATGATAGATAATACGGTGGTTCGTCGCGGTTTCCACATAAATAATGTCGGATATGCGGAGTTTTTGGAATTCGTTCTTATAAGAGATGACGATGGAATCGTCCTTGGTGATCTTCCGCAATACGCGCGTTAAAGAAAGATTAAAGTCGATATAGGACAATGGTTTAAGCAGGTAGTCGCTGGCTTCGACCTTATAGGAATCCACCGCGTATTGGGCTAACGAGGTCACGAAAATCAAAGGGACGTTCTCGTCCTTTTCCCGCAGAATCTTGGCTGCGTCGATGCCGTTGATGTAGGGCATGCAGATATCCATGAAGACCAGCTGATAGTCCGCTTTATAATCCTCAAGGAAAGAAACGGCGTTTTTAAAAACGGAGATTTGAAAAACCTCGTCCTTCTCTTTGCCATAACGCCCTAGGTAGGAGGAGATGGTTTCAATTTCAATATCTTCGTCGTCCAAAATGGCTACTTTAATCATGATTTTTCCCGCGCTTTCAGGAAATATTGTGACGCTGTTCCGCCCTATCTTAATTTTACCGACCTATTCTAAGGTTCCGCCACCTTAATTTAGGACGCTCGATAATTTGGGATGAAGGTATCGGGGAATAGGTAGGGCCGCGGAAAATAGGTCGATGCGATTTCTATAATCTTCCCGATGAAAGCGCTTACCCCTTTCACCCATCAGGAGGAAATACATTCCATGAAATCTCTCAAATCACTCTTCTTGCTCAGCTCCAGCATGCTCGTTCTCGCAGCTTGTGGCGGCAATTCCGCATCCAATTCCAGTGCTACTGGTCTTTCCAGCTCCGTTACCCCGTCCTCTGAATCCGTTTCCAACAAAACCACGGAAGTGTCCTCTTCCGAAGAAGAAAAAGAAGCTACGTTGCTCGCCGCGTATGGCGCCTGTTCCTATAACTTCATGTCCGCTTATCCCGGCTACACCTTTAAGCAACTCACCTTCCTCACCCAAAGCGTCGAGATCTACGACGACAACACGTATGCTCTCACATTAACCAGCAAGATGCTTTCGGGCTCCCTAAGTTTCGATCCTCAAAACAATGGCGACACCACCTCGGCGCAGGAAGTCGTCGACCGCGGACAAAGCCTCACCCGTTATTACGGTTCGTATACCGCGAAGGACGAAGAAGGATTAATCACCCTCGACCTTGCCAAGCCGACCTCGGGTTATTTCCTTTCTACGGGCAACCTTGCCGGCGGCGCGGGCAGCTATGTCGGCGCACCTGCCATCGAAGCCCTCTCCATCCTCGTCGACGCGGAAACGTATAGCTTCGATTATGCCCAACTTGCCACTATCGCAGATGAAACGCTTGCCATGCCTGAGGGCGTGAAGAATTATCTCGCGGGCACCTTCTCCTTCATGAGCGCCTACCCTGGTTATACCTTCAAGCAAGTCAGCGGTGCCACCCAGCACGTCGAACTTCTCGCCGACAACACCTACGTCTTGACCGTCACCGCCAAACATCTCTCGGGTGACTTAGCCTTTGACCCCGAGAATACGGGAAACCAAGAAGCGGTTTGCAATGATCGCGGTGCGATGATGTCGGTTTACAAAGGGACCTACACCAGTTCCATCGAAGAAGGCCTCGACACTGTCGAACTCAGCGTGCCCACCGGTGGCTATGTCCTTGGCGTTGGCAACCTCACCGCCGGAGCTGGCTACTATACCGGCGAAGAAATGACGCTTCTCACCGCGGGTGTCGAAATCGTTGCGGATACCGAAAACAATTCCTTTGATTTTGCTGAATTAAAGTAATTAAGAAAGGCCTACGCATATGCGCAAGAACATGCCATTGATGCGAGGCCTGGCGGCAGTTTCCACTCTGGTCATGGCGACGATGGCCTTCTCCTCTTCCTTACTCTTCAAGTGGGAAGGCCAAGTCTCCATCGCCCTAGGGACATTCGGAAGCAAGACCGTCACCGACTCGTATTATTCCATTGATTATGACACCCGCGAGAAATTCGTGGAGGCTAGCGACAAGCACGACGTCCAAACCGAGGCGGAAGGTGCTGTCCTCATCAAAAACAAAAATAACGCGCTTCCTCTTAAAGCCAATGAACGCAATGTAACATTATTTGGACGCGCTTCCGTCGACCCCTATTACCGTGGTAACTCCGGTGGTTCTGGGTTTGATGAAAGCCGCAGGGTCACTTATAAAGGGGCGCTTGAAGCGGCGGGATTCCATATTAATCCCACCTTATGGGACGCTTATCAGGGTTCATCCACCGGCCGCGTGAAAGTGGCGGTGGAGAATAAAGACGGCCTCAAGTCCTCTATCGGCGAAGAAAACATCGCCTTCTATACGGATGAACTAAAGGCCTCTTATGCGGACGCTTATAATGACGTCGCGATCATCCTTCTCTCCCGCGACGGCGGTGAAGGAAAAGACCTTTTCGCCAGCGATGCCGATGGCGTTTCCCAATTGGCTCTTCACCAATCCGAGGCCGATTTGCTCCGCATGGTTAAGGACTCGGGCAAATTCCAAAAGAGCATTGTCCTCATCAATTCTCCTTATCCGTTGGAACTCGGTTTCCTCGAAAAAGAAGAATTTGGCGTCGATGCCGCTTTATGGATTGGCGGCCCGGGCTTAAAAGGCTTCACTGGCGTAGCAGACTTGCTTGTTGGCAACGCAGATCCTTCTGGCCATTTTGTGGATACTTACGCGGCGAACTCCTTGTCGAGCCCCGCGGTCCAAAACGCCTTTGACTATGGCCATTTCACCAACCTCAACGAGAATTATATCATCGAGGCCGAGGGCATCTACGTCGGCTACCGTTATTATGAGACCCGTTATTTCGATCAAGCTAAGGGGCTTCATAACGCGACTTCTAGCAAAGGCGCCTATGTCTCACCGTCTTGGAATTATGCGGATGAAGTGGCTTATCCCTTTGGCTATGGTACCTCTTACGCGGACTTCACACAGACCCTAAAATCCCTTACCTGGGACCAAAATGCCCATACGGTGAAAGCGGTGGTCAACGTGAAAAACAATGGTTCAAACGCTTATTCAGGTAAGTCTAAATCTGCCGTCCAACTTTACGTCTCCCTTCCTTATGACGAAGGACAAGCCGAGAAGAGCGCCATTCAGCTCATCGACTTTGGCAAGAGTTCTTTGCTCGCGGCAGGAGAAAGCGAAGATATCACCTTAGAATGCTCAGATTATCTCTTCGCTACCTATGACGAAAACGCTACTAACGGGGCGGATTCGAGTAAGAAAGGCTGCTATGTCTTTGATAAAGGCGACTATTATTTCGCCATCGGAGATTCGGCCCACGACGCCCTAAATAACGTCTTGGCTAGCCAAAGCGCGACTGGACTTGTGGATCACCATGGAACCTCGGTTTCTGGCGACGCAGCCAAAGCCATGAAGATCGGTCTCGCCGCCTATGACAATGTCACCTATG